>JAGWXK010000014.1 GCA_018969905.1 Bdellovibrionales bacterium
CGCAGAACCCTCCTCAAGTGGCGCGATGAGATTCTGAACTACTTCAAAACCGGGCTGACAAATGCACGCGTTGAAGGCTATAATAACGTCGCAAAGCTTGTGAAAAAGCGGGCTTACGGATATCGATCCTTTAAAAACTATCGACTGCGTCTGATAGATGTTTGTTCCTGAAAGGGAAATTTAAAATACCCACCATAGAGTGAGTAGAATCCAATCTTAGGAAGAATGGCGTCCCCACGGGGAGTCGAACCCCGGTTACTGCCGTGAAAAGGCAATGTCCTAGGCCTCTAGACGATGGGGACGCAATGAAAAGAGGAAGTCTTTTTCTAGCCGAGATGCGAAATGAATTCAAGGAAAAACTCGTGAGGATTGCTTTGGGTCAGAATCCGGGAGGGAGTGCGGTGAGAAATACGAAAAATCTGATTAAATACCAGTAATGATAGGTGATTTTTTGTGTACGCCATTGGCCAAGGAAGCCTTCTGAAGCCAAGCTTCTGGCGATCCTGGGTTTCGAATCCGTATCCCGGGCAGACTCCCGGCCGATGAAAAAATCCGCAAGATATTAAATATTGGATGTAGAATAATCGGATATGACCGAAATCAAAAAACGAAACATCAATCCCCTTGCTTTGATCCTGGGACTCTCGGCAGCCCTGTTTGCCTTCTTCCTGATCTTCTCCTTTGTGTATTTTTTCATGAAAGGCGGGTCGGAATCCTGGAAGGAGACGGACTCCCAAAAAGGATTCAATGAGAAACGGGAATATGTTGCGGTCATCGAGCTGAAGGGCGTGATTCTTGAGTCTAAAAAGGTACTCCGGAACCTGAAAGACGCTGAGGAGGACAAGGAGGTAAAGGCCGTTGTTCTGCGCCTGAATTCCCCAGGTGGTGCCGTGGCTCCCTCTCAGGAAATTTACGAGGCCGTAAAAAAATACAGCAAGCCTCTCGTGATTTCCATGGGTAGTGTTGCTGCTTCTGGCGCGTTTTATGTGGCGGCCGGTGCAAAGAAGGTATTCGCAAACGCAGGAACTCTTACTGGGTCCATCGGCGTGATCATGGAGTTTATCAATATGAAAAAGCTTTATGAGTGGGCAAAAGTGGAACGATTCTCGGTCAAGACCGGAAAGTTCAAGGACAGTGGAGCCGACTACCGTGAACTTGCCCCCGATGAGCGCGAGTACTTCCAGACACTTGTGCTGGACACCCTGGATCAGTTCAAGGCGGCCGTCGCAGAGGGCCGCAAGCTTACTGCTGAAGAAGTGACCGCGGTTGCGGATGGACGTGTTTTCACCGGAACCCAGGCCAAAAAGCTGAAACTGGTTGATGAGATAGGAACGCTTCAGGACGCAGTGGAATTTGTTGCAAAAGAGGCCAAGATCAAGGGGAAAGTCCGTACGGTTTATCCGACGAAAAAGATGAAAGGACTTCAGGATCTTCTTTTGGGTGGATCGTTGGAGGATGAGGAAACCTTCGAAGAAGAACACTCATTCATCGACCGTATTGTGTCCCGACTTGCGGATCGGATCACAGGGATGAAACAAAATGGAGCTGAGGTCCTGCCTGCAGGCCTCTATTCAATCTGGAATGGCGCACGCTGAGTCAGGGCGGAAATCCGCTCAATCCTTGGTCGAGCTTCGAAGTCTTGCTGCGCGAGTGCTTGCGCACGTGTCGACGTCGAAGGACTCCCTCGAAGAGTCAGTGAACCTTGTTCTCTCCGCTGCGAGTGGGAAAACTTTTCAAGATTTTGATCGGGCCTGGATCTATGAGATTGCATCAGGTGTTCTGCGCTTCAAAGGGAGGCTCGATTTCATCATTGATACTTATTCCCTCAAGAAAAAACCCACAGGGGAGATCCGGCGTTTTCTTCAAATCGGAGTGTATCAGTTGCTGGCGCAGGATGTGCCTCCGCCTCTTGCCGTTTCAGAGACGGTTCAAGCCATTCGTCAGCATGACGGGGAGGCGCCCTCTAAATTTGCAAATGCACTTCTTCGAAAGGTCTCGGATTCAAGGGAGTCCTGGATCCATTGGAAAGTCAGCGAGGCGAGCCCGTTCGAGGAACAGGTCGCTTGGTGCAGTCTGCCTGAGTGGCTGTTTAAAAAACTTCGCAAGGAGCGCGGTTCAGAGTGGGTGTTTTCTTTTTCAGAGGCAGTGCTTGACCGACCGCAGGTCTGGTACCGTACCCCGGCCGAAACCATTCTCCTGAATGAAGGATACCGTGGTGATGAGCCTCCTGGATTTGTGCAGGACATTTCCAACCAGAAACTGGTCGATGCGGTGGTGGAATTCCTGAAAGAGCGGGGAAAAAGTCCCCTTCGGATCCTTGACCTGTGCTCGGCCCCCGGAGGAAAATCGCTTGGACTTGCCTTTGCCGGATTTTCCGTGATTGCGACCGACATAGATGACGAACGTCTTCAGAGGGTGCGTGAAAACGTGAGTCGCCTGAATCTCCGCGAAAAGATCGAGATCAGTTCTTATTCCGCAATTCACGAATCGGAGGCAAAGTTCGATGTGATCTGGATTGATGCTCCCTGCTCGAGCACGGGAATCATTCGCAGGCACCCTGAGATCAAGTGGAACCGAACTCTTCATGATGTCGATCGAATGGTGCTCGCACAGGAGGACCTGATGACCTGGGCTGGTCGGCACCTTTCCCCCGGGGGGCTTGTGATTTACTCGACCTGTTCGCTCTTGGATGTGGAAAACAATACGAAAGTCCAAGGTTTCGAGATCGGAAAGCGTTTGGAGTGGGTGCCCCAGAATGCGCCACGTGGAGACGGCATACGTGCCGTCTTTTATTTACACAAAAATTGTTGAATCAGCTTTTCCCGTTTGATAGGGTCCTTCGCCAGGGAGGACTTTCGAGTCATGCGAATCACAACGGTCGTGTTTGCTTTTGGTCTTTTTACCGGTTTCCTGGTGTACGCAGCCGAAATCAAGCCGGGGAGTGTGGATGATCCGAGCAGCTTTGATACCACCTGGCACAAGGTCTCTTACGATCGGCGTTTTGGCGCTCTTCCCCTGAACGGATCGGTTGAGAACGAACACATTCCGTGGGCAGATAGTTATTGGCCGATGCAAAGGGGCGGGATGGCGTATCGATGGCGGGAGTTTCAGGACGGATCCCCGGAAGCCTCGGAACCCGCCTCTGTCAGGAAAAAACGATTCTTTCAGGTTCACCGGTACTCAAGAGCCGAACTTCTTCGTATGGCACCCGGAGAACGGAGTAGGGTCGTGTCAAACCTCTCGCCGCTTGAAAAATATTCACTCCTGATCGGTGATTATGATTACAAGCTCGTGAACAAATTTTTGGACTCCGGGGATGCGGCCTTAAGCTCCTGGCAGGGCTATTGCCATGCTTGGGCTCCGGTTTCCCTTCATTATCCTGAACCGAATCCCGCTACCGCAATCAACGCGGATGGCATTGAGATCGATTTCGGTTCATCCGACATCAAAGCGGTCATGATCTCGAGTTATGCGGAAAGGGTGAAGGTCTCTTTCAACTCGTTCATCAATGGAATCGGGCGGAGGATCGGAAACGTGTTCAAGCGGATTGGCGGTTCCACTGTGCAGGATCCTGATGCGACTTTTGTGGGACAACGCTGCACTAAGCGTTTCTTGTACCCTACGACCAAGATCAAGAATGGCAGAGAAGTGTTTTCCGATTATGGTGATCCTGCCGGAATCGCCGATTCATATTACCGACAGGTAGTGGAGTCATTCCGCAACAAAGCGTTGGCACTTCGGTATTTCCCTGAGGGAGGCCCAGCCCCAACCGACCCCGGATTTGTTCAGAAGGTGATGGCAAACAAGGAAGATCCCGCTTGTCGGGATGTGAACGCGGGAGCCTTTCACATCGTGATCGGAAATCAACTGGGTCTGAACCGGGAGGGTTTTCTGATCGACAAGACCCGTGACGTGGAGGTTTGGAATCAGCCCGTATTCCGCTATGACTCGCAGGTGCTGGAGTGGTCCGGTCCTGAGGCCGGAGCAAGTCCCGGAACGGCTCGTATGGTGCGGGTCAAGACCCGTCTGTTTTTTGCAGACGACACGGATTATGGATGGGCGTTCTGGTTCCCGACGCTTCCTGCTCTTTTTGGACTTCAGTCGCCGTTTCTTTCAGAGTATGACCGCTATCAGAAGTTCCTGATTCGGGAGGGAGATCAAACGGAACCCGGAAACTATCCGGAGGGCATTCTCGACTACGCCGATTATGAGTACAAACTTGATCTGGATCGTGACGGGGTCATTCTGGGAGGAGAGTGGATCACTTTTGACCGTCCTGATTTCCTATGGCTTTTCCGGAAAACAGGATTCACCGGCGATTATGCAAAGCTCAACTCCATCTATCATCCCGTTCAATTGCCGGATGACATTGAGCTGCGCTTTTGATTCCTGAAACTATTTTTTGGGTGGAGCATTCAGTGCGGCTGAAACCGTAAGCACCGCGAGCCTGATGTCCGGGTAAAATTCCGCACTTCTCAATTTTTCTTCCTCAACCTGTTTGAGCACAAGCTCCAGAATTTCCGTATTTCTTTTCCGGAGCTCCTCGTTCTCCGCAAGGGAAGCCTTGATCTGCTCCAGCCTGCGTTCCAGCACGTCCGCCTGCGTGTCCAGGGCGTTCTTTTGACTCTGGAGTTCCTTTACCTGATTCACTACGGCATCCTGGGGAATGATCTCAGCCTTGATGTTCATAGTTTGATTTCCATGGCATAGGCGGTTTTTAGCTCCTCGAGAGCCGTGTTCACCTTCTGGTTGTACTCCGGATCACTCGGGGTGGAGCGGGTTTGTTCCTTCATCCGTTCTGCGATGAATTTGGTCATTCGAGTGAGCATCCGGTGCTGTTCTTTCAGGGTGATGTTCTCGAGCACGATTTTTTGTGCTTGGTCACCATCGCCACCGAGTTTTTCCAACTCGGCCTTGAGGTTCTCGACTCTGGCATGAAGCTCATGGGTTTCGTCTTCAAGAGTGAGGCGTTCGCCGATTTGCCTGAGTTTGAATCCTCCGAGCCTCTGAAAGAGCAGGCTTAAGCTCACGAAATCCGAAAGTCCCTTTCCCTTTCCAACCCAGTACACCTTGTGCTTCGTGCTTTTGGCCAAAAGCTTTTTCAAGTCGGTCAAAGGTTTCAGGTAAAGCGGATCAAGTGTGGCCAGGGTAAAGTTCACAACCATCGGCTCATCCAGAGTTTTGACCAGTGTTTCAAGGCCGATGGCAAGAATTCGGATCTGTGGGAGTTCAACAACTCCACGAATCGAAAAACAAGAAATGACCTCGAACCGTTCAAATTTTAATTTCATTCTTGATCTCCGGAGTGAGGGACAAATCGAGGAATTGCAATTCCGGAAGGGTGTCGCCGACGCGACCCGAGCCCTTGAAATCCGAGCCGGTGACCCGCTCCTTCAGCGCTGCTCCCAACATCGCCATTCCAGAAAGGTCATGCACATCCCGAAGACCGCTGATCCAGGACAAATATGGCGCACCCCAAACAGACATGGCTTCATCCAGGGGGGTGAACTCCGGGATCATCTGGGCCACAAACGTTGCGATCACCCCGTGATGGACCCCGAATTTCTGGGATTCCATGGAAAGTCGCACGGGTTCGGTGTACTTGAGTGAGGAAAGCTTCTTGTAGAATTCGGGGCCCTCTGTCGGCCTCAGCATGCAGATCATAAGCTGCGCAAGTTGTCGCACAAAGGCCGCGGCCGGAGTGAGTTTTTCGAGGGTGAGTTTCTTTTTGTATCGGGCCACTTTCAGTGTCATTTGCCCTTGTTCAACGGCCCGTGTGAAGGCTTGGGCGATTGGTTCGTCGAACTTGGCACCCCCGAGATTCAGCATCTGGGTTTTTGACAGATAAAGTAGAAAATCAAAGATGAGACCACCGGCAAACACAAGATCCTTGTATCGGCTTTCATCGCCGAAAAGCGCGCGGGCCTCATTGGAATACTTCAGGAGTTCATTGGCTTTTCCTGGAAGTTTTCCTGTCGCCTCATCCATCTGGAGTTCTTTTGTTCTCAGGACCTGATTCATCAAGTTCACGAGCATCCAGAGCTGGGTTGCGCGGGTGGTGTAGAATCGTATGTGTTCTTCCAGAGGCACATCGATATCCTGCGGATTCAAGGATTTGATCAGAGTCTGAAAGGGAGGAATCAGATGAGGATGGTTGCTGAAGTTTTTGACGAGGTGGGTGACACGATCCTCCACATTGTCAGGCTCGAAGAGCAGGGGCGTGATCCTCGTGGCTGCGAATGGCCCGATGATTTGTTTGAATAAATCCTCAATCAGCGCCACGCCGGGATTCACTCGTTGAGTTCTCCCAAGGGTTGGCCGAGCGGAACCCAGGTTTCAAGGCCCTTGGAGCTGTTCTCCAGGATGTCCTGACTTGGCTTGAATTTCTCCTTTTGCAACAACCAGATCACAGTTGATCCCCCAAATAAAAAATACCCTTTTTCAAGGCCTTTTTCAAATTTAAGTGGCATCGATGACCTTCCTGAGTACGCGCTTTGCACGATCTTTCCCACCCCGAGCGCGCCCACCTCGATCATTGCAACCCTGCCAAATTTCGGGTGCTCCATGACTGCCACTTGGCGCTCATTCTCGAGAAAAACCTTCGGAGTAGCCTCAATGGCGACGGGATTCACCGAATGGAGCCCCCCCGCGATCCGGTAATGGCGGGTGAGTAGGCCTGAAAAGGGAAAATGGAAGCGGTGATAGTCCACTGGACAAAGGCGCGCCAAAATCATGCAGCCACCCACAAACTCCTGAGCGAGTTCGGAGTCCCTGAGCAATTCCTCAAGGTCGATCTCGATCCCCTTCACATCGAACTTTTGTCGGGGCTTCAGTTCCGGGAAAACATAATAGCGGGCTTCCGCTCCGGCACAAAAATCCCGGTCCGCTTGTGAAAACGGTCTTTTTCCGGCCTTGAACTTACGGATGAAAAAATCGTTGAAGCAGAAGTAGTCTTCAGCCTCAAAATCCCGCATGTCAATACCGTACCTCGAGATGAAGTCTTTGATTCTTGAGCGACTCAGGGCGGAGTCCTCGAAGGCACCAAAGATCCGGCTCAGCCAGCGTTTTGAGAAAAACTTGTCGGTGAGGTAAAAGCCCAAACGGCTCTGATATGCCCAGTTCAGGTAGGCTCCTCCGTAAACATGTTCGGTTTCAATGGTTTTTGTGACGCGGTTGAAATAGGGGATCATGGATCACTTCGCCTCTGAATACGGGTTTTTTTGGAGTGGGTTCATACGTAAAACGATCGGGCCTGCACACCAAATTCCTGAGCCCCGATGCCGTGCGGATCGGATCACTGATCACACGGACCAGGCCTTTTGGAGATGTGGCCCGGTCTTCCGACCTTTTTGATGCAAACCAGACATAGGAAAACTTGAGCCAGTCCCGTACGCCCCCGAGTTTGATGGAAAACTTGCGAAAAAATTCTCCAGGCAGTTTTGCGGGAACCGAAAAATGGCACCAGTTCTTTCCGCTCGAAAGAGGACACTTTTCACGGTGAAGGCAAGGACCCCAGATCGGGAGGGGTGAATTGGAGAGCATCACTTCGTCACGGATGCTGGAGAGCCTTTGTGATGGTTCACGGAAGGCAGGCTCCAGGAGGAGTACGCCCCCCCCTTTTGGGTCCTTTAGAAACGGTGCAAGACCTTGCTGAAATACGGCGGCTCCCGGGGCTCCTTCGTTCAAGACATTTCCGAAGAGAACCAAGGAGGCATCAAATGAGAAACCCTTGGGATGTTTCCACCAGGGGCGGACCTGGGTGGTCAGACCGATGGAGCCGTCGATCTCTGGAAAGAGCTCAAGCAGTCTTGAAAGCAACTGTTCCCCATCTTTCAAAATCGCCTCATTGTGATCAATCCACAAGAGCTCGATGGAAAACGGAAGTCGAAGTTTTGAATCCTTTTTTCCGATGGGTTGGTCCTTCAGGATCTTTTCCAGTGCGTGACACAAGAACGCAATCGACGCGGTCCCGGGGCCCGCGCCCACATCGAGGATCCGTAGGGTACCGGTTTCCACGGCATGATTCAGAGCCGCATCGACAGCCGCCGGGTGACGATCAAAAAGAGTCAGGAATTTGGCTCCCTGAAGGCCAAAAAAGTAAAGAAAATAGCTCGATCGGAATCGGGCTGTGGTGAAATAGTTCGGCAGTCGATCACTTTCCCGGCCAGAGGTGAAAAACTCCGAAAGTTCGAGAAGGCCCTTGGAAAAAAAATTGACATCCTCTTTTGAGAAGGGCTTCTTCTTCCAGGATTCAGAAGGAGAAAATCGTTCCTTCACGAATGCAGGAAGAGTCCCGTCAAGCAGCCGGGACCATCGATCTGGAAAATGAGGGGTCTCGGCAAGCGAGAAGGTTTTTGCAGCAATTTTCATTGAGGCTTTGGTATACTCTATTTTGCGGCGGAATTGAAAAGGAGTTTCAATGTGGCCTAAAAACAGGAAGTCCTCCATCCAGCAGTGGATGAAACAAATCGAAAATCAGGGATTCAAGTTCTTTTGTGTAAGTTGCAGGCGCGAGCGAAGGCAGTCTCCGCCGGCGAAGGTCGGCTCTGTCGCATTTTTTTTTCATGTCTTTCTGGCAACGATGTCCTTCACGCTTCTCTTCTGGCCTCTCATGGGGGCAAAAGGCTTCCTCGCGTTCCTGATTCCTGCGGGGGCGGTGCTTGAGGCGGTGTACCGCCTGAAAATGCGTTCAGCCATGGTCTGCCCCGACTGCAAGTTCGATCCAATCCTGTATTTGGTGGACCGCCAGAAAGCAATTGGGCAGGTGGAGGATGCCTGGCGGAAAAAGTTTTCCCAAAAAGGGATCCCTTTTCCTGAGAAAACAAGGGCATCCGGAGAACCTCGAAGAAGCCTTGACTTCCCCAACACAACGGGCGTAAGTCAGAGGCATGTCAATCAATAAAGTGATCTTGATCGGGAACCTGGGCCAAAATCCGGAAGTGAAGCATTCTGCCTCCGGACAAGCCATTTGCAACCTAAGCATCGCAACCAATGAGTCTTGGACGGATAAAAACGGCCAAAAACAGGAAAAAACCGAGTGGCATCGGGTGGTTGTATTTGGAAAGCTTGCAGAGATTTGCGGACAATACCTCCAAAAAGGACGCCAGGCCTACATTGAAGGAAAGCTTCAAACCCGGTCTTGGCAGGATAAGGACAACCAAACCCGTTACACTACCGAAGTAGTGGCCCAATCCGTTCAGTTCCTGGGCGGAAACGCTGGTGCAGGCCGATCCTCCAATCAGGAGTACGGCAACTCGAATTCCAACTACGGAGCTCAAAACCAGAACTACGGTGGTTCTTCTAACTACGGTTCAAACTCAGGTGGAAACTCCAATTATGGAGCAGGAGCATCATTTCAATCGGAACCTACCTTTACCGAAGAAGATGTTCCATTTTAAATGATAAATTCTGATTCCAAAGTTCTCGTCGTGATCCCCACTTACAACGAGATCGAAAATCTTGAGCCGATCACCAAGGCTGTGCTTGCACGTACGCCCGAGAGTGTCCATGTTCTCGTGGTGGATGATGGATCTCCGGATGGAACTGGAAAGCGGGCCGATGAGCTCAGTGCCTCGGAGCCCAGAATCCACGTGCTTCATCGTACAAAAAAAGAGGGCCTTGGGCCGGCATATATCGCCGGGTTTCGCTGGGGATTTGCGCAGAACTTTGATCGCTTGATCGAAATGGATGCGGATTTTTCACACAAACCCGAGTTCCTCCCGACCATGCTTTCTCTGTTGAACGAGCATGATTTTGTGATCGGCTCCCGGTATGTGCCAGGAGGCGGGACGGTAAACTGGGGGCTTGGTCGTAAGATCATCAGTCGCGGAGGCAGTCTCTATGCGCGTACCATGCTGGGTGCTCCGATTCGTGATTTCACGGGTGGTTTCAACGGATGGAATCGAAAAGTACTCGAGTCGATTGATCTCGGAACTCTCGAGGCGGGAGGCTATTCCTTTCAAATCGAGCTGAAATATAGGGCGTTTAAAAAGGGATTCCGCTGTAAGGAGTTTCCGATCATTTTCGAGGATCGACGCGTCGGAAAATCCAAGATGAGTTCGAAAATTGTGTTTGAAGCGCTTGCTCTTGTGCCGAAACTTCGCTTTAAAACCTGAATAAAAACAGTTAGAATCACCTCCGATGTCTAATCTCGGGAAATCAATGTGGACGCGCGCAGCGTGGCTGGCGGGAGTTTGTGCTGCCGTTAACGTTTTGTATTTCTCCGTTTCCGCCCTGGCAACTGGCCGCTCCTCACATCAGCAGCACATGCACACCCTGATTCTCGTCGATAAAAAGACCAATCTTCTTCACGTCGCGCACTACGAACCGGATGATTCTTTCAAGATCTTGAAAACCTATCATGCCACCACTGGAAAGGTAAAAGGAGACAAAGAGGAAGAGGGGGATTTGAAAACGCCGGAAGGAGTTTATCAGTTTTCCTCCAAGATTCTCCCCCCACGAATCAAGCCCAAGTTTGGTGCGATGGCCTTTTATGTGAATTATCCAAATCAATACGATCAGATCGCAGATTGCACAGGAAACAACATCATGTTGCACGGAACTAACGAGCCGGATCGTTTGAAGAGGGATTTTGACAGCGAAGGTTGTGTGGTTGTCCTGAATGAGGAGCTTCGGGAAATTGAACGATTCATTCAGGTCGGGCTCACCCCGATATTGATTTTTGATGCCCTGACTCCCGAATACAAGAACGGGGGACGCGACGAAAAGCTCCATCGTTTCTTTGATTCGTGGATCAACGACTGGGAAAGTCGGGATGTCGAGAAATACATGAGTCACTACCACACGGATTTCTCCTCTCCCATCAAAGGCCGTACTTTCGACCGGGACTCGTGGAAGCAGTACAAGGCGGCCTTGACGAAGAAATACTCTTCAATTCATGTGAATGCGAGCGAACCCTTCTTCTTCCGTCATCCGAAATATACCATGATGATGTTCACCCAGGATTATGAGTCGGAATTGAAGAACGGTAGGAAGGGGTTGGTGTCCCGGGGAACCAAAACTCTTTACATTGCCGAGGAGAATGGAGAACCCAAAATCATCTCTGAGAATTTCAGCCAGATGATGTGGTGAGAATCAGATGAGTACGGCAGGAATGAATTCGGATGTATTGGTAATCGGCGGTGGATTGATTGGAAGCTCAATAGCCATGGGTCTTTCACGAAGAGACGCAGGATCGGTCACCGTGGTGGATCTTGATCTTGGAGGGGAGTGGAGTAGCAGTGAACTCAACGCCGGAGGAGTAAGGGCAACCTGGTCTCAAAGGGTAAACCTCCTCGCATCCAAAAGCTCCATCGAATATTTCGGAACCGTAGCCGATTCGATCGGCTATCGTGATTGCGGATATCTCTGGCTTCATCGTCCTGAGTCTTTCTCTTCGGCGTTAAAGGCCCGCGAAATGCATGTAAAAGAGGGCTGGGCTGTCGATGTTCTCGATGTAAAACAGATTCGTGATCGCTGTCCGTTTATCGACAAGACGGATGATCTTGCCGGTGGGCTTTTCGGTGTGAAGGACGGGCTCGTCAATCCAAACCGCCTGAAAGAGCATTATCGGGAGTTGGCAAAAGAGGCTGGTGTGGTTTTTATGGATGGCGTTTTTGTCACCGAAGGCAACCGATCCTCCGACTGGAAGATTAGGGCTTTCCGATTCAAGGATACGTTGAAAAGCGAGGATAAGCGAAGGATTCTGGAGCAAAATCCCACCAGCCGTGACTCCTTCGACGGATCTTTGGGAGAGTGGATTGAGTTTTCTGCGGGACAGGTGGTGAATGCGGCAGGCGCCTGGGCTCCGAAACTTGCGTCCATTCTAGGCTATGAGTGTCCCTCCGTGCCTGTTCGCCGGCAGATCTCGCTTTTTCATGCAAGAGACCTCGACCTTACTCCGTACGGCATGATCATAGACCCCAGTGGTGTATATTTTCATCCCGAGTCGATTTACGGTCTTTCGGGCTTCGCAACTCCGGGTGAGAGTGCGGGATTCAATTTCAGGTACGATGCGGATTCCTTCTTTGAGGAGCACATTTGGCCTGCACTCTACGAGCGATCCACCGGCTTTGAGAGCCTTAGGCATGTGAGTGGGTGGGCGGGGCTTTATGAAAATTCTCCGGATCATCATGCGATTGTCGGACCAGTGAACGGGTTGCCGGGTGTGTTTGAAGCACACTCCTTCTCGGGTCACGGTGCGATGCAAAGCTATGCGGTGGGAATCGCAATTGCAGAGCAAATGACCAAGGGTCGGTATGAGACTCTCGACTTTTCAGATCTTTCCGGCGGGCGATTCAAGTCTGGTCGCACGATTGCAAGTGAAACCTGGGTGATCTAGATGAAAGTCTCCCGGACCCGCTCCATTCTGGAATCCGCATTGAGGCAAGGAGTCGGTTCCGGGATGGCAGCCTCTTTTGGCAGGATCGGATCCGAAAAAAAAGTCCGCCACTTTCTTGGAACCCATTCCCGATTTTCGGGTTCTCTGCCTGTGGGCGAAGAGTCGTTTTTTGATCTCGCATCCTTGACGAAGATTCTGGCAACCACTCTCCTTTGCATGAAAAAAGTGGAAATCGGAGAACTTTTCCTCGATACGAGGCTTGAGGAATTACTCACTCATCGATCAGGCCTCCCCGCGTGGAAGCCCTTTTATGAAGCAATGCGGACCCGATTCGGAGATCGCTTGGGCTCACTGCCGCGCGATGAGCGCATCCAGCATTTCAATTCATTGCTGGATGCGGTGCCTGCGGAGGAATCCCGGCGTGGGAGTGTGGTTTATTCGGATCTTGGATTTCTGCATTTGGAGCGGATTCTCGGAGACACTTTCGAGAAAGAGCTGATGGGCCTTTATGCACAAGTGCCGGGGTTGCGTCTCCATTATCGCGAGGCTTCGGGGCTGCTGGTACCGGATCAGGCACAGTATGTGATGACCGAGCTTTGTCCATGGAGAGGGCCTCTGCAGGGTGAGGTTCATGATGACAATGCCTGGTCTCGCGGGGGAATGGCCGGCCATGCAGGACTCTTTGGAAGACTTCGGGATCTGGAGCTTTGGGTGGATGCCCTATTTCAAGAAAAATTTGTTTCGTTCAAGACCCTGCGTGAATTTTCAAGAGTGGTGACCGACATATCCGGTAGCAGAAGGGCACTTGGGTTTGATGTGCCAACTCTTGATGGAAGTGGTTCCACGGGGTTTGTGTTTTCCCCCTCGACCATCGGGCATCTCGGGTTTACGGGAACTTCGCTTTGGCTGGATCTGGATCAGGGGCTCTATGCAATCTTGCTTACGAATCGCGTGCACCCCGTTCGAACGGATGACCGGATCCGGCTTGTGCGGCGGGAATTTCATGAAGCGGTTCGAGACGAGTGGAGAAGTTGAGATGAAGAACGGGGTGTCTAAAATTTGGGGTTTCACGGCGCTCATCGCACTGGTCGCCTGCGCGACGTCTCCCTTGGGACGAAAGCAGATCGTTCTTTTGAGTGCAGGAAAAATGGACGCCATGGGAGCTCAGTCCTTCGAGGAACTGAAGGCAAAGACTCCCATTGAGCGGGATGCGAAGGTCAATCAATATGTGCAATGCGTGGTTGCCCCCATTCTCGAAGCATCCAAGGGGCGGGTAAGTGTGGAGCGGTGGGAGGTGGTGGTCTTCAAGGATCCTTCTGCCAATGCATTTGCCCTCCCGGGCGGAAAAATCGGAGTTCATACTGGAATTCTTCCGGTCGCGAAGACTCCAGCCCAGCTTGCCGCGGTATTGGGTCATGAGGTCGGACACGTGATGGCCCAACACGGAAACGAGCGGGTATCCCAGGGGCAATTGGCGTCGATTCTTTTGGGTGCGACCGATCTCGCAGTCAAGGACATGGATGACTCGAAGAAAAGACTCCTGATGGCGGGGCTCGGAGTGGGGGTTCAATTCGGAGCCCTTCTTCCGTTCAGCAGAACCCAGGAGAGCGAGGCGGATTTGATTGGGCTTGAACTCATGGCAAAAGCCGGGTTTGACCCTTCCGAGAGTGTTGAACTTTGGAAGAACATGGCTGCCGCCTCCGGGGGCAAGTCGCAACCGGAATGGATGTCGACCCATCCTTCGAGCGAGAGCAGGATTTCAAACCTAAAATCGCACGTTCCAGCCCATGTTCCGGAATATCAGGCGGTGGTGAACCAAGGCCGCGCCCCTCGCTGCAAGTTGAACTGACCTGTTCGCCGGTTTCCCGCTCCTGATTTTGTTTTTCAACCTACCCGCTTTCGGCTATGCTGCCGGCCATGCCCATCTCGATCAAAGACACAATTTTTTTGCGGGCGTTTTCTTTTGCAAAAATTCCTCTTCTTTTTGCGGCGGGACCGAAAGTCGTTTCGCTTGATGACCATACCTGCGTGATTTCTCTGCCCTTTAAAAGACGCAATCTCAATCATCTTGGTTCCATGTATTTCGGGGCTCTTTGCATCGGGGCGGATGCGGCAGGTGGATTGATTGCGGCAAAAAAATTGCGGGAGTTGAAGTCCGGAAAAGGAAGTCTCATTTTCAAGGACTTTACGGCCAAGTTCTTAAAGCGCCCCGAAGGGGAAACCCATTTCACCTGCCGGGTGGGGGATGAGATCTGCAAGGCGGTCGAACGGGCGGCTGCAACGGGCGAACGGGTCGATCTTCCGGTTCCGGTCACCGCCACGGTTCCCTCGATTTCAGGGGACGAGCCGGTGGCCGAATTCATTCTGACTCTTTCCCTCAAGGTAAAGCGGGGGTGATGGATGGCATTCCGGTTTGACAAATACGCTCACTATGAAAATTCCGTCCAAACCCCCGAGGAGCATGTTCGCATCTTTGATCGGATGTTTTTTGACATCCGGAATCGTCCGGCGCGTTCCCTACGGGAGGATTTCTGCGGCACTTTTTTGATTTCAAAGGAATGGGTGAAATCTCATCCTGAGCGCACTGCGATGGCGCTCGATCTCGATCCTGAGCCGCTGAAGTACGGGAAGAAAAACACCCTGGCCCGACTTTCTGCGAGTGAAAAGAAGCGGATTACCCTCTTGCGGGAAAATGTCTGCACCGCTCAAAAGCGGAAATCGGAAATCATCGGAGCTGGAAACTTTTCTTTTTTCATCTTCAAAACCCGCGAACAGATGCGGCTTTACTTCAAGGCTGCCCATGAATCGCTGAGCCGGGACGGGATCTTTGTGCTCGAGATGGCCGGGGGGCCCGGGTTCATTTTAACGGGCCGTGAACAAAAAACCTACCGCGTACCGGGCCTCGGCAGGTTTACCTATTACTGGGACCAAAAGTCCTTTGACCCGATTCATCACCACGGGCTTTATGCGATCCACTTCAAGGACAAGACCGGAAAAATGCACCGCGATTGTTTCACTTATGACTGGAGGGTGTGGACGATCCCCGAACTCCGCGAGATCATGAAAGAAGCCGGATTCCGCGAAACTGCGATTTATTGGGAGGAGCCGGGCCCGGATGGACAAGGAAATGGCGAATATGTTCGCACGGAAACAGGGGATAATGCCTACTCCTGGATTGCTTTTGTGGTTGGCATCAGGTGAATTCTCTTTCAGAATGAAAAAATGAGCGAATCTTCGGGTTTACATCAGTTCAGGCACGTTCATATCATCGGAGTCTGCGGGACCTTGATGGGGTCTTTTGCAGCGTTCCTCAAGCGTTCTGGAATCCGGGTTACGGGGAGCGATCAAAACGTCTATCCCCCGATGAGCGATGTTCTGACTGCGGCGGGTGTGGAGCTTTTTTCGCCGTATGATGCCAGCAATCTCGCTCGCATCGGCAGCAAGCCGGATCTTGTGGTGGTCGGAAATGTGATCAGCAAGGGCAATCCCGAGATGGCGGCATTCCAGGCTCGTGGCGACAAGTATGTTTCGCTCCCGGAGTTCATGGAGCAGAATCTTCTTCCCGGAACCCGCAATCTCGTGGTGGCCGGGACTCATGGAAAAACCACCACCTCAAGTCTGCTTGCCCACGTGCTTGCATCGGCTGGAAAAATCCCATCCTATTTCATCGGGGGAGTATCCCAGAGTCTGCCGCATAGTTTTCATGTCGAGGAAAAGGGCCAGTTTTTCGTGCTAGAAGGCGATGAGTACGATACTGCGTTTTGGGACAAGGTTCCGAAGTTCAATCATTATCTCTCGAACGATGTCATTCTTACTTCCGTCGAGTTTGACCATGCCGACATTTATGCCGATCTTGCAGCCGTAAAACGGGCTTTCTCCGGTTTGGTCTCCAGGATCCGTCCCGGGGGGCGACTCATTGCTTGCGTGGAGACCGAAAATGTTCGCGAAAAGGTGCGCGAAGCAAAAGTGCCCGTGATCACGTATTCACGAAATTCCTCTGATTATGCTGATTATACGTTTTCAGGATTGAAATCATCAGGAGCAGGCATTGAGTTTGATGTGTTTTACCGCTCCGAAAAGATCGATCGCCTCTCGCTTCAGTTGCCGGGCGAGCACAATGCGCTCAATGCACTTGCCGTATACATCGAGTGTCGAGAGCTTGGATTGACTCCAGCCGAAATCAAGGCTGGTCTTGCATCGTTTCAGGGAATCAAGCGGCGTCAGGAGGAGCGCGGCGAAATCAATGGCGTTCTTGTGATTGATGATTTCGCCCATCATCCCACCGCCGTCCGGGAAACCCTTAAGGCACTTCGAGCCAAATACGCCGGACGCAGACTGGTGGCCGTGTTTGAGCCAAGATCCGCAACCTCCAGGCGCAAGGTCTTCCAAAAGGAATATGCCGAGGCCTTTGATTTAGCCGATGCGGTTCAGATCGCAGTCGCCTTTGATCAGAGTAAGATTCCGGCAGACCAGCAGTTCAGCAGCCAGGACCTGGTGTCTGATTTGAAACAAAAAGGTAAGGATGCCTCTTTTTTTGAGTCAGTTGAGGAAGGAGTCAAGTCTGTGGCAGTTCATTCCAAAACCGGGGATGTGATTGCTGTGCTCTCAAATGGCGGTTTTGGGGGATTCATTCCAAAATTGCTCGATGCCCTCAAATGATCCTTTGAATTCAGGCAATCTTTGCCGATTTTTAGGCCCTCTTCCTTGGCTTATCCTGAGGGGAGATGTCTACGGTTTCAGACTCCACCTCCTATTCCCGTTCTTTGCAAAGACTTACGGACTCCTATGAGTCGGAGCTCGAAAAAACTCGCGCCAATCAGGAAAAAGAACTGGAGCGGGTCCGCGATTCCTATCGGGAAGAAATGAAGGAATCCAAGGATGAAGCACGTCAGGAAATCCGGAAGCTAAAGGAAGAGCTCTACGACTCCCAGGGCAAAAGAGCCGCCTCGGAATCAAAGCGCGAGCATGAGCAGCATGCGCGTTTTGCAGGATACCGTGAGGCAACCGAAAAGGATTCTGCAAGGCGGGTTGAATCCGCTCAGAAATACGCGGAATCCCGCATGGAGACGATCGCTCGCGAGAATCAGGACCGGATCGAAGAGGCATTGCAGGCACAGAAAAACTCCCACCGCGAAGAAATGAAACCTGTGCTCGAAGAGCTTGCACTCTATCGCAACGAGGGGCGGGATCCGGAAGCGGAACGCGCGCAGGCAAGACAGGAAGAAATCGAATCCTTTGAGGGCGATCATCGGATTGAAAAGAAAACCATTGTGGATTCCTACGAGCGGATGCTCGAGCGAATGAAGAACCACGAGGAGGAACTTCAGGATCTTTATTCCCGGAAGCTCACGGAAGCGGAAATCGGATCCAATGCAAAAAGTCGGGAACAGGTGAAGCGCTTGAAGGCGGAGTTTGCAGAGGCCATGAAAGCACAACGTGCGGAACGAATGCGGGTGGAGCAGGGGCTGCAGGAGGAGCTTAGAAACGAGCGTCTTCGAAGTGAAGCAAAGAGCAAGCAAGTGGTTGCGCGAAGTCAGGAAGATACCTCGCGCGCCCTCCGTGACAAGGACCAGGCTTATCTTGGATTCCTCGAAACCAACGCAAAGCGGGTGAATGCTGAAATGAAAGCACGGGAAGATGTGATCCGGGATCTTTCGACCACCAATGACCCAAGGCGTGTGTCACCCGCGCTTGTGGAGAAACTTAGGACCAGTGAGGCGCTCCGGTATGAGGAAAAGCTTGGGAAGCTCAGGGAGTCGAGCGTTGCGGGTCTGAGTGCGATTCGGGAAAAGGACGCAGCCGAACGCGCTGCCATTCGCGATCGCTATGAGGAAATGGCCCGGACCATGGGCCGTGAGATCCGAAAGAACTCTGATTCGGAGAAACGTGAGCTCTTCATGGCCTATCAGGACATGAGTGATCTCCATTCCTCAAAACTCCAGGACATCGATGGAAGAGCACGTAGTGCCGTGGCCAAACTTCATCAGGACCAGGAGTTGAGCCTCGTTCGCCAGGAAAAGCGGAATCAAATGGCACTCGAGGAACAACGGGATTCATTGAAAGAAGTGAAGGATCGTGAGGTGGAGGATCTGAAGCTGGAATCCCGATTGAAGGATCGTGAGTGGTCCATAAAGGCGAACGATCAGCGTCGGGAGCTTGAAAAAAAGCTCAATACAGAGCGGGATTCGCATGAGCGCGAGGTGGCAGAGCTCAAAAGCGAGTTTCAAAAGAAGCTCCACGAGCAGCAGCGCAATTCCCAACGCATAGTCGAGGAAAAAGATCGGTCCTTAAGCCACCAATTGAAGCAACAGGACCTGTCGCACAAGGAAAAAGAGCGATTTTTGGTCGAGCATTATGAGGAAGAGCTTGATAGGATGAAGCGCACCAATGCTCAACTCATCGCGAAGAAAAGTTAAGATCGTCTGTACGCTGGGGCCATCCAGCAACACCCGGGAAAAAATTGAAAAACTGGTTCGAGCGGGCCTTGACACCGCCCGGCTCAACTTCAGCCATGGAACCCATGAGGTTCATCGCGGCTTGTTTCAATCAGTACGGGACGCTGCCGCCACGGCAGGCAAGCATGTGGGAGTTCTACAGGATCTTCAGGGGCCAAAGCTCCGCGTTGGAAAACTCGCGCAAGGCGGGATTCAGCTCAAAGCCGGAGACGAAGTTCTTTTGTATCCAGAGGGTACTGATCCGAGGTCTTCGATCACCGGCAGGATTGCGATTCCGATTTCTGCTGAAATTGCAGAGCCTCTTTCAAAAGATGTGCGCAAAGGGTCGCGGATTCTTTTTGATGATGGAAAGATCTGGAGTGAAGTGAAGGAAGTTCATCCTCCTGAAATGGTAGTGACCGTTTCGGTCGGCGGGAAGCTCACTTCGAACAAGGGGATGAATCTTCCCGGCACTCCGCTTTCGCTCCCCTGTGTTACTGACAAGGATCTGAAGGATCTTAAGCTCGGTCTTGAGCTTGGAGTGGATTCTGTTGCGCTTTCGTTTGTGAGAAATCCGAAGGACATTCAAATCGTACGGGATCAGATCCGGAAGACCAGCAATCACCATCCGCTGCTTGTCGCGAAGATCGAACGGGAAGAAGCCGTTTATGCGCCCGAGGGAATTCTCGAGGTGACGGATGGAATCCTGATCGCACGCGGGGACATGGCGGTGGAACTCGGTGCCGAGAAAGTGCCGATCGTTCAAAAAATGCTCATACGCATGTCAAACGAGCTGGGAGTGCCTGTGATCACGGCAACCCAGATGCTCGAGAGCATGATTTCTTCGCCCACTCCGACGCGTGCCGAGGCTTCGGATGTTGCGAACGCGGTTTTCGACGGAACCGATGCAGTGATGCTATCGGCTGAATCCGCTTCCGGTGAATATCCGGTCGAGGCGGTTGAGACCATGGCCCGGATTGTTCTCGAGGCGGAGAGCGAGACCAAGTATTCGGTGCATGCGAATTTGATTCCCATGTCGGGTTCCATCGTGGAATCGATCGAATTCAGCGCATCGAGGATTGCAACCCATGTGGGCGCGACTGCAATCGCGTGCCTGACTCATTCTGGAACCGCAGCGAGGACCCTTGCCAAATATCGTCCTGAAACTCCGATTGTGGCAATCATGGACAGTGATGCGTCCTTGCGCAAGCTCTCCTTTGTATGGGGGGTGGATGGCGTTCTGATTCCGGAACTGGTCGCAACCGATGACCTCTTTGGAATGGTATCGAGAGTTCTGGTTGAACATCAGCGTGCCGAAGAGGAGGACCTGATTGTGGTGACTGCCGGGATCCCAAGTCTTGGGCGCGGAACCACAAACACCGTCAAGGTTCACCAGATCAAACTGAAGAATGAAACCAAAGATTCTAAGCGAAGCGTTCGCTGAGTTCTGCGAAACGCGCATCCATTTTGATTCACTTTTGTCAAAGGTGGATCCAGGGCAGAAGTCCCGCGTTGCGGGATTGCTGGGGGCTTTTTTGCGCAGACCCTGGACCATAGCTTCTCATTTCAAGATTCAGCTTGAGGCTTCGCCCGAGGAGTTCTGGCAGCTCAATTTCATCCGGCTGAAAAAGCATCCGGGAATCCATGCGACACTTTCAGAAATGTGGGAGCACTGGAAGGACATTCCGCGCGAAGGGGGTGTTTTGGATTTTCCTCCGGAACTGGTGCAGTTCTGGGAGCGGGACTGGGGAGTTGAGACGAGTGGCAAGCTTTGCAGATTGCTGACCCAGGATCCGCTCACGACCTTGCGTTTTCATCGAAGGGCGTATCTGGAGTCAGGCGAGCTTAAGCCTGAAGTGGAGACCTGGCTCAACGGTACGACGCTGCCAAAGTCACGGGCAGGGAACTGGTTTGCGAAAGCCCGGATCTTTAAGGGGTACGCAACGGTTCAGCGCAATGAGCTCTACCATCAGGGCTACTTTGAAATTCAAGACGAAGGATCGCAATTCATGGCGGCGTTTTCGCTCTTCCCGAGACAGGCGGGGGCGATCCTGGGCGAATCTCCGGTCGTGGAAAAACGCGAGCACGCGACTCTCCCTGCCGATCTTCGTGCAGAGGGGCTTCGGGTGATTGATGCCTGCGCAGGAGCCGGGGGGAAGTCTCTTGCAATCTCAGACCTGATGGGCGGAAGAGGGCAGGTTTTCTCGTATGACATCTATGAGAAAAAAATCAAAAGTCTCAAAGTACGTATGGAACGGGCAGGAGAGAGTAACATCAAATCGGTTTTGATTCCCAAAGAGGATTCTTCCTTTCTCGATCGCTACCGCAATACTGCGGATTTGGTGGTTGTGGATTCCCCCTGCAGCGGGCACGGCGTTCTCAGGCGCAATCCGGACATCAAATGGAACCGGAAGCCCCTTTCCTTGACGAAGGGACAGGCGGAGCGCCCGATGAAGGAGTTGCAGCGCGAGATTCTTTCTGGTTATTCAACCTTGGCTCGTCCCGGTGGGAGAGTGGTGTACGGGGTTTGTACGTTTCATAGGGAAGAGACTGCGGTCGCAGTAGCCCGGTTCCTTGAGGAAAATCCCGGGTTCGAGTTGGAGACCATGGGGTTCATCGGACCCTACGACACGGACGGGTTTTTCATGGCTGCAATGAGGCGTAAGGATTGAAACAAAAAAGGGAGACCCCGGATTTAGGGTCTCCCTTCACTCAAGTGGTTTCTTAACGAAATGAATCAGGCTGCCTTTTTAGTGTTCCGATAGACTGATGCGTCGATTTGATGCCGTCGAAGAAGTCTTAGAAAGTTGCTCCGGTCCACGGACGCCTCTTTTGCGGCAGCCGTCACGTTTCCTCCATGCTTGACGAGCACCTGTGTGAGGTACTCTTTCTCGAAGGCCTCGGACCACTTCTTTTTCAGAACAGTATAGCTCGAGGTGTTTTCCTTGTCGCTCCATTCATCGACATCTATCGAAGTCTGAGGCACAAAGGTCATCTCGGCCTCTTGTCGGTTTCCGCCCGAGGATTCGGAACCCGCTGAGATATTCACGACGTTCTGGGCATAGGTCTCGTTAGCCTTTTCGAGCGATCGCTCCTTCAGGGTGCGGTTGACCGCATGGACCATTTCCTCCATGTCGAAAGGTTTTTCAAGGTAGTCTGAAGCTCCGATGCGGAGGGCCTGGATTGCGGTTGATTTTTCACCATGACCGGTCATGACGATTACCTTCATGCCCTTGTGTTGTTCCTTCACCTCTTTGGTGAAAGTGATGCCATCCTTGCCCGGCATTTTCACGTCGCTCACGATGAGTGAAATATTGCGGTTCTGGGCCAGAACTGCTCCAGCTTCCCCAGCGTCACCGGCAGTGAGAACGATGAGTCCCTCTCGCTCGAAACGGGCTTTCAATAGCTTCCGGATTGCTTCTTCATCATCTACGATCATTACGACGTTCTTGGTGTTCATGCGGCCTCTCCTTCTTGAGTTATGCCCAGTGGGCGGAATGTGAGTTTGAATTCGGTCCCATGGCCTGGTTCGCTTTGAACTTCGACCGTGGCCCCGATTTTTTTTAAAATTCCATAACTGATACTGAGTCCGAGCCCTGTTCCTTTGCCTACTTCTTTCGTGGTGTAGAAAGGGTCGAAAATCCTGTTCCGCGTTTCTTCGTTCATGCCGCAGCCGTCATCCGAAACTGTAACCAGAATCGAGTCGCGGGGAGCGGAGACTTCAATACGAATGAGACCGCGGCCCGCGTGAGCGGCCTCGATTGCATCACGCGCATTGCTTATGAGATTCACAAAAACCTGTTCCAGCTGGATCGGGTTCGCAAGCAGGAGCGGAATCTGCGGATCAACTTTGATTTCGGTCCGAATGCCCTTTTGGTTCAGGCTATGACTCATGAGTTTTACCGCTTCCCGTACCGCATGCTCCATGGATGTTTCAGTCTTTTCCTCTCCGGCCTCCCTGGCAAAAGACCTGAGCGATTTGATGATCTCTGCCATTTTCTTCGAGGCATGAATGATGTCCTGAACGAATTCCGTTCCGGTGGGGGAAAGTTTTTCGAACTCCGCAAGTTCCTGGCTGAACCCGAGAATCGCTTGAAGCGGTTGGTTCAACTCGTGCGCGATTCCGGACGATAGTTCTCCAAGGGAGGCAAGCTTCGCGGATTGGGTCAGGGCCGCCTGTGTACGACGAAGTTCAATAAAGGCCTGATTCAATTCCACATGATTCCTGATCAGTTGTTGTTCAAGGTTCTGTTTTACCTGTACGTCTTCAACTACGGTCAGGAACCCTTCGATGGAAGAGCTTTTTAAGCATGACACCCTGAGTTCAACGGGGATTCTTTCACCGTCGGTGTTTTCAATTTGGAAGCCTTCATGTCGGCCCGGACTGGTGAGGACCGAAAGATCAGGTTTGCGCTCGCGGATCAAGCTGATCCTGGAAGGTGTTTCAAACCTTTGAAGGGGGGCCTTGCCGAACGCAGCTTCGAATGCGGAGTTTGCCCAGAGAGTCCGGGACATGGAGTGATACACAAGCACCGGCATCGGGAGGGACTCGAATCCCTCCGGAATCGCGAACTCAGGAGTGGTGACTTTCAGCTTCTTAATGCCCACTGAGGATTGCCCCCGCTTTCTCAAATTCTTTCTGGAAGTGGATCTCAAGGGCCTCGAGTGCGCGGGAGCCCAGCCCGAGCCGGGTCTGGGTTTCAACCATGATGCTTTCGAGGCCGGGATCGTGATTTCCTGAATTGCCAAGGTTTCGGAAATTCACACGCAGGTTCGCCCATTGGATCAGGGTGCAGGAACGATCAGACAATCCGGAGTGGTGAAATTGGATCGCTTTCTGGATGCCCGGAGGAAGCTTCCAGTGCTTTGCGAGTTCAAGACCAAGATCCACATGTGTGCTGTCCCCGAGTTCTCTTTCCGCGGCGAGGAAGGAAAGTTTTTTTTCCTTGGCAAGACGAACGATGCGGGCCAGGTGTTCTGGAGCCGTTTCAAGCAAGATGAGTTTACCCACATCATGAATCAATCCGCCCACAAAAGAGTCTGAGGGATTCTCGAGTTGCAGGGTACGGGCGGTCATTTCGGCAAGTTGTCCCACGGCGAAGGAATGCATCCAGAATGGGGCAAGGGGAAATTCACGGATTCCCTGTGTCTTGAATGATCCGAAAACAGAGCTGGTCAGCACAATCTGGGCGATGGTCGTAAAGCCAAGATAATGGAGTGCCTTTGAAACCTCTGACACACCCCCTGGAATCGAATAGTAGGAAGAGTTGGCCAGACGAAGGACCTTCGTGGAGAGCCCGACATCGGACTTGATCAGATCGGAGATTTCAGAAAGGGTAGCGGTCGGCGATTGCATGCGCTCGGTTACGCGCATCGCGATTTGCGGCAAGACCGGAAGTGATTGGATCTTTTCAATCCATGAGGAGTGTGTACTCATCACTCTATGTATCGGTCGACACATGCTTGAACTTGAGAGGAAGAGTTAAATGGAAATGGAATCAGCTCTGATGAAAAGATGCCGATTCCGCCGACTCAGTTGGCTTCGCGCTGATGAAGCAGAGCCTCGGCAGGGAAGACGGGGATTTTTTGCTGGCCGGTCCTGAATTTTTGGATCAGGTCATCCGCTTCGATGGCGGCATTGTGGTATTTTTGACGGTTCTTGTTGATCTTCTCCTCGATTCTTTCAAGATCTTTGATTTTTTTTTGAATCTCGGGATTCGAAAGAAGCGAGCTCAAGTGATTGGTGACCTTCGTCTGGAATGAATCAAAATCCCTGAAGTCGGTCTCTGTCTCGAGTTTCAGGTCCGGAATTTTCGAAAATTCCCCGGGAAGTTTTCCGCCAGAGACCTTCTGCCATTGAATCATCAGGTCAAAACGCTCCTGGTAAAGGTTCAGTAGCTCCTTGGCGATGGGCTGCACCTGGCTGGCTACTTCATTTACTTTTTGGATCGACTCTTCTCTGGGTTTCCAGTATCCGGAATAAAATACCACTCCGATAAGTACAGAAACCGCAGCCACGCCGGAAATCATAAGTGAGTTCTTTTTCATGACTGAATCCTAATCAATAAGACTCCGCATTACCACCATCTTTTGACCATCCTGATGGAGTGCGATCCTCGCTCCGAGAAGTAGAGGTTTCCATCGGAATCGAAGACAAGCCCGTAGGGTGCAAAGAGTTTCACGGAAGGGTTGTCCGAAACGACGCCCTCCTGTTCCGTTCCAAGAGCTGCTCCTGATCTCACATCAAGTGCGGTAGAGGGCGTTCCCCCGATGATGCGACTGGTGGCGCCTGAAGAGGTCGATACCGCATAACAGGTGATGTTGTGGCTGCCGATCATGGCATTGTCAAAGCGACCTCCCGCAACACACATCTGGGTCACTCCGTTTACCGTTACCGCCGCAAGACCGTTCACGGTTGCATAGTTCGCTCCTCCCTGAGTCGGTGGGTTCATGTATTGGACAAATGTGATGGTTCGGATATAGGGCTCACCCGGAACCGAAGTTCCGTTCACGGTCTGATTTCCGACTGTCACGGAAGTTGAGCGGAAATTTGCATAACGAATCATGGAGCCTGAGGTCAGGTCTGGAGTGTCGGCAAAAAAGAAGTTACCGTCTGCCGCAAAACGGGGATCGATCGCAATCGCGGTGGGGTAGCGAATGACAACACTCGAGCTGCTTGCCTGGCCAGCGGTTGCGGTGCTGGTGGGAGCAGTGATTCCAACCAGGCCGGTCTGATGACACCTGACGTTCGAACCGGTCCCCGTTCCGACCACGACTTGCGATGATCCATTCGGCATGACTTTCAGGATGCAATGATCCTGACGGTTTGTGACATAGAAATTGGTTCCGTCGGACGCGATTCCCTCCGGGTTGAAAAGGGTGAAGGAATCATAAGTGAGTGCTCCGCGTGAAAAGGTGCCGGTCCCGTAAGGTCCGCATCCGAGTCCCATGTCGCCCAAGGCATTGAAATACCGGTTGGAGGAAACCGTGCCCGCACCTGGAAAAAACTGGGTGGAGGTGGAGCCAAGATTGAAGCCTCCCACATAGCAGAACTGATCCGGACCACCAGTTGAGTTGTCCCAGTGGAAACCTGCGGTCGCGCTTACGGAGTTCGCGGTGTCCACATAGAGCAGGAAGGGATTTCCACCGGCAGTATGCATGGTGAGTCCACGAGGGGAGTTCATGGAAATCAGGGTTGGATTGCTCCCATTGCTTGGATTCATGTTTGTGGAACCGTTTCCTGCGAAAGTGTTGACATTTCCCTGAAGAAGATCAAGCACCCGGATGTAGCGGCTTCCCGGATCGCTGATGTAGAGCCTTCGATTGGCATTGTCGACGGCAAGTCCTGTCGGGGACGAGTAGAACATTTCATTGGTCTTGGTGATTGAAGCGCCGAGATTTCCGGATCGTCCAAATCCGCTCCCGATCGTATCGTTTACCTGAGAGCCGGTGACATCCAGCGATCGAACACGGAAGTTGTTCTGATCGGTCACAAGGAGCTGATTCTTTGCTCGATTCATGCTCAGATTCCCAGGAGTGTTGATCCGGGTTGCAACGCCGAGTCCGGGACCGTCTGCCGCAGCCGAGGTCCCCCCCAGCACCACTCCTCCCCGGTAGGCTGGAATGGTGTTACCTCCAATGGTGATCGGGCCGTTCGTGTTGTTCATGAAAAGGACACGATGAACGTTGGATGCGCTGATGAAAAACCCTCGAACCACTCCTCCCTGTTCATAAACCTCGAGTCCACCGGGCAAGTTGAATGTCAGGCCGCCGTATTCGAGATTCTGGTTGGCAGCCGGGTAGGCGGATGTCGGCGTGTTGGTATTTGGATTCGGGAATCCAAGAAGAGATCCGACTTCGCCCGTAGGAATCACCACTGCGGTTTTGTAATAGATTGTGGTTTCGGAGGTGCCGGTTGCAATGGTGGCGCTCGTTGACAAAGAAGTGCAGTTTGCATCGGAGTAAAAGGAACCGAAGGTATTTGTGCTGAACCGGAAAAAACGGTTCGCAGTTGCATTGGATGGATCACCGGTGCTGGTCCTGAGCTGAAGTTTATAGGGGACACAGGCATCGAAGGGAATTTCCCGGGGACCATACAGGGCAGCATTGTTTTGGGCGCCGGCGGCGCTCGCGACCACTGCCGCACTGAATCCGTACGGAGTCACAGCAAAGGCCGCGCTGTTCATGCTGGCCGCCGTGATTCCATTGGTGGTGCCAATCGTCCAGTTGATGCTTTGTGCGGATGTAGCGCGGTAATAAAAGACCGTACCATGGGTGCCCGCAAGGATGCTGACCGTACGTGCGCCCGCAGACCCCCCGATCACTCCTGTGCTTGTCGTGCAGTTTGAATCATTAAACAGGTCACCTGTTCCCGTAACGGTAACGCTCACTGCTGTGTTTGCAGACGCAATCACCAGTTGGTTTGAGTTGTTGAGAGCGGTCATCCTGTACTCGTTGCAGGTGTTGGCAAGGAATCGGTCGGTGCCCGTGATCCGAACGCGGGTCACCGGTGCGGTGGTGAGTCCGTTTCGAGAGCTGTAGGGTTGAATGCCAAATCCATTGCTGCCAAGCGCGGTGACAGAGCCCAGGGTTCCAAGCGCAATGGAGGCGTTGGTGTGCTCATTGTAGTACAGGGCGATCCAGGAGCTTATGTCCTCGGTTGTGGTTCCGCCGAAGAAGGTGAGCGGGGTGGACCCGGCATTGAATACCCTGACTCTCGCGCCTGAAATCCCTCCGAAACCACTGAGACCAGCTCGGTCTCTTTCAATCCAATAGACATTATGGTTCGAATCTTTTGCCAAAGACCAAGGATTAACGGTTCGTGAGGCACCGTAGGTGATGCCGATGGGCCCGTCGATCGCACCCCAGCCAACCTGGTTTGAAGTCAGGGAACCGGAAACCATGAAGGTCCTTCCGTAATTCACAGCATCGCCATCCGAAAATGCCGCCTTCATCCGCTTCACGGCATGCAGGCCGTAACAAGTCACATACAAAAATTTGTTGGGGCTTTCGCCGGCAAGAATCACATCCGCAGGGCCAGTGCAGATATGATTGATGCCTTGAGCACCCTCTGTGTTTCCGGCAGCGTTATTTGCAAGGGTCGCAGCACCCGGGACTTGACCCAAAATGGTTTTTACCTGTCCAAGGGTGGGGCCGGCACGCCCGTCAACTCTCACGACACGGTTGTTGTTGTAGTCCGCGATGTAAAGAAACCTCTCGGCATCATCCAGTGCAAGACCTCCACCTACCATATTGAGTTTTGCAAGAGTATTGAAGGCATCCTCATCTGAAATTCCCGGAGTCCCGTTTCCGACCAAGGTAACCACTCCGCCAGTCGAGCCGGGAGAGCTTGCTCCAAGAGCGGTCTTTCCGAATACGGTTACCGGGCATGTTGAGTTGCCTTGTCCACAGGAATAAGTACCATCAAAAGGATTGCGTCCGGATCGGTTCCAGAAGCTCACGGTCTGGTTCAGGCTATCTGAAAAGAACCAGTTTCCATAAGCGTCCTCAATGACCTTCATGGGTTGAATCCGGAAGTTCGACTGATCGGATGCCGGAATGCGGCCGTCACCCACTCCGACCAATCCTGAAAGAGTACATACCTTACCGCCTTCTTCGGCGACCGTTCCGTTGAACAGGGTATTGCATTGATTGCTGAAGTGATTCACCTCCACGGTCCAGGAGTGCGTGAAAGACTCGTTTCCGTCGGTCACTTCCACAGACAGGGTGTGGGGATTGTTCGAGGTTACCAGGCTGACATTGTGAGGATTGAAAGTGGCGCTATTCGTGGTGCTGTTCAAAAAGGAGTTCTGTATTGATCCGTCAAGCCTCCAGATGTAGGTCAGGTTGTCATTGTTGGGATCACTGGCCGTGACCGAGAAGCCCATGGTCGATCCCTGAGCCACGCGCCAAACACGGGAATTGTCTGGAGAGGCTGCGGTGCGGGCAGGCGGTCCGTTTCGCTTCACGTTGAAGGTACAGTTCACTTCCGGAGAATTCAATGCATCGGTGGCAAAGGCCCTGAATACATAGTTGGATGGCTGTGCTGCAAGCGAGGTGGAGGAAACACTTTGCAACGAGGTGCTGTTCGTGATGCTTGCGCCATCACGTGTCCAGCGGAATGCGGTTCCATTCAACACGTTGATGATCAGGTCCCTGTCCGAAACGCCCGGACCGCCGCTGGAAAGAAGCACGATCGGGTTTGCATTCGGATTGCATGAAACAAGAGATACCGTATTCGGGTCTGTAATTCCGAAATTCCAATAGCACTCTCCCGAGTCGTAACCGTCATTGAAAGTGAGTGAGAGTTTTTGTGCCGCTCCCACCTGGTTTGAAGTCGGAACAAACGTCATGGACTGGGTCGTGGTCGGTGTGATCGGACTCAGTGAAGAATAAATTCCCGGTGGATTCGAGCTATCGTTGAATTTCCAGATGAAGCTTGAGAGCGCATCACCATCAGGGTCGGAGCCGGTTCCTGAAAACACGTTTGTATTTGTCGTATATGGAAAAGAGGAGGGATTGGATGCCGGAATCTGGGACAGGCAAGCGGGGATTTGGTTCCGGGTGATCGCCCAGCTGCGGGTCGAGGTGCTCACGCCATTTGAGATCTGGACTGACAGGGTATTCCCGGAGCCCGGAGCGAGGCTTGACCCTGCGATGGTTTGAATGGAGTTTGTTCCGCTGATCGGAGATCCGTTCAAGGTCCAGCTCGGAATGCAAGACGAGTCGTTCGGGATGATCACGTAGTTCTGGGTTGCAATCGACGAGTTCGCCACCTTGTGGGTTGTCGTGGTCGGGGATGAAGAGACGATGGAGCATTGGTTTGCAAGGTTGAAGTTCCAGTAACACTCTCCCGAATCATAGCCGTCAGAAAATACGAGGCTCAGTTTCTGTCCATTTCCGATCTGTGAGGTCGTGGGCGCAAATGTCATCTGCTGGCTTGTCGTCGGGCTTGCCGGGGTAAGGGAGGTAAAGATGTTCGATGGAGTTGCGCTGTCGTTGAATCTCCATGAAAAGCTGGTGAATGCATCGCCATCCGGATCCTGGGCGGTTGCTGAAAAAACCCTGGTGTTGTCGGTGTAAATGAAAGGTGCGGGATCCGTGGCAGGGGTTTTTCCGGCACAGGAGGGGATCTGGTTTCTGGCAATGTTCCAAGTCCTTGTTGCGGTGCTGGTACCATTTGACATGGTGGCGACCAGCATGTTTCCAGCTCCGT
The DNA here is from genome assembly GCA_018969905.1 of Bdellovibrionales bacterium. Classification (GTDB taxonomy): domain Bacteria; phylum Bdellovibrionota; class UBA1018; order UBA1018; family CAIMNF01; genus CAIMNF01. The sequence goes on from JAGWXK010000014.1 coordinate 29,990, forward strand.
TATTGAGCTGCGATGAGGTGATCAGCTGGTGGGGACTTGAGCTGCCAATCGGGCTTCCGTTCAGTGTCCAGGTTACGGCACAAGAGGCATCGTTCGGGACGACGGTATAGGTTTGGGAGTTGGTTCCGGCGGATGCCATTTTATAGGTCGAGGTGCTTGGGAGAGATGAGACAAGCGAGCATTGATTGGAAATATTCATGGTCCAGGCGCACTCTGCACTGTCATATCCATCGCTGAAAGAAAGGCTCACTTTTTGAGCGGGTCCGATCTGCGAGAATGCGGGAGTGAAGTCAGCACTGCGGCCATTGGAGATGTTTGAGATGTTTGAGAAGAGAGTGGGGGCCGCTGCATCGTTGAAGCGCCATGAAAAGCTTGAAAGTGTATCACCATCGGTGTCGGTGCCTTCGGCGCTAAGATTTCGGGTCGTTCCGAATGCGAAGGGGGCCGGGTTTGCAGCGGGTGTTTTGTTTCCGCACGTGGGTGGGACATTCCTTCGAATGCTCCAGGAGCGGGTGGAGGAGCTTGTTCCATTTGAAATGGTGACAGAAAGGGTGTTTGTCGGATTGAGGCTTTCCGAAGTGAGGTTTCGCGTATAATCGCTCCCACCAAGGGTGGCCCCATTGAAGGTCCATGCTGCGGTACACGAGGAGCTGTTCGCACCGACGGTGAAATCCTGTGAGCCACCGACTGCCGGCATCTTGAAATCGTTTCCCGCCGGAAAAGAAGAAAGAATGCTGCAGACATCGGTAATGTTCATGTTCCATGAGCACTCGCCAGGGTCATAGCCGTCCGTGAAGGTCAGGCTGATTTTCTGAGAAACTCCGATCTGGGCGGAAGTGGCGCTGAATGTAGCCGAGCTTCCTACCACTGTGTTTGCAATATTCGTGAAAAGGGATGAAAAATTGCCGCTGTCGTTGAATTTCCACTGGAATCCGCTCACCGTATCCATGTCAGGATCATTTGCAATCGCAGTCAGATTTTGGGCGTTATTGTAGGAGAACGGAGCGGGATTCGTAGACGGGACCTTGACCACGCATGCAGGGACCGAGTTTTTGGAGACGGTCCAGGTTCTGGTCACAGTACTCGTTCCGTTTGTCAGGGAGGCGACCAGTGTGTTGCTGGAACCCGTGAGGAATTGGGAAGAGGTGAGTACCTGGGTTGGGTTGTTGCCAGCGAGTGGTACCCCGTTCAGGGTCCAACTCACACCGCAACTGACATCATTGGGAACGACCGAGAAGGTTTGGGTGGTGCCCGCAGCATTTGCAACCCTGTGGGTCGATGTGGATGGAAAAGAGGATGCAACCACGCATTGATTCGTGATCGGTACAGTCCAGCTGCACTCACCGTTGTCGAGTCCGTCCGAAAACACCATGCTGACTTTTTGTGCGCTTCCAACCTGGTTTGCTCCGGGAGTGAACATGGCACTGCTTCCGTTTCCGGCACCGTTTGTGGTAACGCCTGTGAAGAGGGACGGAAAGGGTGTGTCGTTGAATCGCCAGGAGAAGCTACTGAGGGTGTCCCCGTCCGAGTCAGTGCCGGATGCGGAAAATGACTGCGAGGACCCATGCGCAAACGCCGGCGGATTGCTTGCAGGTGTTCTTGAGCTGCAGGTCGGAGGATTGTTCTTCTCAATGGTCCAGGATTCAGTGTCAGAGCTGACTCCATTTGAGATACTCAAGGTGAGGGTATTTGTTCCTGCCACGAGTTGGCCAGAGGTGATGGTGCGCGACAAGCCGGTGCCGGCAAGGGGGGTGCCATTCAGGGTCCATAGAGGGGTGCAGGCTGAATTGTTGATTGTAGCGCTGAAAACCTTTGTGCCACCCGAATTCGCCATCCGGTTCGTAGCGGTTGCGGGAAAGAGGGCATCAATGGAGCAGCCGCCGCTCATATTCATGGTCCAAGAGCACTCGCCGGAGTCGAGTCCATCGGAAAAAGTCAAGGCAACCTTGTGGGTACCCATCTGATTCGAGGTGAAAGTTGACGAACTTCCTACAGCAGTTGTGATGACATTCGTGAAACGATCCTGGGCCAATACGTCATTCATTTTCCAGGTGAAACCGGTAACCGCATCACCGTCCGGATCAACGGCAGCCGCGCTCAACTCCTTCGGAAAGGTGAAGATGAATGGTTCCGGATTCCCGGAGGGTGACTTTACAACGCAAGTGGGAGCCTTGTTTTTCGTGATTTCCCAACTCTTGGAATCGCTGCTCGTTGCGTTGCTCACAACTGCTTCCAGTACATTCACGGCATCGCTTACCAGCATGCTGGAATTGATCTCTTTTGAGACTGCTTGACCCGATACCAAGACTCCATTGAGCCGCCAGGAAATCTCGCAATCCTCGTGCACGCCACCGACCACGAAGTTCTGGAGTCCGCCACTCGCAGCCATCCTGAGTGCGGATGTTTCTGGAACGGATGAGGCGATCTTGCATTTCACGAGGTCCTCTTTTTTTGCAACTTTGGAAGCAAGAACGTTTGAGAAGCGGGAATCCGAACAGGCAGTCAAAGCGATCAGGAAAATCACTTTCAATGGAATCAATTTATTTGCCTGCATTTTGGTAGGTCCCATATTTTAATTTTATTCAAAAAATGTTTAAAATTCTATAACAATGCCGCCGCACGCCGAAATCTCGCTTGCTTTGGCTGTTCCCCCTGCGGATAAAGAGTATGCTCGCATCGAAACGCGCAGACTCAACCGTTCCAGTAGATTCTTGTCCACTCCGACACCCACTCCAAATCCGGCATAGCTGGTCTGGATGCTTTGGTAATTTCTCTGTGCAAAGCTCAATGAAACGAATGGACGAAGATCTTCGGAATAAGACAGGTACCCGTGCTCTCCGCGCGACTCCAGACGGTGGGAGGCTCCGAGAAAATAATACGTTCCATTCAGATCGAGTCCAAAGCCGCTGTCACCGCTGATGACTTTCGTGAAAAGAATCGTATAACCAAGTCCGATGTCAAAGTGGGAGTTGATGCTGCGACGATAGCCGATGCGGTACGTTCCGAATGCGGCAAGTTTACCACTTGTATCCCCGGAGCTTGCGTCAAGCGAAAAGCCACCGACTTCAAGATCCACGCTGTTTCCGGTAGCAAATGCAGGGGTTGCCATAAAAAGAATCATGCAGAATACCCAATTCCGGCTATGCGGCTTTTTTCGTTTTTTCATTGGCTTGGGGTTCCAGGGTCTCGCTGGAGTCGCTCTCTTTTGGGTTTCTATTTGACTTCAAAAAATCATCAAGGACTTCAACGGTCGAGGTTTCCCTTTCAGTGTCGAATTTCCTGAACTCGAACCCGATGAGTTCACGAACCCTTCCGGTCATCGAGGATTCGGGATTCCTGTCGATGCGTTTCAGGTTTTCAATGAACATGTAGTTCTGCTTTTCACTGAAGAACTTTTGGATCTTCTTGCGCTCGGTTTGGGCAACATTGAAGAGGGCCTGCGCCCATTGATCGGGTGTGAATTTTGGAACAAATAGTTTCAGGGCCGTCTCCTCCGCATCAAGGACCTTGAAGAAAGGGGGACGATGAAGATGGATCGCCGAATCCGACTTTGAGGCAAGGTAGATTTCCCGCTCCTCCTCCACGGAGGCATTGGATAGGAATTCCCTCAGTTCCATCTCGATCTTGTGCTTTTCGAATGCCTGAGGAGCCCTGAGGGGAAGGCTCTTCAGAGCCTCATCCGAAATTTTTTTGCATTCGGCATCGCTCAGGGACCGGGGTTTGAAGTCCGGATCTAGAAGATCCGCCCAGGCTCCAGGGAACGCCTTTCTTCCGGCTTCGATTGCTTTTCCTTTTGGGAGATGTCCGAGGATTGCCATGCCCCGGTCCCGATCAAGCGAGCGAATGAAGACAGGGAGTTTTTCGTTCAGGCGCCATACGTGGATCAACATCGTTTCAAGTGCGGGTGAGCGCCCGGTGTCGGATTCCTTGATCAATTTTTGAAAAATCTCCAGATGGCTCAGTTCGAATCGTTCTGCCTTTAACAATGCATCAAACCACCAGTCGCCGGCACTCATCGAGAAAAGTGTGTTACGCATCTGTACCGGGAGCTCCGAGAGGATGGCGCCGAGTTTGCCCGGATTCCTTCGGCCATAGTCATCAAGAATGATCATCGACTGGAGATTCGGGAAGTCTTTTTGATCGCGCAGCTGGTTCACCATCTTCGAGATGATTTCGCTGATCTTGATCGGATCCGAGAGTTCCAATCCCCGCTTTGGTCCCGAGAAATCATCCCCCCCTGACTCGTCTTGCCTTGAAGGGGAGGTCATTCCCGCAGGGGACAGCCCCATGGGAGTTGAAACACTGGATGCCGTGTTCTTGGAGCCTTCGGCAAGGGCCCTTGTGATCTTCTGGGTGGATTGCCGATTGATCAGGTAAAGCCCGATCAGGAACAGAACTGCAAGGCCGAGTGCCATCAGTCCCTGAAGATAACGGTTGCTCGACTGGGTCCAGTTCCTTACTTCGATTTTTACCTCGTCGCGTGCCGGTGTCAGGTGAAGGCTCTTGAAGATATTCTCCCGAACCTCCACGATTTCCGAATCGCTTGTGCCGCTGCTCAAAGAGATGTCCACCACGATTTTCGTGGTGCGGAGTTGAAGGTGCTGGAGGGAGAGTGTGGGAACGTCCCATTCATCCTTGATTTCCTCGGAAAAGGAGTCGAAAAATGGAAGTGTTTCATTGTCCTGCGTTTTCGCGTTGATTCTTCGCAGTGGCTCAACGCTCACATTCACAAGAAAGGGCTGCTCCGGAAAGCGGGCCTTCAGGTAGGATCCGGCTTTGTCTCTCAGGTCGTCCTCGAGTTCGGCCACTCTCGGATGTTTTTGGATGGTTTCCGCACTGGCGATCCCCATGGTGAACCCGAGGATTCCGATGATCCTTGTGACCGAAGTTCTGAATTTGGATTTTTCCGCGTTTTTCATGGTTTTTCCTTGGGTAGGGGCTCAATGACCAGAACCACCTTTCTGGCGAATCGATCCCCTTTTTTATCCTTTTGTACCGACTCCGATCCCGTATCAATGTTCCCCGGAATGCGGTTCGCAAATGTTTCCCCGAATCCGACTATTTTCATTCTGGACAAAGGGATTCCGGAAGACTGAAGCACCCTCATGGAGGAAATTGCGCGGAGTGCGGACAATTCCAGGTTATCCCGATACCGATGGCCCGTCCTTACGGGTACGGTATCCGTGAATGCTTTGACATTCAGCATGTGTGTGCCTGCGAACTTCACATATTTTTTTGCAAAGACTTCAAGGTGTTTTTTTGCTCCCGACCGCACATCCTCTCGACCGAGGTCGAAGAAAGTGACCAACGGAAATTGAATGATGACCTTTTCTCCATCCCGAGTCACAGAACCGCCCCAGTCTTGAATGACCGCAGGATCGAGTTCACCCCTGGTGTCCTCTCCAAGTTTCATTTTTGGAGGGGAATTCAGGGTTTCAGTTTCCGCAGAGGCTTTCTTCTCGCCGAACTCCGAAAGCAGCTCCTTCCTGAGAAGGGTTTTCTGCTCCTCTTGTTTATTGTTTATGTTGAAATACAGGATGAAAAAGGTGAGGAGAAGGGTGATCATGTCTCCGAAAGAGATTGCCCAGCTTCCTTCTGCATCGGTTTCTCCCTCGCCAAAGGATCTTCTCGAATTCCGAAACCCTGTGGATTCCCCTTGGGTCATGATGCTTCCTCCAATGTTGGACCTGTCCCTTCGATTCCATCGGAGAACAGATTGAGTCGGTCTCGTTTTGGAACAAAGGAGTTCAGTGTTTCCTGGGACTCAAGAAGATTGGTTCGCAGGGATGCCAAAATCACCGCTTGATGCGCGAGTTCGGAAGCTTTCTTTTCCTCAAGCGCCCTTTTCAGGAGGTTTTCTCCCGCCGGGTTGATCACGAGATTCGCCACCAGGAGTCCGTAGAGCGTTGCGACAAGCGCAACGGCCATCCTGAGCCCCGTTTCGGTGGAGCTTGCCCCCTCGGAAATGGAACGCATCAGACTCATGAGGCCTAGCACTGTTCCCACGAGACCGAAGGCAGGTGGATATTTAGATAACGACCGAACGACGTTTGCGATCTTGATTTTCCGCTCACACGATTGGAAGATCCGCTCCTCGAGAATGGACCTGATCTTCTCGGTCGGAAAGCCCAGCTGGATCAGTTCCGCGCCATCCTGAAGGGTGCGATGTGCGAGTGTTTCCGCTTTTTCCAAATCGAATTTCGGCTGACCTTCAAGCGCGGATTGGATGAGGTTGAAGCAGTGCCGGTTCAGCACTTTCAGATCGATCGACGTTCCCCGAAAAAGAACACGGACAGCGAGCTTTATTTCCTCAAGATCCTGCCACGGAAATATGATGGTCGCCACGGCAAGGGTACCCCCGAGAACAACGATCACACCCACAGGATCCACGTAATTCGAGAAATCCTGTTTCAGGTGGAAGATCGAGAATGTGATGGCGACGAAGGAGATGATGATTCCTGTAATGAATTGCATAAAGTTTCCTCAGTCGCCTTTCCCCAGGATTGATTTTATTTTCCCGATCATCTTCTGGGTTTCCGAGTTCTGGGGATTCAGATTCAAGGACGTTTCATAGGCCATAAGCGCCTGGTCGAGATTTTTCTGGAGATAGCGTACGTTTCCAAGGAGGTCCCAAAATACCGCAACATTCGCGAACTTCGCCGTGTAGGTGGCGAGCGAACGTTCCGCTTCGACATAACTCTTTTTGTAGATCAGCCTCAGGATCTGCGCGACCCCTTCGCTTACCTCGTTTGTGGTGTTTGAGCCCTCGATCCGAGTCAGTTGGGCGTGAACCCGTCCGGATGCTGTTGTGGAGGCGGGAGGCACAAGAAAGGATTCGCTCCTGTAGCCTTCCTTTTGAACGGTGATCTGCAAGGCATCCCGAAAGAGCGCCGGAGCATTGGAGTTCGTGAGCTCAAGCGGTGTTTTTCCAACTTTGTCCTTGCTGTTATTGGCAGCCAAAATGTAGACATCCGCCCCATCAGGATTGCTTTCCACCTTAAGGCGGTTGCTTGCACACGCACTCAGAATCCCGGTAAGGATGACTGCCAGGAGCGCAAATCGGGAATTTCGAATATGGATGAGATTAAGACCCATAAATCCATTTCGGTGGATTGAGTCGAAATCTTGAGAAATTTTGACGCTCTTTTTTGCTCTGCCTCATTGGAATCGAAAAATGGCAAGAGAATCAAATGATTGACGGAAGAATGCCTTTGGAGGAAGCTTTTGGACATGACTCCCGAAACGAAAGCCGCGTGGCTTCCCCTTTTCGCTCTTTTTGCGGTTCAGCTCATTTTCGGGTTCAACTATGCCGCAGCCAAGGTCGTTTTGGAGCATTATCCGCCCACGATTTGGGGAGCGGTGAGGCTTTTGATTTGCGCCTTGGTGATGTTTCTCGCATCCGGGGTTTTGGTTCCTCCCGGCAGGCGGGTGGTTGACCGGGGCTTCCTGCTCCGTACTGCACTCTATGGAACCATCGGTATGGCCCTCACCCAGTATTTTTTTCTGATGGGACTCAGATACACCACGACCGTGAATTCAGCGATCATGAACACCCTGACCCCGCTTTTCACGCTCATGATCGGAGTGATGCTGGGCATCGAGCGGGCAACACCCAGACGGTGGATGGGGTTTTTTCTTGCGATCACCGGCGCGATTGTCATCCGGGATGTGAGTGAGCTTCATTTTGGAAGCGATACGATGATTGGGGACCTGTTCACCCTTCTCAACTGTGTTTCCCTTGCGGCTTATTTCACGCTCAGCAAGAAATTCCTTATGGAGCATTCCCCGTTTTGGGCCACCGCTTGGATGTTTCTTTTCGGATCGATCGCTCTTTTTCTTTTTTCCGGGAGTGAATTCGGGCTCCTGTTGAAATCGGGACTCGATCAGAGATTCTTTCTGGCTGCAGGGTACAATGTGGTCTTCGCGACCCTCATCACC
>JAGWXK010000111.1 GCA_018969905.1 Bdellovibrionales bacterium
TTTCCCTCATGGGGAAAGATCCGCCCCTCAAAAATGTCCCCGCTCGAAAAAGCCACTTTTTTCATCGGATTGATCACCACGTATTTCTTTCGTGAAAAAAGATCCTGAATGACGAGATTCTTGTTTTTTCCGAAAAAAGTGAAGCGACTCACCATGAAAAGGGAGTGAAGGGAATTTGAAAGGTCCTGGAAGATCGCGCGGTCTTCCGGCGAAAAGCTTGCTTGTTTTTGGCGGATGAAATACCGGATCGGAGGAAGGTCGACTCCGGGCAGGTCCCGGTCAAAAAGATACCAATCCATGAACAAATTCATCCGTTGTTCGTATTCCGCATCATCTTCATGAACGACACCGGCGCGGTCGAAAAATTCTTCTTTTGCCCGAAAAACCTCGGGATAGTAATCTCCGGTTGTGAATTCCCGCACCACGGGGTCGAGTCGCTTTTGCATGTCTTCGGTCATTCCTTGAGCATTCCCGAATTCTGAAGCATCTGCAACCCGCAAAGCCGGGATGGTCTTCTCATGTGAAGGGCGTTCATGAGTTGGTCAGGTGTATAAAGATTTTACATTGGCTCAGGCAGGCCTTTGTCTTAGGTGTGAAATAATAACCAACCATAACGGTATGCTATTGGCATAAATCCTGCTTCAGGCGGAGCGGGAGATCGTGAATATGAAGTTTGTAAAGCCGGTTTTGTTGATGGCGCTTTTGAGCGCGATGGTTGGTTGTGGCACCAGCCAGGCTCCAGCCGTGAATTTGGGAACCGGACAATACCCCTACACCAATAATCCCTGGCCAAACAACTGGACCGGCGGGAATCAAACCGGCGGCTGGACGTATGGGATTCCGGGCGGTGGAACCAAGACGGTCATCCCGGTGATCTCGTATTACGGTTATGCAGGATCCAACAAGCAATTCATGGTTTATCCTTCGGTGCAGCCTGGAGATCAGGTGGAGGTTGCCGCTTCAGGCGCTCAGGTGGGGGCACAGGGGCTGTTCGGATCATCCAACATGTTATGGTTGACCCAGTTGAAAGTGACTCTGAACGGGAGTCTTCTCGGATCCGCACCCAACGGTAGATACAATGTGACCCAGTCGGGAACTCTCGCCATTTCCTTTGAGGCGAACGGTCTTTCCGGGCTTTTTGGGAACAATGCGCAGTATGTGGTGGCTTTTCCGTACGGTGGCGTCTGGATCAATCGTTGTTTGGATTCGAACGGCCAAGCCGTACAGTGTCCATAAGACGTTAGAGTCTTGGTTTGCTTTTTTCGAACTCTGGATCAAGAATCGCGAGTCGCATGATCAGTTCTACGAGCGCATGGTCTTCGGGCAAGGCCAGCTCTTTCATTCGTAAATCAAGATAGTCCTTGGCCACTGCCAGGTCCCAGCCGGCCTGAGTCAGGGCCTGATCCATCACGAACAGTTCCAATGGGGATCCAAGGATTCGTTCGCGGGCACGTTTGATCGTTTCAAAATGATCCCGGATCCAGAAAGCGGATGGAGCTTCGTGCATTGACGATTCCTGAAAGAAAGCGACAGTCGCCTGAATCATTCCTGTCACCAGAGTGGAGGCTTGCCGTACATGCTGGCGAAGCATCCGGTCTCTGGGCCAGATTCCGGCACCCAAATCGTCCAAGGTTTCCAAAATTGCGCTTGAGTCATAAAGAGCCATTCCCTCCGGGGTGCGAAGAGCGGGCACCATTCCCAAGGGGTTGAGTTTCAAAAACTCCGGGTGGTCACCGAAAACATCGATCACCTGTTCCTCCACCGGCAGGTCCAGACGCTTGAGAGCGAGTCTGACCCTCCGGGCAAAAGGGGATCTTTGGCTTAAAAATAAACGATAAGTGTTGGGGTGGCTCATGGCGACTTATGTTATCATCCCCCCCATCATGCTCAATCCAAAACGCATCCTCGTGACGAAATTCCGGGCCATGGGAGACACCATTCTCCTTACGGCGGCTCTCAAGGAATTGCACCGTAATTTTCCAAACGCTCAAATCCATGTGGCGGTTCCGGATCCGTGGATCTGGTTGCTCGAAGGGTTTCCGGGCGTGACGAAGCTTCTTCCGATCACCTGGCACAATGATCGGGCTGCACGCACGAAAGCTGCAACCCGCCTGGCCTTCCAACTGAGAAAAGAATCCTATGATGTGGTGTGCGGATTTCACTCTTCTCCGGCTGCGGCCATGGTTGCACTTTCAACGGGTGCTAAGGTGCGCGCGATTCACTTCCACAGTTTCAAGGCAAAGAACATGTACTCGACGGTCGAGATTCCGGGCAAGGGAACCATGAAGCCCGTGGTTCAGCGGGACCTCGACACGATCCGGGGGCTTGGAATCCAAGTAGATGATCATGTGATGCCCGAGATCCATTTGAAACCCGAGGAGCGCTCGCTTGCCAGTGAGGAGTTCCGTGCCTGGGGCATGACTCGTCCGGTACTTGGCATCGCGCTCGGAGCTTCGCGTGCCACAAAGATCTGGCCTCTTCACCGCTTTGCGGAAATTGCGCAGAAATGGGTGAATGAGAAAAACGGATCGGTACTCGTGATCACGGGGCCGGGCGAGGAAAAACTCACCGAGGATTTTTTCAAATCCATTCCTAACACCCCTGAATTGAGGGCCTTGGTCCAGGTGATGCCCTCTTGCAATGTCCGTGTCCTTGCATCACGTATCTCCCAACTCAATGTGCTGGTGGGAAACGATTCTGGTCCGCGCCATCTTGCCGCAGCTCTCGGAGTTCCGACTGTGACCATGTTCGGACCTGAGCATCCCCTGGAGTGGCATCCGTACCCTGAGGATCGCCACCCGCGCCATTTCATCGAACCACTTCCTTGTCGGAAGAACCAAGAGCCCGGATCACCTCCCTGGTGCGGACTTCAGGAATGCATTGTGGAAGCCCATCAATGCATGACCCGCATCGGAACGGGAGATGTGTTTGAATCGGTGACAAGAGTCTACGAGAGTTATGGAAAAAGTATCGGGATTTAGCCTCGTCCGAAACGGGGTAAAGTTCGATTACCCTTTCCTTGAGTCCCTGCGATCACTTCTTCCGGTGGTGGATGAACTGGTCTTGAATGTGGGCAAAGGCGATGACCAGACGCTTGCGAGGTGCGAAGAGCTTGTACGAGCCGAGGGCGGTGGAAAAGTCCGAATTTTCGAAAGTGCTTGGCCGCTCGATGATCCCGAGAAAAAGAAATCCGGAATCATTCTCTCGGAGCAGACCAACCTTGCGCTCGATCGCTGTGAGAATGACTGGTGCCTTTATCTTCAGGCCGATGAAGTGCTTCATGAAGAGGACCATGAGGTCATTCGCCGTTCGGTGGAGAGAGCGCATGAGCGTTCGCTTGAAGCAGTGGTGTTTCAATACCGGCATTTTTACGGATCTTTCAATGTGATTCAGGATTCGCGTTCGGCGTACCGGCGGGAAATGCGGATGATTCGCAAGTCATCAGGTGCTCGGAGTGTGGGGGATGCTCAGAGCTTTAGAAAGCCCGATGGATCAAAGCTTTGTGCCCTTTTGTCGGGTGCGCGCGTTTTTCATTATGGATGGGTGCGAACACCCGAGGCCATGCTTGAAAAGACCCGTTTCATGGATGGTCTTTATCATGGGGATGCCGATGCTGCTTCCGCCGAGCCACACACGGGATCGAATTATCGCTACAAGCGATTTTGGGGACTGTATCCGTATCGCGGAACCCACCCTTCGGTCATGCAGACTCGGATCCGGGAGAAGGGCTGGAACTGGGATCTCGAGAAATCCCCCTTTGTGTTCACCCTGAAGGATGTGGGCAAGGTGATTCTCGATTCTTTTGAGCGCATCAGTGGATTCCGTGCCTTTGAATTCAAGAATTACGAGCTCAAAGAGAGATTGGATTAGAGGGGTTTTGTGACTATGATTTCCTCCATGAGCAGGCCGCTTCGAATCCTCCTTCTCGACAACACCCGTGAAGTTTCTTCTTTCGGAAGTCCGAACCTGTTTCAATGGCTTTTAAGGACCGCTCCGTCCGGAACCGAGATCCTGGTGAGGCGCGGACCGGATCTCGACTTTGTCGGAAATCATTCTCCGGATGCCCTGGTGATTTCGGGGTCGATCACCTCATGTTTGGCTCCATATGAGGATTGGGTACTTCGGCAGGATGAGTACTTGAAGGAGCACATCCGGAAGGGCACTCCGATTCTCGGAGTTTGTTTTGGACATCAGGCGCTCGCGCGTTGTCTTTTTAGCGAAAAAGGAATGACTCCTGCTCTTTCAAAATCGAAGAATGCGGAAGTCGGCTGGCAGACCATGAGAATTCTCTCTGATTCTCCGCTGTTTTCAGGATTGAATCGGGAGTTTGTCAGCTATCAATCCCATTATGAAGAGGTGACGGAGCTTCCTCCCGGCACAGTCCATCTGGCCGAATCCGACCGTTGCTCCATTCAGGCGTTCCAGTTGAAAGGGGCTCCGGTGTTCGGAATCCAGTTCCATCCGGAACACACCGTGGAGTATGGTGAGGCGTCTCTTCAGCGGAAGATCGCAAAAGGGGAGCGCGGGGATTGGATTTTGAACCCGGGACTTGGAGCAAAACTTTATCAGGAACAGGTAGGAAAAATCATCTTTGGAAACTTCTTCAAAATCGCTCAATCCAAATGAATCCGAGGCGCTGGCGCCAAAAGTGAGTCCGAAAGAGCGACTCAAGCTCTTTTTGAAATTTGCACTCGTTGCCGCGGTTTTCTTTTTTCTCCACCAGCGCGGATTCATTACTGCGGAGAGTTTTCGAAAGCTCGTGGCCTCCCCGTTGACCTGGCTCTTCTGCACCTTTCTCACCATTCTCAATACGGTACTCGGCGCCCTTCGCTGGCAGGTATTGCTTCGGACCCAGGATGTGGTGCTTTCGTTTCGGGAGGTTTTTCGGTTGAACATGGTGGGGTCGTTCTTCAACATTGCACTCCCCGGAGCCGTAAGTGGTGATTTTGTAAAAGCGGTGATCGTTGCGCGCAAGTTCAGAGAGAAGCGCGCGCTGATTTTCGGAAGTATGATTTTTGACCGGATCCTCGGGGTTTCGGCCATGGTTTTTGTGGGGGCGATTTCCGCGATCCTCTCGGTACTGGTGCCCTGGGGTGGCTCCTTGCCGCAAGTGCTGCTGGTATCGATCTGGGCGGTCGGCGCCGGAGCGGCATTCTTCTTTGTTTATCTGTTTTTATCCCACAAAAAAGATCCACTCCTGGCGGTGCTTCAGATCTTTACCCGTAGATCCGAGAAACTTGGTTCGATTGAGCGGTTGTATCAAGGTGTGATGGGGTACCGGGCTCATCCGAGGCGGATCCTGAAAGCGATCGGACTCTCGATTGCAATTCACCTGTTTCTGATTCTGTTGGCATTTTTCATCACAAAGGCGATTTCTGATCAATCCCTTTCGGTGTTTGCGATCGCAGTTGTGGTTCCGATCGGAATGCTTGCAACCACCATTCCCGTTCTGCCTGCGGGAGTGGGAACAGGACATGCGGCTTTCCTCGGACTGTTTCATCTGGTGGGTTCAGACCAGGGCGCAGAGGTATTCAGCATGATTGTACTGTACCAGGTACTTCTTGGCGTGATCGGGGGTCTTGTGTATCTCCGGATGCTTGCGGGAACGCACAGGAAGTAAAGCCATTCCGGCCCGGATTTTGCCTGTTGCTCAGGGGTGCATACCCTGAAGGCATTTCAAAAAGAGGCCATTGATTCCCTGATTCGCCACCAACACACTCTTTTGATCGCACCAACAGGGAGCGGAAAGAGTCTCGTGTTTCAGCATTATCTGGCGTACATCAGGCCGAAAACACGGGCGATATTCGTTTCGCCCCTGAATGCCCTTGCCCGGCAACAGGCTTTGCGATTTGAGTCTTTTCGAATCCCGGTGGCACAGGGCTGCGGGGCCGGAGGAGGAGGTCCGCCTTCCGGACCGGGGGTTTGGATTTTGAACCCGGAGAAGTTGTCCGGGAGTTCTGTTGCCCGCCTGCGGGACTGGAAGCCGGACTTGCTGATTGTGGATGAAGCCCATTGTGTATGGGAGTGGGGGGAGTCCTTTCGGCCGGCATTCGAGAAACTTCCGGAGCTTCTTCAGGAGGAGAAGATTCCAAAGTCTTTTTGGTGCACGGCGACCCTTCCGAAGCCCGCGCATCAGGACTTGATGATCAGAATCGGTTCAGGCCTTTATTCGCTCGGGCAATTTGAATTTCCCGAAAAGCTCAAGCTTGCTCTGATTCATTCTCCCTTGTTTGAAAGGATGGATCTTTTGCAGTCTCTGCTGCTTCGGCACGGGGCTGATTCAGGAATGATTTTTGTGAATACCCGGAGCTCGGCGGAGCGGGTTCAGAGGTATTTGCGGTTCTTTGGCATCCGTTCGATTTTTTATCATGCGGGGCTCAGTCCCGAGGAGCGTTTGGGTCTTGAGGCGATCTTGTCAAAAAAGAAAACAACTGACCCTCCCCTTTGGGTAGTCGCAACCTCTGCCTTCGGGATGGGAATGGACTACTCGTGGTTTACGGTCTGCATCCTTTTTGAGCCGTCCTTCAGTCTTCTGGCGCTCGCTCAGGCCCTCGGACGGGTGGGTCGAGGGGGAGTTGCGGCTTGCGCCTATCTGCTTTGGCATGAGGATGATTTTCTTCGGCAGGGGTGGTTTCTGCAGGCGTCCCCTCGAAATCGAAGCCGTTTACTTGAGGTCCGACGGTTCCTCGAAACGCCGGGGGATCCGCGCTTCCGGCTCGAAAAATATTTCAATGAAGGGTATGAATAAAGTGTGAAGAGCATTCCGAGTGATCCGAAACTATTGATCAAAGAGGCCCAAAGCGGCAACCGCGCAGCCTTGGCGCGTCTCATTTCGAGAATCGAGTATCGAAACGAGGACACAAAGAAGCTCATTGAAATGCTGTACCCCATGACAGGCAAGGCCCAGGTCTGGGGGATTACGGGTCCTCCCGGTGCCGGGAAATCCACCCTCGTCGATCGGCTCATCGCAAAGCTCCGTCTGCAAAACAAAAAAGTCGCAGTCGTCGCGGTGGATCCTTCAAGCCCATTTTCTGGTGGGGCTATCTTGGGCGATCGCATCCGCATGCAGCAGCATTATCAGGATGATGGAGTTTATATTCGGAGTCTCGGCACGCGAGGTCGTCATGGAGGGCTTTCGCATTCAACCAAAGAGGCAGTACTTGCGCTCGATGCCACAGGATTCGATGTGGTCTTGGTTGAAACTGCGGGAGTGGGGCAGACCGAGCTTGATATTCTGAAGCTTGCGCAAACCGTGATCGTGGTGTTGGTGCCGGAGAGCGGAGATTCCATTCAGGTGATGAAGGCCGGACTCATGGAGATTTCGGATGTGTTTGCGGTGAACAAGTCCGATCGTCCCGAAGCGGACAAGCTTGTGCGCGA
>JAGWXK010000112.1 GCA_018969905.1 Bdellovibrionales bacterium
CACTTCGAATTCCAACCTTTGATTTAGATGAATCTCTCTACCGTAGAATCAGCCAGGCCATGAAACTCAAAGGAGATCCATGGTGGCTAAGTTGGGACTCAAGCCCTCTTTATCATAAGCCGCCGATCCTCTACTGGCTCATCGTTGCGATCAGCAATCTTGTCGATACCGGGAGAGAGGTAGTGAGCTCTCTTGCCTCCCGAATCCCAAGCATTTTAAGCTCGGTATTTATATTTCTTTCTCTTCGAGCCGGAGTTCCCTTTATTCTCCCCGGCCCACTTCCTCGAAGTGCCTCACTCACTCCCATCTTCGCTCTCTTGTGTGCAACCTTTCCCTTGCTTACTTCAGCAGCGGTGATTTTCGATCCCTTACAAACCCTCACTCTGATGCCCGCACTTCTGATTCCCACTCGCATTTTTTTGCGAGATGAAGTTCCTCCACTCCGCATCTGGATATTTTTCGGCGCAAGCCTTGCTGCCGCCACCATGGTCAAGGGTCTAAACGGGATTCTCATTCCATCCTTTGCATTTGGGCTCCACCTTCTCTTTGCCGCTCGAAAGCTCGGACTTGGAAAATCAATCCACTTGGGACTGCGTTTTTGGATTTTTAGCTTTCTCCCCGCAACCATTCTTTCGGCTGCCTTTTTTCTTCTTCTTGATCGAAAAATTGGGCGTGCATTTACGGAGGAGTTTTTTTGGGTTCAACATTTTGGGAGGTCGCAAACTCCCATGGAAGCGCACTCTGGGAGCTTGCTCTACCACCCACTGATCCTATTCTTCGGAGGTGGGTTTCTCACTCCTGTCCTAATTTCAGTTTGGAAAGACCGACGCCCGAACCTGGTTCGTTTTGGGTTCCCACTCACCTTCGCATTAGCTTTTGTTCTCGCATTTTCCCTCTCGGCTACCAAACTCCCGCACTACACCTGGCCCGCCTGGCCCGCTCTCGCGCTATTCGTCGGGATCGTTTCCCTTTTGCCGAGCTCTTCCAACTCAGGACAAAAACCTAATGTTTCGAAATCCAAACTCCTTACATTGGCGATCCTAAGTCCGGTCATTCTGCTCGGAGTCCTCCTTCTCACTTTTGCCACCGCATCGGAATCGATGGTTCAATGGATTGCTCAAGCACCACATACGAAGAGCATTCCAACTTCATTTATTCCCCTTGATGGTTTCCAAAAAATGACCCTTTGGCTCGGCTCGATCTCTTGTTTTGTTTTTCTCATTCGGAATCGATTCTTGTGCATGAGCCCATCCTCATCTGCTTTTTTGTCAACCGTGAGCCTCTGCGGAATCGTAATGGGTCTTGGCCCCAATTTAGATTCCATATTGGTGGAACCTTTTGAGGCCATCGCGAGGGATCTGAAAAATCGAAATCCAGCTCATTCCGAATGCATTCGATACTCGGGGCCTCTTTCCGCTACCTTTAGTATTGCATTAGGGCCTGAATTGCTTCACAACCGCTGCGATACAAGCAACGTAACGTACCTGGTCGTGCCCGACTGGAGGGCGACTGACTGCCAAAGCCCTGGATTCACGGAAATCAGCCGCCACGGCCACCTCATCCTTTGCATGCAAGAACCAAAGAAGTAAGAGAAAGGAAATCACGATGTCATTGATGCGAGTGAAATATTCAGGAAACCTACGATGCGAGTCAATTCATGAGGATTCAAAAACAGAAATTCAAACCGATGCCCCGAAGGACAATCAGGGAAACGGAGAACGCTTCTCGCCCACCGACCTGCTTTGCACAAGCCTTGCCACCTGTACCTTGACCATCATGGGAATCAAGGCGCGATCCCTAGGTGTAAATTTGGATGGTGTTGAAATCGGAATCCAAAAAATCATGAGCAAGGAACCGCCCCGCAGAGTTGCTGAAATCGTGCTCACCTTCGACTGGAAGGGCTTGCTCGAAAAAATCACCCCAGAAGCCCTGGATTCATTGAAAAGATCCGCTCTCGCGTGCCCGGTTGCGCTTTCCCTTCATCCCGACGTGAAAAAGACGATTCACTGGTAGTCCCGAATCGAAAAAAAAAGGCGCA
This sequence comes from Bdellovibrionales bacterium, assembly GCA_018969905.1. Taxonomy (GTDB): domain Bacteria; phylum Bdellovibrionota; class UBA1018; order UBA1018; family CAIMNF01; genus CAIMNF01. The sequence continues at coordinate 2,039 of JAGWXK010000112.1, forward strand.
ACAGAACTTCCGTTGCGCCTAAAGATTGTTTTGATCACAATTTGAATCAGCCGAAATCGCGATCCATCACGGTCTTACGACCATCACGCTTGGCAGCTTCAACCGCCTGATCACAAAGCTCGCGAACTTTGTCAGAGAGCACATCGATTACGGCGGCAGATGTATTCATTCCTGACTTTCCACGAATGTAATTCTTTAACTTTGATGCAACTACCAGTACTTCCTTCTCAGCATTTCCTTCTGTCATGACTTCTTCCCTTTCATCATTTTCTGCAGCCTGATCATCCAGACCCAGAATGAATTTTTCACGCTCTGATAAACTTTTTCCCTTTCGCTCTACTACTCCTCCAGGAGTTGCTTGTCGAACGGGTACTGCCTCTTCCAGCTCCCTGGTTCTCGGAGACCTTGCCTCAATGGCCCATGCTTCCCGATGATTATACAGGGGTAGATGAGCATCCCAGCACTCTACCGAACAAAACACGAGGCCTGTCCGTTTCCGATTGCAGGTGGAAACATTACAGTTCCAATAGACTGAATTCAAGCCTATTGGCGTTTTACACGATGAACACGGTTTCCAAACGTCGGCAGGTTCCACAGACCGTTTACTCTCAGCGATCGTGAGAAATCTTTCAATGCTTAATCAGTGGGGGTTTAGAAAATAAGTGGGCCCAGTCCAAGGGGGGTTGAGACTGGGCCCTAAAAAGAGTGCCTTGTGAGGGGGTTGGGGATCGGCACTACTTCTACCTTCCTCTTTAGCAACCCGCGTGCCAAAATTGAAAAACCAAAAAACAAACGGAATTACAAGCTCTTGTCACCATTGATTTTTAAACAAAGGAAAGATATCCGTCCATAATTTAGACACTTGTGAATTTAATTCAAGTATCCGAAAACAAAGATCAAGTTTATCCTGGCGCTCCGCCTCGATAGACACTCACGGCCTCGAAGACCCCTCCCCGAATCATGGAAACCGCAATTGCCGCAAGCAACAAAGCTGCAATTTTCGATGCAATGACGGTTCCTTCCTTTCCCATGACTCTTTGAACGGAATCGCAGTTCCTGAGTAAAATCCAAGCAATAAAGTAATTCAAGATCAGCGCGCCCGTTGTGATCCAATACCCATTCTGCCCCACCTGCAAGATCAAAGCGGTGAGCATTGCAGGCCCCGTAATCAGTGGGACGGCAAGCGGAACGATTCCGGTCGATGCTGATGTCTTTTTTACGGAGTCCGGACCGCCGTGAAGATCCGCAAGGGCGATCAATAACAAAATCAATCCACCTGCAATTCTAAAATCATAAAGCGTAATCCCCAAATGTTGAAAAACCGTCTTGCCTACAAACACGAATACCAACGCAACCACAAACGCCACGGCCATGGATGTGTTTACAACAGAATTGCGATGTTCCGATTGAATGTCTCGAGTGAGAGATAAGTAAACCGGGATTGCTCCGATGATATCCAGAGCTACAAACAGAGAGGTAAAGCACATGAAAAATGTGCCCACCATATTTTATCCTGCCTTATCCCCAGACTGATTTGGTTCCTGCTGAGCCTTTGAGATTCGCACCTGATTCCGCCCATTGCGCTTACACTCATAAAGAGCATCATCCGAATGATTGAATAGAACTCTTGGGTCATTGGAATGAATTCCAGTCTGCGCCAGCCCGATTGAAACCGTAACCTTAAGCTTTTGCCCCTCGTACTCAAAGTCTCGCTCTTCAATGCTTTTTCTAAACTGCTCAAAGATAGGAAGTGCCTCCGGTGCCGAGGTATTTTGGAGCACCATACAGAACTCTTCTCCTCCGTATCGATAGGCAATATCCTGAGCCTCTTGTCTGCGGCATTCCGAAAACAAAACCGCAACTGTCCTCAGAATGTAGTCTCCCGCCTTATGACCGTAGGTATCATTGAACTTCTTAAAATGATCGATATCCATAATTGCGATCGTGAGCGGCTTACTCTCCACTACTGCCTTGGCGACGTACTCATAGTAAGAGTCTTCAAAATAGCGAGCATTGTTTAATCCGGTCAAACGATCGGTGATGGAGGCTGAATACAATCTGGATTTATGAAGACTTACCGCAGATTGATCCGCAATCCCCTGCAAAAGGCTCACATCTTCGCGAGTGAATCTACCGAGAGCATCTAAAACTGCCGAGCCGTCGTTTTCAATATGAACTTTGTTCGTGAAATTCATCACTCCCTCCAGCTGTCCTCCGTTCAAAACCGGCACAGAGCAGATACAGTGGGTCTCATATGCACCCATCTGGGGAATATCGTCGCGATTATTGATGACCATCGGCTTTCTCTGTAAGGCGGCCTGACCTGCCACACCTTCTCCAATCTCAAAAGATTTAGTTCCAATTCGACCCGAATTGAGTCCATCTAGGACGCTTTCATCCAGATATCCCCAGGCCACAGTCAGTTCGAGACGCCCCGTGGTTCGATTGAGGAGCATCAAATTTCCCTTTTGTGCCTTTACCGCTTTGACTGCATTTCGAATGGTCTGCTTGCAAAGTTCTTTGATGTCATTGATGTTTGCAAGCTCTTGGTGGAATTCATACAGAATCTGAATGTTGTTTAGGATTCGTTGGTTCTTTTCATACTTCAGAGTCGAATCGATAATCGTGGTTGCAATCGAGGCAAGCTCTTGTACGAAAGAATATTCGTTTTCCGCGATCTGGGTTCCGTCGCGACGTTCTCCAAGAGTCAGCACCCCGATGATTTCCCCGCTCTTGATCAAGGGACACCAAAAGTCGGACCGAAGCATGTCGAGATTAAACTTCTCCCAAGCAGTAATGAAACGCGGCTCTTTTTGAAGGTCCCGCACAGAAAACACATTTCCCTGTTGAATGAGCTGCCAAAGAAGTCCATTGTTCTTTTCAATTCGAAAGAGATAGAGGGGCTCTTTTCGCCCCAAATGGTCCACATAATGGTCATCAATTCCATAGTACCGTTTGACCTGGAAAAACTCTTTTTCTCCGTTCTCAAAATCCTCTTTGAGAAGAACACACGAATTTACCACATCGTAGCGCTCACGAACGACAGCCATAAACGTATCAAGAAGCTGGGGTAGGTTCAGAATATTACTGAGCCCTTTACCGGATTGAAGAAGTGCCTGCATTTCAAAAATGCGGATGTCCTGAGCAATGACTTTGCTCTTCATGGTCTTGATCTCGCGCTTTAAACTACGAATCAAATCACCCTGGCTCTCAAAGCCATCCGCCATTCCGGGAGTCGTGATCTCAAGCACTTTCGGAGTTGAGTTCTTCTTGTCCATATTCGTCTCTTTTGACTCATCGGACGTCCCGCACCCGAACTGAAGGGGATTTGGGATTCAACGCAGGCAATTTAGCTTGACTTATTTAGTCGGACTTGGTAGGGTTCGGCCATGTTGCTGCGCAAAAAATCAACCTTGCCCCTATTTCTATCGGTTTTATCGCTTTATTTTGCTCCGAACGTCAACGCCATGGCTCCCAAACGCCTTGGGCATGCGAATCAAGAGCCAATTAAGATCTCATTCCTTCTCACGAACGACATCCATGGCCACATTGCTCCAAAACTCACTTATCTGGGGGCCATCGCGGATCAACTCCGACAATCCTCGGATTATCGCAATGGAAAAGCCGGCCTTTTCATTCTTGATTCAGGCGACCAATTTCAAGGCACCCTACTTAGCAATTACGATGAAGGTGCGTCTCTCTTCAACACGTTCAATGAAATCGGCTACGATGCGATTGTCCCCGGAAATCACGACTATGACTTTGGCCCACTCGGCTGGCTTTATGACCGTGTCAATCCTGATGAAACCTCCGCCGATCCACGTGAAGTCATCAAAAATCTTGCTAGCATGGCGAGATTTCCACTCCTTTCCGCAAACACGTATTTCAAAGACTCTATCCTCGCCGGTGGTCATCGAATTCGTCTAGATGACCAATGCAAACCATCCAATGAGACACCAGTCTCTGCACCCGACTTTCAAAATGCAAAACGCCCGGAATTCCTAAAACCCTACCAGATCGTAAAACGTGCGGGAGTGCGCGTGGCCCTGATCGGGCTCGACAATCGGAGCACCTCTAGCTCTACCACCAAGGAAAACGTAAGCGACCTTTGTTTTCGAGATGAAGTCACGGAATACCTTGAATTGAGACGCGAACTAGAGGGAAAAGCCGACCTCTTCGTCATTCTCCTTCACCAGGGCGACACAGACAAAAGCTTTGAAGGGTCCGAGATCACAAAGAAAATTAATGCGGCCATTCCGAATGGAGTTCATCTGGTAGCAGCAGGTCACACTCACTTTGTCCACAATGCAAACGTGGGTGGAGTTCGCGTAATTCAAGATGGTGCCAATGGAAAAAACTATGGCCGGGTCGATCTCTATTTTGATCCGATCTCCCGAACCGTGAATACCGAAAAAACTGACTCTGCAGCAGGAATCTCCATTGAGAATCAAACTTGCGACGAGCAAAAGGCCGCCTTTGCCTGCAAACAATTGAATCTTCCCCTCCACTCACACCCTGCAATCGATCGAATTGTCGAGGGAGCGACTCTTGCAATTGCTCCACTTGCAAAAAAGAAGCTCGCCTTTGCAAGCGCGATCATTCGATCCCACAGGATTGACGAGAGTCCACTTGCGAATCTCCTCACGGATGCACTTCGAAAGATCTCCAAAACTCAGGTAGCGCTCATGAATACTGGTGGGATCCGAGCACCACTACAGGCAGGTGACGTTCTCTACGAAAATCTATTTGAGGTGCTCCCCTTTCAAAATCAAGCTGTGATTCTTACTGAACTCCCCTGGGAAACCCTCCGAGCTGCATTACTGAGTGCAATCCAAACATGTGGTCGCTACGGCACTCTTGCTCAAAGTGGACTGCGGATTCGCTTTACACGGGACTGCTCGGGCGCAAATGGTGAGATCGATCTAGGTGCAAAGCTCCTTCACGTGAGCACGCTTGATGGACAGGTCCTTTTGGACTCCGAGTCAGGGAAAGAAGCTCAGGGATCCTTGCCCATCCGTGTTGCTACACTTGATTTTATCGCTTCAGGAGGAAGTGGTTTCACGATGTTCAGCGGTGCCCGAATTGATGGCACATTAGGAATCACTCGTGAATTGATCGCAGAGTCTCTTGCCGAGTCCATTCCTGAATTAGATTCTAAAACTGATGGCCGCTTCTTGAACGTCCATCATTCGAAATAATTTTGGACAGAAAATAAAAGGGCCAGGAA
>JAGWXK010000113.1 GCA_018969905.1 Bdellovibrionales bacterium
AGAGGATTCCTGCCAGGAGAGATTTTTTGCAGTCGAGTTTGAGCGCAGTTCTGCCGCTTCACGTGCACGTTTAGCGGAGGGACGCTCGCCCAGAATGGTCGGAGTACATGCGTTTGAAAGAGCAAGAAAAACAAAGGCAATGCCAAGGAAGAGCGGCTTGCCTCCTGACCCTTGATTTGTTTTTTCTTTGGCCTTCACACCCGAACGCACGGTAGTGGAATCCTCTCCTTATATTCGAACTCTTATCGGAGCAAAATGGTCTGTTTTTAAAGGATTATTTCAGGTTTGAGAGGGGTTTGGCTGAAAGTGAAAATAGGGGGGATGGTATGGGATGACACACCAACTGGCATCGATCGCCGTTGTTGATGAACCGCCCTTGAAACCTCGGCCGAGCAACCTCTTGCAAAAGGAATCCCCGCCCTTTGTCGGAGACTCGAGATCACCCTCCATCGAAAAACCTGCATCTTGAGCTTGAGAAGCACCTCTGAAGTCGAGGGAATCGTACCCTCCAACGGTATGGCCACCAAAGTGCAGGAGCTTTTCGGAAAACTCTCCCCGGGAAAAACCACCGATATTGCGGGCGGAACTGCAGCCCACGAACCGCAAACCTGGAACTTCAAAATCTCGAGCGCGTACTCGTATTATGCAACCCCGACCTTTCGCTCCATCACTCCGACCTCTTCCGATCGCGACTACTCCTACATGCTGCAGGCAAATTTCTGCAAGAATTCTGATTGCTCGGAGGAGTCCTCCCTTTTTCGACTGAATTCGTTGAGCGGCTCCTCACTTGTTCTGCCCGAGGAAAAGCCATAAGGGCTTGTGGATTAAATCGAAAAAACCATGTATTGTTCCCGAAATTTTTGGAGATGTATGAAAATGAAATTGTGGTTCCATCCGGTCCTGTTTTTGGCTCTTTCTATCGTTGTTCTTCCGTCGCAGACTCGCGCGGATGATTCCTATCAATGTGTGATTTCGGTATACCGTGGCGGAAAAATGGTCGCGGGCAGCGATCTCACTCTTTCGAAAACTCCGGAATATTCTGTAAGTGCAGTTTCGACCCCGGTTGTACCGGGCACCAACGGATGGGTGACTCTTCCCTCTGTGGATCAAAAAACCGGAAAACCCCTGTCCGGCCTTGAATTCGTGATCAAGACCGTGAAGGAAGAATCGGGCTCTTACCACTATGCGATCGAAGCAAGAAAAAACCTCTCGAGCAAGCCGATCGCCGAAGTTTACACCGACAGTCTCGATCACAAGATTGGATTCAAGTTCAAGACCATGGGGTACCTCCATATTGCGGAATGCGGTTCTGCTCTTGCTCCATCCGGGGCGCCGGAAAGCTCTTCTGTTCCCGCAGACAACACTGTGGTACCCGCTCCTGTGGTATCCGCTCCGGCGGCTGAGTCTTCCTCTTCTTCCGCTCGGATTGAGACAGCCACCGAAATCGCGACGACTCCCACTGTTGCGGAGACTTCGAATGAAACCGAATCCAAAACGGTTGCCTCCCCCTACTCTCCGGCTGACCTGTTCAAACTGAAACAGGCCTTTCAAAAGGCCCGTGGCAGCTATACGCCTTCCACCTCAACTGGCGTGAGCCAGTAACTTGGTGAGAGGCCGGGAAGTTCCAAGGTCAGAAAAAGAAATACCCGCGCCCCGATGGGAACGTTTCGGACCCACAATCTTCGATCTGGAGGTCTACCCCTTCACCGTTTCCGCTTTTTTCTCGGTCGTCGGAGCCTTCGACTCGATCACAAAATGAGGCTTGTCGTCCTTAAGCACCACACGGACTGCGCCGCCATTTTCGAGCTTTCCAAACAGGATCTCCTCTGAAAGCGGGCGTTTGATCTCGTCCTGAATCACCCGCGCAAGCGGGCGCGCACCCATTTTTCGGTCATAGCCGCGTTTCGCAAGCCAGTCGCGAACGGGTTGTTCCATCTCGATCTCAACTCCCTTTGCAAGGAGCAAATGCTCAAGCTCAACAACCTGTTTGCCAACGACCTGTTCCATCATTCGCTCATCCAGAGGATTGAAGAACACGATCGAATCGAGCCGGTTCCGGAACTCCGGCGAAAACGTGCGTTCGAGCTCCTTTTGGGCGGCACTCGCGCCTGCCGCATCGCTTTGAAATCCAACGGTCCTGCGCTCGGCATCGCGGGAGCCTACGTTTGAAGTCATGATGATGATCGTATTTCTAAAATCCGCCTTCTTCCCGTTGTTGTCGGTCAGAAACCCATGATCCATCACCTGAAGCAGGATGTTCCAAACGCTTGGGTGCGCTTTTTCGATCTCATCGAGCAGAACGACCGAGTGCGGATTTTTGATCGCGGCATCCGTAAGGAGACCCGCCTGCTCAAAGCCCACATAGCCCGGAGGCGCGCCGATCAGACGCGAAACCGTGTGCTGTTCCATGTACTCGGACATGTCAAACCGCAGGAAGGCAACCCCGAGATGACTTGCAAGCTGTTTTGAGAGCTCGGTTTTTCCGACCCCGGTCGGACCGCAGAACAAAAATGATCCGATCGGCTTGTCGCCCGTACGAAGACCCGAGCGCGCAAGGCGGATCGAAGAAACGATTTTTTCGATCGCGTGATCCTGTCCGAAAATCGTGAGCTTCAAATTGCGGTCGAGCGAGTGCAAGCGGTCCTTTTGGTTGTTGGTGACCGTCTTGGCCGGAATCCGCGCCATCTGGGCGATCATTTCCTCGACCTCAAGATCCGTGATCGTCACAGGATCAAGCGCTTCGGACTCTTTGGCTTGCGTGCGCTTGATTCGCATCTTCGCCCCCACCTCATCGATCACATCAATCGCCTTGTCCGGCAAAAACCGATCGGTCAGGTGCTTGACCGAAAGATCAACCGCGGCCTTGATGGCTTCGGGGGTGTAAACGACTCCGTGATGGAGCTCGAACTGGGGCTTCAGACCATTTAGGATCTGAATGGTTTCATCCTGTGTGGGCTCTGGCACATCGATTTTTTGAAAGCGTCTTGAGAGCGCCTGATCCCGGTTGAATGCGTTTCGATACTCCTGAAAGGTCGTAGATCCAAAACAGCGGATCTCCCCGCGTGCGAGCATTGGCTTTAAGAGATTTGCCGCATCCACAGTTCCGCCATTCACTGAACCCGCTCCAATGATGGTATGGATCTCATCAATGAAAAGAACCGGAAACAGCCCCTTGTTGTGCTTTACTTCAAGCGCCTGGATCACCCTTTTCATGCGTTGCTCAAAATCCCCGCGGAACTTGGTGCCGGCGAGGAGTGAGCCGAGATCAAGCGAATAGATCACCGCATCCTTCAGGATCGCCGGAACCTCGCCATTCACCACCCTTTGCGCAAGACCTTCGGCGATTGCGGTTTTTCCAACGCCTGCCTCGCCCACCAGAAGCGGATTGTTTTTTCGTCTGCGACACAAAGTTTGTATCACCCGGTCAAGTTCCGACTTTCGGCCCACCAAGGGATCAAGCCGGTCCTGTTTTGCAAGCTCGTTCAGATTCACTGTGTAGGTCGTGAGCACGTCATTCAAGGATGCACGGGGTTCCTTTTCAGGTCGCCCCTCGGGCTGAGTGCTGCCAGATTCGGATGCTCCCGAACTTCCGGTATCATCGTTCGCACTCTGACCATGACTCAGAAAACCCACAACTTCGAGGCGATCAATTCCTTGTTGGTTTAAAAGGTAAAGCGCCCAGGAATCCTTGGCCTGAAAGATTGCAACAAAAAGGTCTACGGGCTGGATTTCATTTTTCCCGGAGGACTGCACTTGAAAGATCGCCCGCTGCACCAAGCGCTGAACGCCAAGGGTGGCGATCGGATTTTCGGAATCTCCCTTTTCGGTTTTTGGTGCGAGCGGCACCTCTTTTTGAAGATAGGCTCGAAGATCCTCACGCAATTTTTCCGGCGAGCCTTTGCAATGATGTACCACCTGGATGACTTCAGGCTCATCGAGCAGCACCAGCATCACATGCTCCAAGGTTAAGAACTCATGCTTTCCGTCCACTGCGGATGCCAAGGCCCGATTCAAAATCGACTCTGCGCGTTTACCTATCATGACTCACTCCTCTCGACGGGTTCCATGGTCAATTTCAATGGAAAGCCCGCACGACGTGCCTTTTCGGTCACTTTGACAATCTTGCTCTCTGCGATATCGAAAGAATAAATTCCCGCCACCGCTTTTCCTTCTTCGTGGACCTTCAGCATGATTCCCACCGCTTCTACTTGTGGTTTCGAAAAGTCCGAAGTCAAGACTTCCACAACAAATTCCATTGTTGTGTAGTCGTCATTGTGCAGGAAAACAGCATAACGCTTGGGTTCATCCAAGCGAGGGTCAGCCTCCTTCACCGCCGCCCCTGTTTCCCCGCCGGTGTGGCTATGCGTCAAATCCTTGTCATTGTCCATGATTTTCCTTGAGTCGAGCCTAGCATATTTTACACAATCTTGAGATAATTTATCCATGGGTTTTAGAGTCCCCTCTCAAGATGGCGAAGTCACGGAATCGAATTCAGGTGAACTCCCCGTTGAGAATACCGCCCCAAATCCCATAGGGGCGAAACCTGAGTCCAAAATGCCCGACCTCGGCATACTGAACGGTGCGCTTTCGGACCCGGACATCACTGAAATCATGGTGAACGACCTGCGCAACATTGCGATTGAAAAACGCGGGCAAATCATTGTGACTCCGATTCGATTCAAAACCCTGGAAGAACTGACCCGGGTGGTACAAGCCCTGGTGGCTCCCACAGGAAAGGAGATCTCCTACAATCATCCACTTTGCGTCACCTCGCTCCCTGATGGATCACGCGTTCACATTGCCGCACCTCCCATCACGGATTACGGCCCCTGCATCACCATTCGCCGGTTTCCAAAACGCTATCGTTTTTCGGACCTTCTCAAAATCCAGACTCTCGATGCGCGCATGGCGCACTTTCTGAATGCCTGCGTTCTTGGCAAACAGAACATCCTGATCAGTGGTGGAACCGGTACCGGAAAAACCACCATTCTGAACGCACTGCTGACGCTTGTTCCCCACCATGAACGGGTCATTACCATCGAAGACACGGCCGAAATCCCCTATCTTCTTCCGAATCAGGTCCGCATGATGACCATGACGAAAGCCATCGGAGGCGAGAGCATCACGGCACGCGAACTCGTGGCCAATGCTCTTCGAATGCGTCCGGACCGGATCATCGTAGGTGAGTGCCGGGGTCCCGAGGCGCTCGATATGATTCAGGCAATGAATACAGGCCATCGGGGCTCCATGACCACAATTCATGCCAATTCGCCTCGGGATGCACTCTTCCGGCTGGAAACCCTCATGATGAGTTCGGGACTTGAGATACCGCTCCCCGCCATCCGAAGGCAGATTTCAAGTGCCTTGCAACTGATTGTCCAGATCCGGCGATTTCGCTCCGGATCTCGAAAACTGGTGTCGATCCAAGAGGTCACCGGCACTGAACAGGATACGATCTTGTTGCAAGAGGTGTTCTCATTTGAAACCAAGGATCCCGGGGACTCGCAGAGCGACAGGGGTTCCTTCAGTTTTAATGTTTCCTCGACCGTAATCGAGGACCTGAAGAGTCAGGGCATCAAGGCCTTACCCTGATGTTTTTTTCACTGCATTGAGGAGGCGATGGTACCGATTCAAGACTTCCCATTTGACCCGATCCATTGCAATTTTTTTGGCAAATGCCTTATGGAATTCGAAATCAGGTTTACGCCTGAGTTCCAGTCCGAAATCCACATTCGCGCCGGAAAGACGAACGGCAAGCCCCGCATACCAGAGGGGAATGGCGCTTGGATCCCCTCCCGCCTCTTCGAAACGCTTTAACGCCTCCTCTGCCAAAACTCTTTTCAGGGTATAGGGCGAAGCCCCGACAAAAATCCTAAGCAGCGCCTGGAAGTTGCCGGACTTACTCAACGGCCGATCCGGGTCAACGGACGACGGAGAAGGAGAAGATGAAGGAAAAGAGATCAAAGGAACCAAGGGCTCGCTCGGGTATTCGATTCTTGGGGCCAGCTTGGCTTGTTCGGGATCAAAACGGGTGGGCTCCCGCATTCCCTCCTGGAGCTCAGCCATCTCGGAGGAGAACACTTTCAACACAGCGGGTGCTGCGGCCTGGGAATTCGACTCCAATGCCCGGTAGCGCGACCCCATGATGATTCCCCGATAAATTCCTTCAAGACTCGCCCCCTGATTCAGGGTCCGTGCCAGTGCATCGAAGTCTGCCTGGTCCTCGGAATCGTTTCGATCAAAAACCACCCGAATCATCTCGCTCAAAAGTTCCTGGTTTTCCTTCACAAGGCCTTCCGAAGTGCGTACCTCATTGGTGGAATCAGCCGATTTCATTTCCGCCCTCATCTCGGCGGGAAGTTCCGTTGTTTTCTCACCAAGGCCCAGAAACCCTCGAATCTCCTTCATCGGATCACAGGCGCAAAGAATTGGAAAAAGCAAAAAGACAGAAACCCGCTTTGCTTTCAGGATGGGTTTCGTCTTCATTCCACCACTCCGAGATTCTTCGGCGCGCGGGCGCGTCCCACTGCAAAGGTCAAAACAACGAGCGTGATCAAGTAGGGAAGAATCTGGATCCACTGCACCGGCACCGGACTCTCGCCCCAAAGAATCACTCCCTGCAACCGGATCTGCACCTGATCGGTAAATCCAAAAAGCAGGCAAGCCAAAACCGTGGGGATGGGCCTCCACTTGCCCAGGATCACAGCTGCAAGCGCTATGAACCCTCGCCCAGCCGACATATTTCGGGTGAAAGAGGAGGAAAGATAGGTTGAGAGAGTCGCACCGCCGATTCCGGCGAGGATGCCGCTCAATGCGATTCCCTGCCAGCGTTTCCACTCCACTGACACCCCGGCGCTTTTCAATGCCTCCGGATGCTCGCCCGCAAAACGGAGGCGAAGCCCGAACCGGGTGGAATAAAATACAAACACGCTGAAGACCACCATCAAAGCCATCAACACAAGAGGAGTGAACCGAAACTGTGACTCTCCCGGAATCGGAGGCGTGTTTCCGGTTGAGTCAAACCAGACCTTGGAAAGAAAAGGCGGGACTCCCAGCGCAAACAGATTGATCGCGGTACCCGCGACGATCTGATTTGCCCTGAAACGAAGTACCGAAACTCCGTAAATCCACGAGAGAAGCAGACCTGCCGCTGCCGCCGCAAGAAGAC
>JAGWXK010000015.1 GCA_018969905.1 Bdellovibrionales bacterium
GGACCGGTGCTGATGCAAAGCGATCAATTTTCGGTTCCTGTCGCACAGGCCCCAAAAATCGATGTTCTTTTTTGCGTCGACAATTCCGGATCCATGAATGACAACCAGAAGATTCTTGCTGAGTCATTCAGTGGATTCATCAATGGCTTCATGAATGCAGGACTTGATTTCCATGTCGGGATCGTTACCTCGGATGTCGACAGTAACAATGCAAGCTACTGGCGCTCACGTCTTCCTGACTATCAGGGAGCCAACAGAGGTCTTCTTCTGACCCGCTATTCATCGGATCGATATCTGACCCAGAACACCTCCGGCCTTGTCTCGAAGTTTGAGGACAATGCAAGGGTTGGAATCAAGGGAAGCGGTCGCGAACAGTGTTTGAACTCCTTCCTGTTCGCAATGGAAGACTCGGCCCTTCGATCTGGTGGTTGGAATCATGGATTTTTCCGTGAAGACTCCCTGCTCTCATTCGTCATTGTATCGGATGAAAATGAAGACATTCAGAATGGTGAAACAATCGAGGCTCGCGTGGAACGATTGAGGGCACGAGTCGCCGCGATTTCGGGTTCATCATCCCGAGGATCACGCTTTGATTTCATCATCAACAAAAACTATCCCGCTCCGGCCGTAGCGCCGAAGGCCGGACAAATCCAGTACTATCCTGCTCGATATCTGAAGGCAGCCCAAATCCTGAATGCTCAGACCTTTGACATTGCCAGGAATTTTTCGTCCGATCTTCTGACGATTTCAGATGGAATGGTCAAGCAGGCTACTCGCGAGTTCACGCTCTCGAAGAGGCCATCTTCGGGTAGTGCTCTTACTGTCAAGATCAACGATCAGGTGATCTCTCAGGATGCGATCAACGGATACATCTATCACTCGGATCGGAATACGATCGAGATCGTCGGATCCGCCGCAGACTTGCTTCCTGGTAGTGATCTCCAGATTTCCTACCAGATCTAGGATAGAAAGTCCCTGACCCAAATCCCCCCTCCCTCCATGGCCTTTGGCTTTGGGGGGAGGGTTGTTTTTCCCCGGCTAGTGTTTTTCATCGAAAACAAGAAAGGGAAACTCGATTTTCGAATGGCCCGGAAAAAACCATTTTCGATGGGAGCGAATTTCAAGGGGCAGATCAATCGGCTGAAAACCCCTTGGTCTTCTCATGACCAGCACTGTATCCGCGGAGATAAAGGGATCAAGATCAGGGTTCTCAAACGGAACTGTTCTGTTTTTTCGCACAGAAAAAATTTTTGGATACTTTCGGCTCAAATAGGCTTCAAGTGGAATCATCTCGACACCTACCTTTACAAAACTGACCGGGGGACATCTGAAATAGGCGATGCCTCCAGGTTTCAGTGCTCGAAAGGCGCTGTTGAGGATATGAATTCGTGCAGGAGAGTAGGTGAAAGCTCCGTAATTATCGACAATTACGTCCGCCGTATTGGGATGGCGAAGAAGGGCTGCCTCGGCGGAGTCTTCTTCGAAGCGGATTTTTGATTTGGTTTTGTCACTCACATAGTCCCAGTGTTTTGCATTCGAATGATCTGAAAAATCAATTGCGATTGCTCGAGTGAAGGTGCCACCTTCCAGGGCATCCCGGACGGCGATCCCTTGCCCCGATCCAATATCGATCACTGTTTTTGCGAGAAAAAAATCATTCCATCGGATCGCAAGGTTTTCCTGATAATCCTTCCAGCTTCGGAAGTTGGTGGCGGCCGGAGGATTCTTCAGGTACGCATTGTCCTCGATCAGTGTTTTCAGGCTCTCCGAGCACTCCTTCGGATCCGCATGACTGGAAGAAGTCTGGACGGAAACCGAGAGAAAAATCACGACGAACAGTGCACTGAAGAGTTTCATGAATCATCCCCTGATGTGCCAACCGCGGGGCCGGGTAAAGGCAAGTATGCCTAGAGTGGAGAGGGTCGCGCCGAGCCCGGAGTTCTTGCGCCCGGCCCAGGGAAGGTAGGGACTTACGCGGTCACAGCAGTTCACATAAGCGGTGCCCGAGTCGACCTTTGAAAGAATGCTTTTTGCCCTTTCTGTGTTGAAGGAATACACTGCCGCGGTAAGGCCATAGTCGGTATCGTTCATAAGTCTGATCGCCTCTTCATCGTGATTCACTTTCATGACGCCGATGATCGGCCCAAAGCTCTCCTCCCGCATCACAGCCATGTCATGGTTTACATCGATGAGAAGGGTGGGCTCGAAAAAAGCTCCGGGCCCTGGAATCCGTTTCCCCCCGACCAACACCTTGGCTCCCTTCTTAACGGCATCCTCGATCTGGGACTCAAGAAATTCGATCTGTGAGGGTCTTGTCAGCGATCCCTGTTGAAATCCGCGATCCATTGGATTTCCGGCCCGAAGAGCAAGTGTTTCGCCCCTAAGGTGCTGAATGAATTCATCATAGACCCGCGCGTGCACATAAACCCGCTCCACAGCGCAGCAGCTTTGACCATTGTTGTAAAAGCAGCCTTCTGCCACCGAATTGGCGGTCTTTTTAAGGTCTAAAACTTCATCGGTTACATAAAGGGGATCTTTGCCGCCGAGTTCCAGTCCCACGGGAACGAGCTTCGAGGACACTTTTTCCGCAATCAAACGACCCGTTTTGTAGCTGCCGGTAAAGAAGTACCCCTGAAGCGGCAGGTTCAAGAGTTCCTCTCCCGCTTGTGCACCTCCAATCACGGCGGTGAAGAGCTCCTTTGGAATCCCTGCCTCATGAAGAAGGCGTTCGATGTGAAGTCCGGTAAGGGTCGCGAACTCGGAGGGTTTGTACAAAACCCCATTGCCTGCGAGGAGTGCCGGAATGAAAACATTAACGCCCACAAGGTAAGGGTAATTCCAGGCCGAGATGTTCGCGATCACGCCCAAGGGGTCATGGGTGATGATCTCCTGCATTCCGCCATCCGTGCGCACCGGGTTTTCCGCAAGAGTGGCTTCTGTTTGTTCAAGGAAAAAGCGAATGCGATTCCGGGCGCCACTCAGTTCATTGATGGATTCCTGAATCGGCTTTCCCACTTCCAGGGTCAGATCGCGGGCAAGGATTTCGCGCTCTTTGTCGAGAAGTTCATGGAAATTTTTGATGCACTTTAGGCGTTCCTCCATTGAGGTCTTCTTCCAAGCGCTTTGGGAAAGGACCGCGCGATCAAGCTTGGCTTTGATTTCAGTGGCGTTTGTTTCAGGGATTTCGCGAAGAAGGGTTCCGGTTGCGGGATTGATGATTTTCATTTGAGTTGCTCCAAAAAATAATCAAGTAGGGGATTCGGGTCAATGACAGTCCCGCGCAAGGTATGAGAGAACTCCGGATGCCATTGCACTCCGAAGACCGGGAGCGCAGTGTGATGAAACGCTTCAATCAGTCCGTCTTGCCGGGAGCGGGCATCGACTTGAAGATCCTTCCCCAGGGTTTTGACCCCTTGGTGGTGAACCGAGTTCACGGTGAGGCGTTCCTGCTGGTAGATTTTGGCAAGCAGTCCGTCTTTGGTGCACTCAACTTCATGAAAAACGTGATCGTATTTTTCCGCGTTCCGGTGTTCCACGGGGGTTCCGGTTTGAAGGAGCAGATCCTGATAGAGGGTTCCGCCAAAATAAACATTCAGGAGCTGAAAGCCGCGACAAATTCCAAAGACCGGCTTTTTGTTCTCTACCGCCCAATCCAGAATCGAAAGCTCGTACGCGTCACGATGCGGATCCCCGGGCCAGCGGCCGTTTTCGATCGGGGTTTCTCCGTAACTTGAGGGCGCAAGGTCGGCTCCGCCCTGAAACACAAAGCCCTGCATCTCGGAAAGAAAGGGCACAAGCTGATCCTTTGGCAAATCCGGAATCAGGACCGGCATGATGCCCTTTCTTGAAAGAAAGCGGCTCATGTCGTGTTCAAAGTAGCTCAGTTGCTTGTGTCCGAACACCACACGTGCGGGATCCGGATACATGAAACAAGCGCTCACCCCGATCCGGATCATGAAAGAGCCTTTCGATAGATCTGTTCAAAATCAGTGCGGGTGACCGGGCGCTCGTTTGAGCCGTGGCAGGGATCGGCTGCGGCGAGATCGGAGAGTTTTGAAAGGTGGCTTTCATTTACCTTGAGATCCTTCAAGGATGCAGGAATCCCAAGCTTCCGGTTGAGTTCCCGCAGCCAGGCGATGAAGGATTCAGCGCTCGGGTTTGCAATCCCGATGGTTGCCGCAATCGTTTTCATTCGGGCGCCTGAGACTGAAGAATTGAACTCCATTCCAAAAGGAATCATTACGGCATTCGCAAGACCGTGGTGCATGTCCACAACCGTGGAAAGCGGGTGGGCAAGCGAGTGGACGATGCCAAGCCCTTTTTGAAATGCGGTCGCACCCATGAGGGCGCCCATCATCATGTCCGCGCGCGACTCAAGTGTCGGAGCAAGGGTTGCTGTTTCAAGGCTTCTTGCAATGAGGCGGATTCCCTCAAGGGCAACTCCATCACAAAGAGGCGAGTAACCTTTTGCAAGGTACGCCTCAACGCAATGGGTGAGCGCATCCATTCCCGTGGTCGCCGTCACCATCGCTGGAAGTCCCATGGTGAGCTCCGGATCCGCAAAAACCTTTTTGGCCATGAGTTTGGGTGAAAACAGGATTTTTTTTTCGTGGGTCACATCATCTGAAATCACGGTCGAGCGCCCGACCTCGGAGCCTGTGCCGGAAGTGGTCGGAGCGGTCACAAAATAGGGAACAGGACCTGTGACAAACCGGTCGCCACCCTTGGCATCATCATATTCGAACAAATCAAGTTCATGATGGGCTTTCAACGCGATTGCGCGGGCGACATCCATGCTGGCGCCTCCTCCGAACCCCACAATGCAATCGCACTTCTTTGCATGAAACAGATCAACGCCCCTCATCACATTCGACTTCACCGGGTTCTTTGCGATATCAGAAAAAACTTCAACGCCGATGCCTGAGGCCTTGATTTTTGAGACCACCGATTCAAATACCGGAAGCTTCACGAGGCCTGGGTCTGAAACGATGAGTGCCCGGGTGAGCCCCTGTTCTTTTAGGTGTGGACCCAGTTCATCGATCACGCCGCGACCGAATCGGACGGAGGTGGGGAAGTTGTACTGATATCGAAGATTTTGCTGAAAGCTCATTTGTTTCTCCTAAAAACCTAGATGATTTCAAAATACCGTTTGTATTCCCAGTCGGTAACAGCCTTTGCATGCTGACGACACTCCCACTCGCGGGTTGCAGCGTAATGATCTACGAAGGTCTCTCCGAAAAGCTCTTTTGCCACTTCGGAATTCTTGAAGGCCTGGGTTGCGTTCCAAAGATTTCCGGGGAGCGTGCCGTTTGAAAGATCGCGATACCCATTGCCGATGGTGGGTTTTACGGAAAGTTTCATCTTCTTTTTGATGCCGTAAAGTCCGGAGGCAAGGGATGCCGCGTGCGCAAGATAAGGGTTTGCGTCACTTCCGACGACCCGAAGCTCGATCCTTGTGGACTTGGAACCGCCCGGAAGTGCCCGGATGCAGGTGGTGCGATTGTCAATCGCCCAGGTGATCGTGGTCGGAGCCCAGGCTCCTTCAACCAATCGTTTGAACGAGTTGATCGTCGGCGCATACATGGGGAGCACATGAGGCATGCAGTGCAGCTGGCCTGCGATGTAGCTTTCCATGAGGGGACTCATTTTGGTTTTGGATTTTTCATCAAAGAAGAGGTTCTTTTTCTCATCCCAAAGACTCTGGTGCAAATGGCCTGAGCATCCCGGCAGGTTTTGATCGGTCTTCGCCATGAAGGTCGGCATGATCCCGTGACGAAGGCCGATCTCTTTTACTCCGGACTTGAAAAGCACTGCGCGATCCGCGGATTCCAAAACATCCGCATACAGGATCGCAGCCTCAAGAACTCCAGGTCCTGTTTCGGTGTGCAATCCTTCGAGCGGTACCCTGAACTTCATCATGAGGTCATAGATTTCATTCAAGAACTCCGAGTTCTTTGACATTCGAAGAAGCGAATATCCGAACATGCCGGGCGTAAGGTGTACGGGTTTGTTGAAGTTTCGTGCATTCAGTTCTTCGGTGGTCTCGCGGAAATTGAACCATTCAAACTCCTGTCCGAAGTAGGCCTGGAAGCCTGCTTTTTCCGCCTGGGAGTTCACGCGCTTCAAGAGGCTTCTTGGACAGATCTCAAGGTCAAAGTCGCCCAAGAAAAACGACACATCCTGATCCCAGGGGATCGTCCGATAGGTTCCAAGGTCAAGCTTTGCCACGGCATCAGGGTAGCCGGTGTGCCATCCCGTGTACTTCATCCCTTCATAGGCAAGATCGCTGGAGTCCCAGCCGAAGACCACATTGCAAAACCCGAAGCCCCCGTCGAGCAGACTCGTGAATTTGTCCTTGTGGAGGTATTTGCCCCGCAGGATTCCGTCGATGTCGGTGATTGCGACTTTTACTTTCGGATTTGGGGACTTTTTCACAGCTTCCAGGATGTCTTTCGGTTTCAGATTCATGTTGCCTCCAAACGGGTACGAAGTTTGAGTAGAAAAAACGCGACCATTAAAATTCCAAGGTAAAACAATCCAAGGTTCAAATTGAATACAAACATCGAAATCAGAGCCGTGATCGCAATCAGGAGCGCAAAGGCCTGGGATGCGGGATAAAGCGGCGCCTTGAATGGGCGATGCAAATTTGGCTCGGACCACCTCAGTTTGAAAAAAGACAAAAGAGATAGAGCGTAGAGCGTAATTGCGCCAAAGCAAGCGATGGTGATGATCTCGGCCGTTTTTCCGGAATAAAGGGCGATCAGTCCGATCCCGGCGTTTGCGAGAAGTGCAAAGGCAGGCGTTTTGAATTTCGGATGGATTGCGCGCAAAGCCCCCGGCAAATGACCTGCGCGTGAAAACTCAAGGGTCACACGCCCCGCAGCTAGGATGAGTCCGTGAAAAGAGGCGATCAATCCAAAAAGGCCGATGGTCAGAAGCAGGTGATAGAGAAGGTGGTCTTTTCCCACAATGTGCGAAAGCGCAAGCGGGAGTGGCGAGTCAGACGTGGTGTCGGATCCGGTCACCGGATAGACGATGGCCTCCCATCCTGCGACTCCGATCGACGAGACAAAGGTCAGAATGCAGAGCACGACTAGGGTTGCGATTGAGCTTCCAAATCCAAACAGAATGTTACGCTGAGGATTTCTTGTTTCTTCAGCGACGTTTGCCACTCCCTCGATTCCAAGGAAGAACCAAATCGCAAAGGGAATGGATGCAAAGATTCCCGTAACTCCGGCAGGCAGTGCGTTCCGGGCAAGGTTCTGCGCTTCAAAGTGAGGGAGGGTGACGCCGGAGAAAATCAAAAGCTCAAGCACTGCAAAGATCGTAATAAAAAGCTCAAAGCGCGCGGCAGCCCGGACCCCTACAATGTTGAGCCCGGTAAAGAGGAGAAAGGCGAGTGTTGCGATGAGGAGGATCGGAAGGGCAGGAAAGAACTCGTGGAAATAGGCTCCGATTGCAAACGCGATTGCAGGTGGTGCAAAAAGGAATTCGATCAGTTGGGCAACACCCGCAAGATAACCCAAGGTGGGGCCCAGAGCGCGGGTTGCGTAGTCAAATCCTCCGCCGGCTTTTGGGATTGCACAGGCAAGCTCGGTGTAGCTGAAGGTGAAGAACACATACATCAGCATGATAAAGAGAGTGGAAACCGCAAGCCCTACTGTCCCGCCTATCGGGAGGCCAAGGTTCCATCCGAAATACATTCCAGAGATCACATAGCCTACCCCTAAGCCCCAAAGCATTACGGGACCGAGGCTTTGCGAGAGCACATGCGAAGATGTAATCGTTTGATTCTCTGTGAGATTTTGTCCTGAGGTCATGAACTCCCCTGTCATGAACTGCCCTACCGTCACTGCATGCTATGGCGTCCTCTAGAGGATTCGAACCTCTGACCTTTAGCTCCGGAGGCTAACGCTCTATCCAGGCTGAGCTAAGAGGACAAAAAAAATCAGCCGTTGCCGGAGGCTAGCATTGTTTGGTTCAACGGTAAAGGAAGCGAGTTGCTCAGCTAAAAAGTTCGGTTCCAACAATGAATCTCATTTACAATCAGTTCGCATTCCGATAGCTACAAGCGCATGAAAAATGGGTTCCTTTCGTTTCTCATTCTCCAGTTCCTCAATGTTCAAATCCAAAGCGCGTTTGCTACCGAGGGTGTCAGCCAGTTTCAAGCAGCGGAAGCGGGTGCCCCGATCGCCCTTCTCCAGGCAAAACTCGGAGAGCGTTTACAAGGAATGGGGGAGCGGGCCCAGATGCGCCTTGCATACCGTTTGTTTAAGATCAACATTGCACTTCGAAATCGCCTCGCTGCTATGAGTGAGGAGACCTTTCAGGAGCGAATGAGGGGGGCGGAGGTTTCAGAAACTCAGCATGCGATGGAGGATCAGGAAATTGCAACGGAGATGAGTGAGATCGAAGGGGTTGATTCTTTGGCCTCAGGACTGGAATCATTTGCTGCAGTGATGAGCGAGAAAAGTTCGTCTTCTTCCTATTCGAAGTCCGAGATTCTTCAGGGAGCGGATGCTCTTTTGATCTCATTGGGCGCAAAAACAAATGAGTCTGATCGACTTGAGAAAATTTCATTTAGAGATTTCAAGGAATCACTCAATCGAGATGTAGGGACCGTAATCCTGAAGATTATTTTGTCATTGATCGTCTTGATGATGGGGCTTGCGGTGATCACGGTTGCATTTGCATACCTCCTTGCCTATGCCCTAGCGGGTGTACTGGTGAGTGGGGCTTGGTTCTATTTTGTCCTTTTCGCAACTTTGGCTGGAGTTTTCTTCGGAATTCGCGCGATCATTCGGGCCTCTGTGGAAAAGAGAGACGGGCGAGGTGTGGATTCGTCAGCTTGGGGTTTGCCGCAAACTAGCTTCGTTTGACGAGAGTAAGGTTGTTCTTGATCATTAACTAAAATAAATGAATCGGCCCAGCCTTTAGTAATTTTTCTACAAACTTAGAATAAAGTCTGCTAATACTGACCCTTCCTTTTTCGCCTAAAGGAGGGTGAAGTTGTCCACTACTAGAGTTCGAATCCAGTCTTTTCTGTATCGTTTGATCGCAAGTGTATTGATCGCCCAGTCGGTCTTCATGCCGCTTGCAAGGGCTCAAAGCATTCCCGGCGGACCAGTCAATTCCGAGGAGAGTTTTTCAACCCCGAATGGGATGTCTGGGGAAGATCCTTCTCTTCCTGGCAGCGAGGCAGAAGCGCTTCAAGACGCAGAGGACCTTCGAAATGTAATTGAAGGTACCAGCGATCGAGTACGTCTTCGAATCGACACTTATGGATTTTATGACCTGATACCCGACCCAGATTTTGCGGAGAGTCGAACGGTGGTTTCCGTAGCCGGATTGGAAGCATTCACGCGGGAAGATCGACATTTCGAGCTTAGGTTTCGGAATCGAAAAATCCTAGAGTCGAGATTTCCGGTGCAGGCTCTTTCTCGTTTTGGCGATTTTTTGGTCTTCATTGAAGACGGAGCTTATCTTTCCTCCATTCCCGAAGCAGATCGTGCAAAGGTGGGAGTGGAGAAAGGCATTCAATATCTTTCTTTCATCGATCTGAAGCAGTATTCGATGATGTTTGGGCATTCCAAAAGTACACCGCCAATCTTTACTGTTCCGATTGCCGCAACCGCAGGAACTACATCGATTTCTGGAAATGGGGTCGAGCTGGTTTTGCAAGGTTCCGACGGAAACTCAGTACGTGTTCCAAAGGTGATTCTCGAGACCTGGTCTCGAAACATTTACGGTTTGGCGATTGATGTGACTGCAAGAATTCTTACTCCCGGTAGCTATGCGACTCTTGGAGGGGTGGTTGAAGAGCTGGAGGCCTATTTCAAGCAAGCAATGGATGAAGCAGCGATGGTTGAGGCCCCGGAGCAAGTTGCTGCAGCCCAGGAAATTCGTAAACAACTGGTGGAGAAAATCAAGGCCCGCAAGTTTTCGCCCGAAACCATCAAGAATGATGAGGTAGTGCGTGCCGGAATTGAGCAAACTGGAAAGTCTTTGGTGTTGCAGCGAAAAGTAGCGACTCGACTTCGAATGATCTGGCAACGTCTTAGCTTTCCTGCACCGATCGAGTCAGCGAAGACGGTAAAGGAATCACTTGCACTTACCGCCTACGGGCTTACCCATTGGAATCACGCCGGCGCATCCGCGTTGAAGGAAGGATCACTTCAGCTCCTTGATCATAAATATGCAGGAATTGCGATTAAATTTGGGGTTCCAGTTGCAGCGGCGGCAATGTTGGGAGCGGCGTACCCCGTCGAGTTTTCTCAGTTTGCATTTCAAGCACTCAATCAGGGTTCGATTGCGATCCATGGGACCATAGGATTTACGCGGAATCTATTTGATCTCGGAGTGGATTCGGTGGTTGAAACCCTGAAGGGATTGAAGCCTGCGAACTTCTATCAGGCGTACATGGCGGATGGGAAGGCTCCCAAGTTCGCCGTGGGCGTAGGAGCGATCTTCGCAACAGGAGTGGCGATCCTCGCAACTCCGCTTCTGGTGGTAAATTCGTGGATGCTGGTGAAGGATTTGAAGAAAATGGGATCCTTCAGTGTAGACGCATTTATTGAGCGCCAAAGAAAACAGCTTGTAAGTTATTTGGATGTTCAGGCAGAGACGCAGAAGAAACTTTCTCTTCGATTTGGAGTGGAGGCCAATACGGAATTCACCTCGGAGGATCATGAAGAAGTCAAACGCATCTTGGCTGAGGTAAAAGAAAGAGATCGGAGTCTCCTACGGAAGGTATTTGATTCAGCAAGAGATCGTTCTCTTGAGATCCGCGAAAAGTTTCTGGAGCGAGTTTCGAAGTGGAGGGTGTTTCGAAAGAAAACCTGGGATCAGGATCCAACTCCTGTCACGGCATCGACAGAGGAAACGAGCTCAGTGGCGCCCCTTTTGGATTCGGAGTCCATAGCAAGATCAAGGATTCACAGTTTTGGCACAGCACTTCAATCGTTTTTGATTAGTTACCCCTCCATCACTGAGGGTTTCTCTGCTTTGGTTCGCGGATGGAATGGATTCACAATCTTCCGAGCTGTGTTCTGGAGCCCGACGCTTTGGTGCATTCAGACCCTTTACCCAAATTTTACAAATGTTGCTCTTGGCGATGGTTCAAGTCGAGAGGTCAATGTTCCCAGTCGTGCCAATGGAGGCCTGGATCCGACTCCGATTGCGATGAAGAGAGTGTTTCAGTTTCTGACTCATAGCTCGAACCTTCAGTTGATTCGCGCATGGGAACACAAGGTCCTTCCCATTGAACGTGCACTCTTTCAAAAGGCAATGGAGAAGGGTTTTGGTGCTCTTGCAGGCGAGGTCCGTGCACAAGGGGCGGATCTGAAGCCTTTGTTTCAAAACGTGACTTCGCTCACGGACAAAAGGTTTCAGGAACTGAGCTTTAAACAAAAAGTTTTCTTCATGCGCTATGTGGAGTCGCTCACTGCCCGTGGATTGCAAAAGCTGCTTACTGAGACCTTAGCGCAGAACTCAAATCTCGAGGTTCTCGGAGACGGGTTGGCCGACCTATCCATGTCGGAGCTGAAGGAAAGAACACTCACTCTGATTGACAAAGTTCAGATGGATGAGGCAACAGCTGCACGTCTCATTGAAGCAGAGGTTCAGGCCGGGCTTGCCCTTGAGGATGCCCGAAAGTCGGTAAAAGGTTTAAATCCGGAACAGCTTTTGGATCGCTTGCGATTGGGAGCGCTTGGAGTGGTTGATCCAAAAAACACCCCTTCATTCAAACGAGTCCAGGTGGTTTTGGAGATGATGCAAAAGCCTGAGTCCATGCCTAGGGCAGTAAGAGCCACTCTTTCCTCGCTCGTGATGGCAAAGCTTCTTGGAGTGGGCATGACCCTGGTCGCGCTCTCCTCCATGACTGGATCGATTTTGCAGCCATTTTATCCAGACGCGATGTTCGGCCCGGACAGTTATTTTTACATGGGGAAATACCCTTTTGTGAACGGAATCCTGCTGGGTCTTGCCACTTCGATGATGGCAAATTCCTGGGTGAAATTGCAGCAGGATGCCTCGCATGCCGATCATTTCGGCGAAGTCCCGAGCGGTGAGGATGCCAAGAAGGGGTATCTACACTGGTTCTACAAGCAGAGTTTCAAGAACAAGGAGAACACCTTCTGGGGAAATCAGAAAACCTACTGGACGATCATTTGGGGCAACATGAAGCCCGCATTTGTTTTGATTCTGTTCACCAACATGATCGGCCTTGGGCGCTTCGATCTGGACGGCTACATCAGTGGATATTTGCTCTCGTTTGGAGTGATCAACAGCGGTTTCAATATGATGATGGAACAGGGGAGCGAGTTTGCCTCTTATTATCCGCTGAAGGATTTCCCGGAGCGTTTGCGAAGTCACCCTTCGGTTCAGGAGTATCTTGCCAAGAAGCAGCAGGTGTACCGTTTCTATTTTGCTCTCCTTGAAAAGACCTTTGTGGATCTTCAGGAAATGATCATCGGAAACTTCCAGCGGATGGGTGGGACGCTTGCGACCGTGACCTATAAGAACGAGGCTCTCTCAAGGTTGATGTTTGGCGGTTTCACTCCGACAGAACTGGTGTATTCCGGAATCGAGTGGTTGAAGGAAAAGACGGCGGGAATTCCGGTGATTGGCGATGCGGCCATGACAATGGGGGAGGCCTGCAAGCGGTTCCTGCTTCCCAATTACACCTCCTGGGACAAGGTGAAAGGGCCCGGGCCTTGATTTTTTTGTGACCCATGTTATTCAGGAAATCCATGAAGAAGATCATCATCGTTACTCTTGGCATTCTGGTTTTTGTTGCGGCTACCGGCTTTGTGGGTCTTGAGTTTGCTTTTCGAAGTGAAAGTGCCCGCACCTACACAGTTAAGGAGTTTTCGATTCACGAGGAAGTGGCGGTTGCAGACATAAAACTCGGGCAGCGCATGTATGCGGTCCGGAACGGTTGCATTGATTGTCACGGGCCGGATCTTGCGGGCGCCGTGATCATGGAGAACGGGGCCATGGGCTCGATCCGTGGTCCGAATCTTACTCCGGCCATGCTGAAGGATTGGACCGATGAGGAGATTGCCCGTGCGATCCGGTACGGAGTGGGCAAGAACGGGCGGACGCTTCGTTTCATGCCGTCTTTTGATTTCAAGGGGCTGAGCAAGGGTGACATTGCGGCCTTGATTGCGTACCTCCGGAGCGTTCCTCCTGTCGAAGCTGCGGGGGCGGAAAATCGCTTCGGACCGGTTGCCAAGGGGCTCTCGCTGGCGGGAAAAATGCCGATCATGTTTCCTGCAAAATACCTCGACCTGAATGAAGGGTTTGCCGGAAAACCTGCCGAGGCGGCGACGGTGGAATTCGGCCGTTATCTTGCCCAGTCTTGCACCGGCTGTCACGGTCAGGAGTTCCGGGGCGGGCCGATCGAAGGGGGCGATCCCTCGTGGCCGGAAGCTCCGGGCATCAGGTTTGGCGCAAGTGCGAATTGGAACGAGGCGGTGTTCAAGGAATCGATTCGTACGGGGGTTTCACCCGGCACAAAGAAGGAAATGCGGGCTCCGATGCCGGTCAAGCTCCTGCAGCAGTGGGATGATACGGAACTCACCGCACTCTGGAGTTATCTCAAAACATTGAATTGAATCCCATTGATTCTTCTTGGCTTGCGGGTTAGCTTGCTGGGCCTATGAAGGTGCATTATGTCAAAAAAATCAAAGCCCTACTGCTGCTGATTTTTTTTTCAGGGAAGCACGGCCTTTGCCGCGGATCTTGCGGCAATTCAGGCAAGATTTGAAGCCGAGTTTGTCAGTGGATACGCCGAAGGCAAGTGCGGTGAAAACATCAATGGTTTCCTTGCTCGCCTTTCCCGATCGAGGGTCGATTTTAGGTGTGTTGTTTCCTTCCTCGCCGATGGAGGAGGTGATGTGAGCGTATATCATGCCAGAAATGCCCATGGCCTGCCCGAGCGCCGCACCTGGTTCCATCATTATTTTGCAGTGATTCCATCCCATTCCGACTGCCATCGAGAGGCGTATCGTCCGCGGAATACGGATTACGTTTTGGATTTTGATTTCGGCAATCAGCCGCTGTTGGTACCTCTTCGCACCTATCTGGAAACCATGTGGTTGTCGAAACGGCTGCATCGAAATCCCGATGCTCTTCGTACCGATTTTTCCGCCGGAATCACGTCCTTTCAGGTTGTCGATGCCGTGCGAGCACTCCGTGCGGAAACTCCCGATGCACGTCGCAAGTCGGTGATCATCGAAAAGATCAGATTGCGGGATCTTTATCTTGGCCTGCTCTAGGGGCTCCGGGATTCACCAAACGGCTTGTCTCCAAGCGCCTTTTTCGCAAACCACTTCGAGAACTGAATTCCCGGGTGATCCACCCAGCGGTACAAAAAATAAGAAACTGAAATCAGCAGGGCTGTGGTCATCAGGAAGTTGATCGCAATTCCAGAGTTGGTTTCATGACTGCTCCAAATGCAACCCAACCACGAGGTGAAGGATACAAGAATCAGGAAGTGGATTGCATAAAGCGCGTAGGAGATCTTTCCCAGAAAATCGGGAACTCCTTGCGCAAGATAAGCGCGTACTCGCGGTGAATTCAGGAGGACATACATTAGGACCGCGGCACAGATTCCGCGAACATAATCCGCCGACTTTCCGCTCAAATCAGACAGGGCAAATGCCGGGAGCGTAAGGAGCGGCAGTAGCCAGCGGGGCGGGGTGTGAAGCGGAAGGCGGGTGAGCGCGGCGCCGAGGAAAAAAGGAAGAATCCCCTTCCAGGTTCCACACGCCAGGGCGATCAACGCAAAACCGATCAGGGACTTGGTGCCATTCCGCAGAATCGCAATCGCGAAAAACAGAAGATAGGACGAAATCAACTCATAGCCGATGGTCCAAAGACTCGGATTGTAACTCGTGCTCGATTTGAATTGAAAGTACACCCCGTAAAGTGCCTGCCCGATCGCATCCGGGAGGTTTCCCTGAAATCGGAGATAGCCCCGGAGCCATTTGGAATCCGTGATTCCGGCATAGACTCCGGAATGGATTCCCTGAAGCGAAAGCAGGAGCAGCGTGAGCAGGATGGAAACCAGCACGAGCGGCAGGAGTCGCAAATACCGCCGCAGCAGGAGATCCAGAATGTGCTTCGGGAATTCCGAAGGTCCCATGTCCCGGCTCTTCCAGGCGAGGACGAATCCGGAGTGGGCGAAAAACCAGGAAACGGCAAGATTCGGGTTCAGTAGCAGGTGTCGCCAGTCGTGGGGACCGAAATAAAAGGGTGGGTGAAAAATCAACAGGAAGTGGTGAACGAAAACGACAAACGCCGCAATTCCGCGCATGCCCTCGAGGCCCTCGACCCGAACCGTCTCCCGGCTCATGCGGTGACTCCCCGTTCGAACTCGCGACCGGCACTGTGTTCGGCCTTGAATTTTTCTTTCAGGAAAGCCTCGATCCGTTCGGGCTTCATCGCTGCCCCGCAGCTGAATACATCCACGGATGCGCACCCGTGCTCGGGCCAGGTGTGGATGGCAATGTGGGATTCGGCGATCACCACCACCCCGCTCAGGCCGTGCGGATTGAAGCGGTGAAACACGTCGGTGACGATTTGTGCGTTTGAGAGTTTCGCAGATTCGAGCATGCACTCGCGGACATGATCGAGGCTGTTGATCAATTCACGGTCACAGCCCGAAAACTCGAGCAACAAATGGCGGCCCAATGCAACCTTCTTCATGCAACCCCTCCTTCATCGGCAAAGAGCGTCTCTCTCACCGGGCTTTTTTGATCCCTGATTCTCCAAATGAATCCATCCAGAATGTAGTGGGTTGCCTGGGGAAGCGCAAGCAGGGGAATGATCCAGGCAAGTGTCGCGCGGTCCTCCAAGCGGGGAAGCGCCGAAAAAAGTCCGAGGAAGTCAAAGTGTTCCCGCCAGACCAGTCCCGCCCAGAGGCCCTCCTCCAGATAAGCCGCGAGAAACAGGGCCCCCGCGAAAACCGGCAGAAGTGCGGGCTTGAAAAGTTTTCCCAGGTGGAATTCCGGATTCCCCCCGGAGGGGCGGGATGCCCTTCGGTTGCCAAAAATCCAGATCAGCGCAAGATACGGAATTCCGTGGCTTGCGACATTGGTCACCGTAAAGGCCATATCCCCGTTCATCCACACAATCCCCGTAAACCAGGAGAGGGCGGTTCCCGCCAGAATCAGCTGTTTTGGAACCAAGAGCGCGTGCCCTTTCCTGAGCAGGAGAATCTCCTTCACCCCGTAGGCCAGCAGAAGCAGCAGATAGAGCCCGAGGCTGATCCGTTCGAGAACCGGTGGCAGGATCGCAAGAAAATCGCCCTGGATGAACCATTGGAAGTTCCGGGTCGGACTCGCATGCCAGTGAATCAGGGGATGGATCATGGAGTGATACAAAAGCAATTGATCGATTCTGATGAACCGCAGCGTTTCGGGCGCGGCATTGCGAAGGTAGAGCATGAGAAATCCGTATTGCTGGCGGATGAAATGAAAAACCGCAAGGTAGGCGAGCGCCCGCCAGAACCACAACCCGTCAAGCGAATACAAAAACACCCCCGTGATCCAGGCCAAAAGCGG
This sequence comes from Bdellovibrionales bacterium, assembly GCA_018969905.1. GTDB lineage: Bacteria > Bdellovibrionota > UBA1018 > UBA1018 > CAIMNF01 > CAIMNF01. The sequence continues at coordinate 16,572 of JAGWXK010000015.1, forward strand.
TGCCAGGATCAGAATTGCCCCCCTTTCCCGGATCTCGACCGGATCCAGATAAGTCCGAAAGAGGGTGCTGTACACGTGGGAGACATCAATTCCCAGGACAAAAACCATCCAGGCCCAAGGCGGAATTCCGGCACCATCCCCCCAGGAATCGCGAAACCACCAGGCCAAGGCCGAGGTCAGCACCCCGGGCCCCAGGATGAACAGCGAGTCGATGAGCGGTGAGTGAATCCATGCCGGGGCGGCCGCAGGTTTCATGAATCCTCCCTTTGCGCGATTCCAAGTTCGCGAAGAACGGATTTTGCCGCCATTACGCCGCGGTATTGGGCCTCTTCAAAAATGGGAATGCCACTCATGTCGGAGTGGGCAAAGTGGATCTTTCCCACGGGTTTTGCCATGGCTTTGCGATCACTTCCGGTGATGAATCCGGGCTCCGGAATCGCCATGGCGTGTCCCCACACCCAGACATCGATGTTTTCGATCACCTCCGCAATTCCCGAATGCGTTTTGGAAAGGTCGGCAATGATCATCTCACACCACTCGGTGTGAGTGCGCTGATGGGCTTCCTTGCGCGCCGACACGGGATCGGTGTGGGAGAGGGGATGATAATAGGTGATCACGGTTTTCTTCGGATGAAGATTGAGATTCTGATGGGTTGCGACCACGTAACCAAGAGCGGGGCTTGAGTAGCTGACATTGTCCCAGGAAAGCGGCGCCCCCCGGCCTCCGGGAAGTGAGCTCAGGCTGACATTGGCCACCATCCAGGGCGAATAGCCCACGGAAGCGGGGGTTCCCCGGGACGCGAGTTCGGGCACGATCCGGTTTGCCACGAACCTCGGGGCTGCGAAGATCGCATGCTTTGCTTGAATGCGGGTCGTTTCTCCGGTGTCGGGATTGAAATGATCGGCAAGAACCTTTCCTCCCTCGTTTCGAACCGAGTGCACAAGTGCGCGCGTCCGGATTCGCGGTTCCACTTTTTTCCGAAGCTGCGAGACCAGCCAACCGTTTCCTTCGGGCCAGGTGAGCAAATGTTGGGGTTCCGCATTCTCCGCAATTCCTGCCCGCGCCGCAAAGTAATGGATCCCGGCCCATGCGGACACCCGGTCGTAGGTGGCTCCGTAGTCATCCCGACAGCAGTAGTTCACATACCAATGCAGATAGTTGGAGTGCCAATTCCGCTCCTCAAGAAATGCTTTCATCGTGATCCGGTCGAGTGCGCGGTATTTGGCATCCGCGGACCCCAGCTCCAGCGGGATCGCAAAGTGCCGCTTGCCATCGCTTCCGCGCTCTTTCCGAAAGCGGTCCATAAGCGAGAAAAATTCCCGGTATTCTTCGCGGTCGCGGCTTCCGGCTCCGGTTTGCGGCACCAAGCCTTCCTGCCAGGATCCCTGTAAAAAAAGCCGCTCGCCCGGATCCGCACAGAGGTGGAACTCGTCGTAGACCGGAAGTCCCTTGCTTGAGTATCCACGGATGACTCCGACTTCTTCCAAAAGGGTCCGGACGTATCGGGCCTCGGGTCCCGGAATCGGGAGATAGTGCGCACCCCAGGGATAGGCGCTGATCTGATTCCTACCGGAGCGGGAATTTCCTCCGGCCTCCTCCTCGAGTTCCAGAATCCGGTAGGAGGTTTGATGATTCCGCTCCAGCCACCATCCGGCGGAAAGTCCCGAGATGCCACCCCCAATGATCACCGTGTCCGTGGTTTCCACCTTCGACGGCGCAGGGAACCGGCCCTCCCGAAGCAGATGACCGGTTTTTGCGGAGGCGCCGAGAATCCTTCCCGGTACGGGCTTCGGGCGGCGGTTGGTGAAATACCGAAGGGTCAGAGCTCCGGGCAAGGCGGCCCCAAGCGTCCAGAGTGCCGCCGACTTCAGGAAGGATCTGCGGGGATGGGGCGCGGGTTCCCCTTCCGGTTCAATGGATGTATTCGGACCACTCATGCTCGAAATATCTCACCAAAACCTGGTTGTTCAATTTGTTCACATCCGGAATCCGCGCGATCATGTCGTCCGGAAAATAAAGAAGGTTCTTCACGGTGTCTGCGTTCACAAACCGGAGTCCCGCCGGAAACCGCTCGGGGGGCCGGAAATCGCCCCTCATTCCGATGACAAAACCCCATTCGCCAAAGGACGGCACCCACGCATGATAAGGGACGGTTTTCAGGCCGGTGGACTTCAGGGTGTTCTCCACGCACCAAAACGACTTTTTCGCGACATAGGGTGAGGTGCTCTGGATCACGAGGATTCCTTGCGGAGCAAGCGCTTCCTTCAAAACCCGGTAAAACGAGTTCGAATAAAGCTTCCCGATCGAGTAGTTGCTGGGATCGGGGAAATCCACGGCGATGAAATCATAGGTGTCCTTTTGATCGCGTAGCCAGACAAATGCGTCTTCATTCAACACCCTGACCTTCGGATCTTTGAGGGAGTTTCCGTTCAGCGAGGTGAGGGAATCGTGGTTCCGGAACAGATCCGTCATGGAGGAGTCCAGATCGACGAGGGTGACGGATTCAACTGAGGGGTACTTCAGGATCTCGCGCACGGCAAGCCCGTCTCCGCCCCCGAGCACAAGTACCTTTCTTGGCGAGGGGAGTGCCGCAAGCCCGACATGAACCAGGGCTTCATGGTAGCGGTATTCATCCCGCGAGCTGAACTGAAGGTTTCCATTCAAAAAAAGCCGCAAATCCCCGGGGGCCCGGGTGATCACGATCCGTTGATAGCGCGAGGACTTTGAATAGATGACCTGGTCCTGATAACTCGCAGTTTCGGCAAAGCTCATGATTTTGTCCGAATAGACAAACCCAAAAACCAGCAGGATCAGGATCAGGATCGCAGAGCTGCGAAGCAGTCTCGCCCAAACCACTTCCCGTCCGAGCAGCACGAGCACCCACAGGGCCACGCCCGCATTCAGGATTCCGAAGAAGAACCCCGTGCGGACCATGCCGAGGTGGGGTACCAGCACGAGGGGAAACAGCAGGGACGCAAGCAGGGCCCCGACGTAATCGAAGGTGAACACCTGGGAAACCAGATCCTTGAATTCGAAGCGATCCTTGAGGATCCGCATGAGAAGAGGGATCTCGAGTCCGACCAGGGTTCCGGTGATGGTCACCAAAAGATACAACAGCACCCGGAAATACCGGACGTGCTCGAAGGCGGTGAACAGGATTGCGGCAGAGCAACCGCCCACGAGCCCGACGAGCAGTTCCACCTGGATGAAGACGAAGACCAGGTTCCCGCGAACATATTTCGACAAGAAGGACCCGATCCCCATCGAAAACAGGTACACCCCGATGACCGTTGAAAACTGGGTGATTGAGTCCCCGAGCAGGTAACTGGCCAGGGCCCCCGAGATGAGCTCATAGATCAGCCCGCAGGTGGCGATTACAAATACCGAGAACAGCAGCAGGTACGGCACGCCATCTACCCGTGAATCGCGGATGCGATGATGTGGGCAATGGCCAGGGTCATGGACCCGGCGGCCACCGCGAGCGCGATGTTGTGCTCTTCGACGATTTCCTTCCAGAGATTGCCCGGGGTCACCTTGTCAAAGATGAAAAAAGAAATCCAGAGCACCACCAGTCCGATGATTGAATACAGGATCGAGGCCAGTACCGTTTTCATATTGATCATTTGTTCCATTCGAATTCTCCTTTTTTTCAGTTTGGTTATTTGTGAAAGACGCTGCGCCCCTTCGGATTCCAGTTTCCGGTGCTGAGTGCATGACCCAACGACCAACCGGAACGGTTTGCGATGAAAAGGGTGATACAGACCAGCGTGCCGAAAATCAGGTAGGGGGTTTTCATTCTTCATCCTTATGGACGTGGTACGGCGAAAAGTCGCTTTGGGACCAACGGGCCATCTCAAACCTTTTTTGGCGCCAGATCAGGAGTAGGGGGAAAATCGAGATCAGAAAGAGTGCCATGAGGAAGTTGGACATCGGAATCGCACCCCGTTTGACCGTAATCGAGTAAAGAATGTCGGGCATTGAGCTCGAACCCTCCAGGTTCAGGTGGTACTTGCCATCGGGAACGGCAGGAAGAATGGCAGAGGTGTACCTCGAGCCTTCGCTCCAAAGCCCCTCATCATCACGGCCCTCGTAATATTCGACCCCCAGTTCGAGTTCGTCGACATCTCCGGTGGTCTCATTGACCAGGTCCATCTGGGACTCAAACCAATGATTCAACACGGGGGCATGCAGTCCGATCTTAACTCCGGTTTCGCCGCCCGTGAGCTCGAAGGAGGGGCTGGTTTTGGTTTTGACGGGGTCCGTGCGATCGTACGAATACCCTCCGGAGTAGACCTCTTTTTCTCCGGTGATCACAATGGACAGGAATTGGATCATCATGATTGCGATGAGGAACAGCCCCCAAATCTTGAGGAGCTCCTTCACCCTGCCTGCCAGGAGATCGGGTTGGTTCGGCGCCACTCCGATCGCTACCGGCATCGGGGTTGTGATCTTGAACCCTTCCCGGACTTCGTCAGGACTCAGGTACTCTCCGATCGAGTACGTGATTTCCGTTTTGCTTTTTTCGATCGAGAGCATTTCGGGAGGGCAGATCAGGTCCCGGGTGGCGACGGTTTCGCCCACGAAGACGAGCCAATAGAACTCGCCCACCACATATTGAACCGTGGCCCTTCCATTGTGATAAAGCCGGTAGGTGCGGCCCATGTGGAGAACGGACTCTCCTTTCGGGTTTTTCGGAGGGTCCTTCAGGGGCAACACGTAATTCCAATGACCATCCGCTTCGGTGAGCCAGCGATACCCGCGCATCGGATTGTAAAGCAGGTATTCACTCCAGACAAAGTAGGATTCCACATCCATTCTCGTCATGAAGCCGATGACTTCCCAGAGTTGCCCGCGAATCCTGCCCCTTTGGCCCAAAGGAATCACCTGGGGAACATTGAGTCTGGAGGCCGCCTCGCTCAGGATCCGGTGGTTTTCATCACGGGCGTCGATCACTGACTTGCACGAAGTGCAAACCACGCTGATGGTGTCGCCGGGCACCCGGATTTGCACCGTGGAACCGCACAAGGGACAATTGAAAACCTTTGCCTTCGGAGCGGTTTCACCAGCCATCGATTTCCCTCAAGCCCGTCAGCTTCAACTCATCCAGATCCACATACTTCCCGGTGAACAGTCTGACCCCGTCTTCCGAATAGTCGATGCAGGCGAATTCCCCGCCCTCCCGGCTCAGGTCCACACTCGTGCTGACCCGTCCTTTCGGACACTTCATCGGCAGTTCGCCCTCGCTTCCCGCACAGGTGGCCTCTTTGATGTCATCCACATGGAATTCGAGGTTTTTCAGGAGCTTCAGGGTCTGTCCGGCTTCCAGGGTCTCCCGCCGGGGAACCCCGGAGAGGTTGGATTCGGAAAAGCTCATCATGAAACTGCCCTGCGCTTCCGCAAGCCAGCCTTCTTTTGCATTTTCAAAAAGCACGTACCACTCGTTCCAGGAGCCGCCCTCCCAGCGGACTTTCAGGCGTCCCACGATCTCAAAGGCGGAATTTTCAAATTTTCCGCGGGTCCCGATCTGAAGCGGACTCATGTCCGCGGGCAGCTCGGCCATTTTCCCGAGGGTTTCAAGGTTCAAGTCATGACGAACCACCATGGAGGAACAATAGGTACACACTCCGAATACCGAGACCTTCGACTTGAAAATGATTTCCGCCCCGCAGGCGGGGCAGCCAAGCTTTAGCATGGGGTCAGGTGATCTTTTTCAGGAGTTCGGCTTTTTTGGCATCAAATTCGCTTTGGGTGATCACACCCTTGACGAGAAGGTCGTGCAATTTCTGGATCGTGACGACCGGATCTTCTCCACCCGCGGAAGAACCCTGGCCTTGCAATGCGCCCATCATCGCTTGTCCGATGGCGACGCCGGCCCCCATTCCGGCGCCGACTCCGGCGGCACCGCCTTCATTCGCGGCGGCAGTCGAGATGCTTTCTGCCGCTTGAAACTTTGCGTAGGAGTTCAGGTCCCCGACCATTTTCATGGAAGCGGCCGTGTCGAGGCGCGTTTGGAGCTCTTCCGGAAGCGATACGCTCTGGACGAGGAAGCTTTGAAGTTCGAGTCCGTACTCCGCGATTGCCGGCTTCAAGGCCTCCTTCAGCGATTCCGAGAATTTCATCTGATTTGCAGCCATGTCGAGGAAGGCGACCTGGGATGAGCCAAGGAAGCTTGCAATCGAAGTGAGAATGGTCGCACGCAGCTGGCCCTCGAGCTCCTCTGCCGAGTATTTTGAGCGGGTGCCGCTGATTTTCTTGAAAAACACCTTCGGATTTTTCAAGCGGTAGGAATAGGCACCGTGCGCGCGGATCCGGATCGGGCCGTATTCGCGATCGCGGATGACGATGGCGTTCGGGGTTCCCCAGCGCTGGTCGATCTGCTCGCGGGTCGAAAAGAAGTAGACATCCGATTTGAAGGGCGATTTGAAAAGCTTGTCCCAGTTCTTCAAGCTGGTGAGAACGGGAAGGGTCTGGGTGGTCAGGGTGTGCAAACCGGGCTCGAAGAGATCGGCAATTTCACCTTCGTTCACGAACAGTGCAAGCTGCGATTCCCGAACCGTAAGTTTCGCACCATTTTGGATCTCCTGGTCTTCCATGGGGATCCGGCAGGCAAGGATTCCGTTCTCTTCCTCATTCCATTCGATGACATCAATGAATTGCTTTTTGAAAAGTCCGCCGATTCCCATAAATCCCTCTCCGCATGCCCGAAGACACTGCTTGCAATGGTGGGTTGTGTGGAAGGAATTTACCCGAAAAAAACGAATCAACGCAAGAAAAATGGTCGTGTTTCGGAGGAAAGGTGATGGTAGCCTTTCCCTCCATGAACTCTAACCGTCTTCCAGCCCCGCGACCGGGTGCCCCCGACCGGAAAATACGGGTTTGGTCCGCGTCCGCGGGAGGAATTCTCCTTGCGATCGCATGGTTTTCAGGCGTGGTCTCCACCCTCGTCGCCCTCACGGGTTTGATTTTGGGAGCGCTCCTGTTCTGGATTTTTCGATGGTACCGGAAAGCGGATCAGGCCGCCCGGGATGCGCTCCCCGATCCCGCCCGCGCGGAGCAAAAAGAGCGGATCCGGATGATCCGCAAAGTGCGTTATCTTGAAAATGTCGGAGATCTCGGCGAGAGGGTGGCTTCCCAGGCCGAGCAAATCCCGGAGCGCATGGATCACTTTGTGAAGATGCTCGGGCTCAAATTTGATTCCGGTGAACTGGCGTTCCAGAGGTACCTTTCCGCAGCCGAAACCACCCGCCTTGCGCTTTTGGATCAGCTCCAGTTGGCAGCGGCGGCGTTGGGGGCTCTTGGAGCCGCAAGGGTCGGAACCGAAGAAGATTCTCCTGCCATCCGGGAACGCCTTGAACTCAGGGCGGAACAGGAAGGAAAGATCCGCGGAATCCTCGAATTCAACGAAAGAGCGCTGACGGAACTCGATCGGGTTTCCGCCGCAATCAGCGAAGTACGGACCTCGCGCGGGCTTACGGATGTCGCACTTGAGGATGTGCTCAAAGAACTCGCGGAGCTCGCGGGGCGTGCAAAAAAGTATTCAAATCCCGAATCGGAAGGAAAATCGAAAGATGAGTGATAAAAAAACCAATGGTGATCCAACCCGTAATCTCGCAGTGATTTCGCAGGAGGAGGTAAAAAAAGAGCTTCAAACCGGCACCTCCGGTATGCCCGCGCTGGATCCGGGAGAGGAGAAGGATCTGGATGCGAAGGCGGATGGATTCGTAAAGCAGCTCATTGAGTTCTCACCCGGAGCGATGGATCAGGAAGTGGACCGGAAGCGCTCGGTTGAACAGATGGGAATTGAGGCCCAGAAAGATGCTGCAAGACGAAGCGAGATGCTGAAGCAGCCCCTGACCGCGCTTTCGCGCAGGGCCGAGGATGGCGGAGAGGTGGCCAATGCTTTGATCGGGCTCAAGATGAAGGTCGAGGAGCTTGATCCTGGCAAGTTCGACTTTGAGGCGGGCTGGTTTTCGAGGACACTTGGGCGGTTGCCCGGTGTTGGAACGCCGATCAAACGGTATTTTTCGAAATTTGAGAGCGCTCAGACCGTGATCCAGTCCATCATCCGTTCGCTCAAGGATGGAAAAGAGAGACTGCTCAGGGACAATGTCACGCTCTCCGAGGACCAAAAGCTCATGCGGGAGTGCACCCACAAATTGGACAAGGCCATCCGCCTCGGACAATTGATCGATCAGAAAATCCAGCACAGGCTGGAGCGTGAGATCCCGGTGGACGATCCAAGGCACCGGTTCATTTCAGAGGAGCTTTTGTTTCCCCTGCGCCAGCGGGTGATGGATCTTCAGCAGCAGTTGGTGGTCAATCAACAGGGGGTTTTGGCCGCGGAAATCATCATTCGAAACAACAAGGAGCTCGCCCGCGGGGTGGACCGCTCCCTGATGGTGACAGTAACGGCCCTTGAAGTGGGGGCCACAGTCGCCTTGGCGCTTGCGAATCAAAAGATCGTGCTCGAGAAGATCGATGCGGTCAGCAAGACGACTTCGGATCTGATCGCCGGAACCGCAGCCCGTCTGAAAACCCAAGGCGTGGAAATCCACAAACAGGCCTCCTCGGCCCAGCTGAACATCGAGTCGCTGAAGGCGGCTTTTGCCGACATCCGAACTGCGATGGAGGATATTTCGAATTTCCGGGTTCAGGCGCTTCCGGGCATGGCGGCCTCGGTTCTTGAACTCGACAAACTGAGCCGCGAAACCGAGAAGACCATTCGGAAGATGGAAGAGGGCAATCAGGCCAAGCCCGCGCTCAAGATCGACGTGGATTGAATCGCCAATCTTTTCGTGAAACGGGTCTTTCCCGCGGAAGGGGGAGCGCAGTGACCCCGTCATCCGCCCGGCAAAACGGGCGGGGCTTGCCTTGGTGATCATGCACGAGGGCCCAGGCTCGCTCGCGGAGCTCACCCGAAACCATCCGTGTTTTTACTATCTCCTGAAAGATTCCGAAGCTTGCTCGCGGCGTGCGCAGGAGGCCATTCTTCCGCTCCACCGACCAGAGCCCGAACTTCGGGCAATAGCCATCCGACCACTCAAGATTGTCCGAGAGCGTCCACACAAAGTATCCGCGCACCGGGATCTGTTCCTGAAGCGCGTGTTCCACCGCTTTCAAATGTTCGATCAGATAGGCGGGTCTCAGCCAGTCCGTGGAGTCGGCAATGCCGTTCTCGGTGATCAGAATCGGAAGCCCTTTGAAGCGTTGGCTGATTTCGCGCAAAAGCTCAAGAAGGCCGTTCGGATCGATTGCCCGGCCCGCCTCCGAATACTCTTCCTCCGGATCGATGTCGATCTGTGAGCCCTTCATCCACTCCGCGCCGTAGTAATTGAAGCCGAAGAAATCCATGTGGTTGCGTGCCCGCTCCGGCATGTGCCAATTGAGAATCCGGTCCAGCGCAAACGCAGTGAGACGGTCCTTCCATTTTTTTGCCCGGTAACGGGCCATATTGTGAGCAAGACCGATCTTGATTCCTGGAAACTTCGAATGGGCCCAGGTGTGAAGCTCGTTGTGGGCATCGATCATTCGGTCCATGGCGTGAATCGCATCGCCACGGAAGGGACCCAGCGAAAAAAAGGACAATGGCGACCGGGTCTCTCCGGGTGGCCACAGGCCTTGGGTGTAGGCGAGGGACACAAAAATATTCCCCTCATTGAATGTCGCCCACCATTCGACCTCGTCGTGGAATTCCTCGATCAGTTTTTTCGCGAAAGCAAGAAAATGGATCTTCATGCGGTCCGTGAGCCAGCCTCCCCCGACTTGCGCCCATTTCGGTATCGAGTGATGCATGATGCTGATCATGATCTTCAGCTTGCGGCCCCGGATCTTTTGGAGGAGTTTACGGTAGTGAAGAATGGCCCCCTCATCAAAGCGATCCTTTTCGGGCATGATCCGCTGCCAATCGAGTCCAAGACGGTAGACTGAAATTCCCGATGCAGACACGGCATCGAGCTCAGGCTCCGGATTCGAGAAAAACCGAAGGCGCGCCGCTGCGTCCGGGGTTTCCTCGAAACCCGAGATTTTTCCTTGCTTTGCCCAATCACTCCAGATGTCATCCAGTCCATCTTCGGTTTGGGCGGGGGCGGTTGCGATTCCGAATTGGATGGAATCAAGTGGGGCCGAAAGAGAGGTAGAAGGAAATCCTGAGAATGCAGATGCAAAGATCAGAGACATGGTGTTGAGAAACAAAACGGCTCTCACGGGCCGAGCCTCCAGGCTCTTGCGCAGACGAGGCCAAAAGCGCCGTAGTAGATCAAATTCGGGATGACCCGCACTGCAAACCCGAGATCATTCCAAGGGGGTGACAAACTCAGAATCAGGAGGTCTGCGACCACCCAAAGGGTATAAAATCCAAGCGAGAGGTTGCGGATCATTCTTGCAGCCGGTTCCTTGTTCAGGTTGGTAAATCGCGAATAAAGAAGAATCCAGACCAGAAACAAGGCTTCGTAAACCAAAAATAGAATACGGGGCTCTTGGCCGCGGGTCAGGATTCCGGCCAGAATCGGCACCACAAAACAAGCGGCCACTCCGCGGGAAGAGAACTTCCGGGAATCCATGGCGAGGAAGATCCGGTAGTCCCCTGCCCAAACAAAAAGGAAAGGAACGATGGAGCTGTACGGTGCCGAGAGGACGCCAAGTCCAAAGACCTGATTCGCGGAAAGCCAGGCATCGAGCGCGGAAATCAGGGCCCAGAGAAGAATGAAATTTCGAAGCCCGGACCTTTTTTCCGACTCAAGGGTTCGAATCGAAACCAGCGCCAGGGTTGTGCCCAGAAGGTTTGAAAGCCAGAGCAGAACCGGATGCTGAATCGGACTTTGATAAAAGCTTTCAAAGAATCCTGCACTCATGGACGTCCTCCGTTTTTCTCGGGAATGCGGCCGAGGTATTCGACCACATCACGCGCGATTTTTTTGCGTTCAGGATGCTCGGGAGCCAAAGGAGGCATCCCGTTTGGAATTCGAAATGAAGCCGGATTCAAGATCCACTCCACGAGCCGTGCTTTTTGCCAGTAGCCCGTTACGTTTTTCGGATAATGAAGCTCAGGCCCCACTTTTCCGCCGATTCCTCCAAGAGAGTGGCACTTCATGCAATGAATCTTGAAATGGGTGTACCCGCGAAGAGCCGACCTGTTTGAGCCATTGCGCGGAATGGGAAGTGGATCGCCTTCTCCGATTTTTTGAAGAGATGCTTCCACCCATTGAAACGGCCAGCCGAAGTCACCTTCCGCCCGAATGGTACGGTCACGGATGTTTTCCCAAACGAGATAGGCGGGGCTGAGTTCCACTCTTTTTTCGGGAGTGACATCTTTTTTCAACAGATCAAACCCAGGTTTGTCCACTCTTCGGATGGCAACCAGCGCCTCATGTTCCAGAATTCGGCTGAGCGGTACCGAAACTTGATAGCCGTCCTGGCATTTCATCTTTAGTTCATGAGTGGGGCCTAGCTTTCGCCAGGAGGCTCCGAGTTTATGATCGAGCACAGCCTGAAGAGGGTAGCCTTCGAATTCGATCTCAACCCTCTCATATGGATCAAAAACACGAATCCTTCGAAAGTCCGGGGCTGAATCCGGAGCTGATTCCTGTAGTGCTCCCTCAAATCGAATCGGAATGGCCCCCTCTTTCGCAAGTGCAGAGAGAGAACAAAACAAAAGCAGGGAGATTCGGGCTTTCAGACGGACCATGAGCCGGTTTCGTATTCGGTTCGCGTATATGCGCTTCCATCCGAAGGGCCGCGACTGCACATGCAGAGGTGTCGTCCGTCCGAAACCACGCGGACCGCGCGGGCATGTCCCGAGTCCATGATTTCTTCGGCAATTTCCTTAACAAGGTCCTCCTGGATCTGAAAGCGTCTTGCATAAGCCTGAACGAGGCGTGGAAATTTACCGAGACCCAGGATGCGATCCCCCGGAAGGTACTCGATGTCGATTTTTCCAAAAAAGGGCAGGAAATGATGAGCACACATCGAGTAGTAGGTGATGTCCGCAATGGTCACTTTGGATACCCGCTCGCCCAAGGCGACCTTGCGCGTGATTTTCAAGATCTTGGAGGGATCGATTTCGTAGCCGGATAGAAGCTCCCGGTATGCCTTTACCACCCGTTTTTCGCAAATGAGCTCCTCTTCCGGATCCGGACTCGGACCGCGTCCGAACCATTCGAGCGCACGGGGATCATTGGTGATGTTCTTTGAAATCCAATCAATCAAACGGACTTGAGATTCTTGCATGCGGTGAAGATAAACAGGGATCTTTAAAAACGCTAGCCTTGGATTCAGGAAATGGGTCAATGTTGGGCATTTTTTACCGCATCTGCAAAAATCAGTCGAAACACCGGGGTCGGGACAATCACGGCGAGTAGGTCGAGTTCCCCGTTTTCCATCCCCCGAAAGCCATGTTTCATCAGGATGTAGTTCGCCTGAGCCATGGCAATGGAATAGTTCACGCGCTCGAAGGGGAGTCCCGCAGCGAAAACCTGTATGTAGTCGGCCAGGTGCTCGATGAGTTCATCCTTCGGTCCATCCAAGGGGATCTTCCGCATTCGGGTCATCAAGTCCTCAAGTTTCTCTACGAAAACCCCGGTGTGCTGGCTTGGCGGATAGCGATAGCGGATAGAGTAGTTTTTGTACCCGCCGGGGGAGTGAAAAACGGAGAGCGCGCAAATGGGCCGTTGGTTTTCCGGGATCGAGGCAATGGCTACCGGATACGTCCTGCTGGAGTCGATCTCTTCCAAAAAAGAGCGCAAGGCGGGAGGGAGAGCGTCAGGCTTGAAATACTCCGACAAGTTGAAAAGGAGGTTAGGATCCAAAAACAGGCTCGATTTCTCATGACGGAATCTGCCAATGCTTCGCGAACCAAGTGGTTGGTTCTTTGAGGTGGAAAGGTAGGGATGTCGTCCGTCCAAACCCATGGCAAGGATCGTGTGCTGAAGTTTCAGCATCTTTTGAAAGGAATCCGCACTCTGTCCCTCGAACCAAGGTGCGAAGGACTCCTGAATTGAGTCCTTGATGTTCTGAATGTAGTTTCGACTCAGCAGCTTTTCTTTCGGATGGCGGGTGAATAAACGAAGGATCTCTGGATCCCTGATCGAGTGAGTGTTGAAGAGTTCGATCATGGGCGACTGGATGATCACCTCTGATTTTTTCGGAACCGGGTGCCCGAAGATCAGGCTGCTCGCATGAACCAGGAGGTCGCGGCAGGAGAAGGAGGCAGAAAAGGCCGGATGGGAGAGGGGACCTGAAAAAAGAGCGAAAAAGAAAAGAGCGCGAGACACTGCCAAACCGGTAGACTGACTTCCCGAACTCATAGTTGATCGTTTTTGTATCATATGGTGAGTGTACATAGAATGAGTAAAATGCCGAGGGGATCTAAATTTTGAAAGAATATGCAATCGAAAGAATTGAAAGAGTGGAGATGCCATCTCAAAGTAGCGGTTGTTTTCTACTCATGAAGAGCCGCCTCCTCCAGTTCGAACCCGTCCTTGTTTGAGGAACTCGACTCTTTATTTTGTGCTTCAACGCTTCGGACTGTTATTGCGCTTTTGGCAAGAATAGTGGCAGACTCATTCATCAAAATGACCGATCAGCGACCTCAGGGCAATCGACGCAGAAGGCATCGACCAAGAAGGCCCGAGAAAGTAGCTCCCACCGAATCCCAAGTACCAGAAGCCGCAAGCGGCGAGGCACCACCGCGTCCGGACCGCCCGGCCGGGAATCCAAACGGCTTGGAGCAACGGTGCATCCGCCAGTTCCCCAGGTCCGTTCTCGGGCGGGGCCGTCAGTATTTTCAGACCGGAAAGGTATCAGATCCGACGATGATGGGAGAGGCGTTTTCCCTCACCGTGGTCGGACAAGGCGAGCGCTACGCGATCTGGGTTGATTTCTCAAAGGCCGCTGAGGCCGGGACCGTTGAGGTAAGGTGCACTTGTCCCTATTTCGAAACCGCGGGGCTTTGTAAGCATCTTTGGGCTTCCATCATCAAGCTTGAACGCTCCGGCCTTTCAGCGAAGGTGCCCGGTACGGGACATTTGCGTCTGATTCGGGATGGCGGGCGCCCTGCAAACTCGGTTTCCAATGCGCCCAGACCCGTTTTCGGCCCAGTCGCCTCTCAGAGTGCAGGGGCCGCGGGGAGCATGTCCTGGAGCGAACGATTGGACCAAATTCAAGGAAGAAGCGGGCGCACCGTCAATGCTGGTAACATGAGTGCCGCATTCGTGATCAATGCGATTGAAACGGTAACGGCGGGAAAACTGGTCCTTGATTTTTGGAGCCGTCGACGCGGCATCGGGAGCGAGGTCGGGCCTCTTCGTCCGGATCGTGCGCCTGACCGGGATCTTCAGCTTCTTGCAGATCCTCGCGATCAGGAAGTGGTTGCGCTTTTGACCCGAACGAGTGATCCAAAAATGGTGAGTTCGTTTGGTCGCTCCTCCACCCGCTTTACGGTGGATCCCGTTTTAGAGACTCAGGTTCTGACCACCCTTACCGGATCAGGAAACGCTTTTCTTTCGCGCTCACCCAACGGATCTCCCGACAATGCGGATCGCCCGCTTCGGATGGACCGGGGCAAGCCGTGGGATATGGAACTGGAAGTTCAAGATGCGGGCGCCAGGTATCGTTTGAGCGGAGTGCTGAAACGCGATCAGGAAACCCGATCGATCGGTGATCCCATTGCAGTGTTAAGCTCGGGGCTGATTCTTTTTGGGGATCAGATCGGGCGTCTTGCCGAGCCCCGCCACGCAAAGTGGATCAAGAATCTGCGCCAGGGCGAATTCTTTGTGCCACGCGAACAGGTCGATGCTTTTGTGAAGCGCATTTTCACAGATGCGGATGCACCCACGGTGAATTGGCCCGAGGGACTTGCATGGGTGAGAAGCGTGATTGAACCGGTTCCTCAAGGCGTTTTCCTTCCACTCGGAAACGATCCTTCCACTGGACGCATGACTCTAACCGTAAGCTTTGATTACGCAGGCCATGTGGTTGCCCTGTCGGACTCCTCAAAAAGCGTGGTCGATGTGGAGAATCGTCAGGTTTACATCCGCAATTCCGAATTTGAGGAAGCCGCTCTTACGCAGGCCCTTGAAATTCTACGGGACTCGTCTGGTGCAGTTCCCATGAATGATCTGCAGCGCTCGGCCACTGAACTCAGTCAAAACGGGTGGCGGATCATGATCGAAGGCCAGCGCGTGATTCTGGCCGAAGATCTGTCGTTGAACGTTTCGTCCTCCACCGACTGGTTTGAGGTGAGCCTCTCGGCCTCGTTTGCGGGGAATCCCTTTCGAAAAGAAGAGATTCTGGCACTCCTCGAGGCAAAGAACACAACCGTGCGACTGAAGGACGGATCGATCGGATTTTTGCCTGAGGAATGGATTGCGCGTTATTCGACCTTGAAGGGTCTGGGTGATTCGTCCGAGCCGGGTACGCTTCGCTTTACAAAAAATCAGGGATTACTTTTGAATGCAGCACTGGGGGATGATGATGATGTCCGGGGTGATAAGGGTTTTGAGTCGTTCCGGAGTCGGATACTGAAGTATGATCTGACAAAAACAGTAAAGGCACCGGTCGGATTCAAGGGTAAGCTCAGGAATTATCAAAAAGAAGGACTCACTTGGCTAACGTTTTTAAAGGACTTTGAGTCGGGTGGCGTTTTGGCCGATGACATGGGTCTTGGAAAAACCATTCAGGTGCTAGCCTTCTTGCTCTCCCGCCGAAAGGAATCGAAGCGTCCGTGTCTTGTGGTTGCTCCGAAGAGTCTGGTCTTCAACTGGATGGATGAAGCCGCCAAGTTTGCGCCAACGCTTAAGGTCGTCCGATACGTAGGGATGGGGCGCAAGAAGATCAGCCAGGAAATTGGAGACGCGGATCTGGTGGTCACGACCTACGGAACGCTTCGGGCCGATATCGAAGAGCTCCGTACCCAGGAGTTTGATGTTGCGGTGATCGATGAAGCCCAGTTTATCAAAAACCCGAAATCCCAGGCGGCCGTTGCGTGCAAGCAACTCCGGGCAAAGCATCGTCTTGCGCTTACGGGCACACCGATCGAAAATTCGATTCAGGATTTGCTTTCGATTTTGGAGTTCACGAACCCAGGACTCCTCAACTTCCCGGCAGGTGCGGATGCACCGAAGGATGTGGAGGCGGCGCTTGCGCGCCTTCTTCGCCCGTTCATGCTGAGAAGAACCAAAGAGGCGGTGCTGACCGAGCTCCCTGAAAAATCAGAACAGGTGCTTTTCTGCGAAATGAGTCCGGATGAAGCCGAGTACTATTCGGTGATTCGCGAGCGCTACCGAGAGTCGATTGAACAATCGGTTGAGAAGAACGGATTGGCCAAATCAAAACTTCATGTGCTTGAGGCTTTGCTTCGTTTGCGGCAGGCGGCTTGTCACGCGGGCCTCATTGATGAGGCCAAGCGGGAAGTTCCGAGTGCGAAGCTCGAGTTGCTGTTGACTCAGCTAAAGGAAGTGATTGCAGAGGGGCACAAGGCGATTGTGTTTTCGCAGTTCACAAGTCTGCTTTCGATCGTAAAGACATCGCTTGAGGCCGAAGGAATTGCATACGAGTACCTAGATGGTCAGACGGTCGATCGAAAGTCTCCGGTGGATCGCTTCCAAACCGAAGGGGGAGCCCCGGTGTTTGTCGTGAGCCTGAAAGCAGGCGGCACCGGTTTGAATCTGACCCTTGCCGATTATGTGTTCATTCTTGATCCTTGGTGGAATCCCGCGGTCGAGGCGCAGGCGATCGGGCGCGCACACCGGATGGGGCAGAAGAACACCGTATTCGCCTATCGTTTGGTTGCGCGGGGAACTGTCGAGGAAAAAATCCTCGAACTCCAGAAGAAGAAAAAAGGGATCGCCGAGTCGATCATTTCCGAAGACACCGATTTCATGAAGAAGTTGTCAAAAGAGGATTTGGCGAATTTGTTTGAGGCTTGATGGCCAACCCCCGCTTTCAAGTCTTGGGAACAAGTTCGGAAATGGGTTTGGCCGATCAGAGCGTCTTTTTGTAGGCAAGGGCACGTGCTTGCCAGCCGTGGCGCGCATCGATGGTTTTTTCCGCGAATCGGTCATCATACATGGTGCGGTGCCAGGAATCGTTGGGTTTCATGAATTTCATCCTGCGGGATGTTGGCGCAAAATTCCACAATGGTCCCCGCGGGCGGCGACCGAAGGGAGTGAACTCACGATTTACGCAGCCCAATCCATCTTCAACTTTTTCTTGTTCTTCACACAATCCAGCAGATAAAGATCGATCAGATTCTGATAGGGCACACCTGTCTCGACAGAAAGTTTCTTGAAGTAATCGATGACCTCATGGCTGAGATTGATGCCTACCGCTTTCTTCTTTGAAGCATATGGGTTTTTTTCCGCCTTCATTTTTGAAAAATCATATTCCTTCTTCATAAATTTTGATCTCCTTTTTGGTCGCTTTCCGGGCAGAAATGATCCGAATTTTGTTTTCACTTTCACGCTCGCAAAAGACCACGACTAAAGTTCGGCTTGAACCGCTCATCCCCAATAGTACAAACCTGTCCTCGTCATCTGAATGGAGCGTGTCGTAAAATCGAATTGCAGTAACATCATCAAAGACTTGCTGGGCTTCCTCGAACCAAATGCCGTGTTTCTGTCGGTTCGATCTGTTCTTTTTCTCGTCCCACTCAAAACGAATCATCTCAGATCAGGATAATATAGATTTAATATAGTTTCAATCTAGATTAAGCCCCGCGATGATCTACTCACGGGGAGTCATTCGCCACCTCCTGTGGGCTCACCCTTCGGGCAACCTCCGCTGACGCTGCGGTTGTGCAAAAATGACCTCCTGGCATTTTTGTGTGACTCCCATCATGGTCGCCACCTTCGCGACCGAGGGTCGCTCAGGCATCGCTCGTTATCACTCGCTTTGCTCGCTCGGCCCTTCATGGGCCTCACGAATGAACCCCTCGAGCTCGCATTCGCAAGCGAACCCTCGCGCGTGCCTTCTAATCCTCCGTGGGGACGCCACTTTACTCTTCATCCGAATGATTCGTTGAGCAAGCAGGGCTCCTGTTTTGAATGGGATACGAGTTCCGCAGGACGAAAGGCTTAGCCTTTTGTCCGAGGACTGTTTGAAGTAGACCATTCGAAACAGGCCCCTGTTTGCTAAAATTGGTTCTCCACACTGTGGAGTGGGTGTTGAATGAAAAAAGCATAAGTAGACGACTTTGATAGAGTTTTAGGTATCGAAACTGAAACTTCCATCGAAAGGACCTACTTATGCCTCTAAAGACCCTATCAAGATTCATCCTCATTCCGGAACTGAAATTAGAGTACGTGGCCCGTGCGGCCCAGGGAGGCATGTGCATCCTGGTGTGTTCGAAGGCCCGGAAAACCGAGTACTGCCCCAGATGCGCCCATCCCAGTGACAGCACCTATGATCATCGGGAGGTGAGCATCAAGGACGCGCCCATTCACGGCATCATGATCAAACTTAAGATCAAGAAGCGTCGTCTTTGGTGCAAGCCCTGCGGAAAGCCCTTTACTGAACCTGTGCCTGGGATCCGGAAGAATTTCTGCCACACCGGAAGAATTTCTGCCACACCGAGCGCTATGGCCGTGCCCTTCGCCATGCCTGCGATACATATAGCGATCTTGCACGGGTCAGGCGGGACTTCCGGTGTTCTTCGGGCTTCCTCTACAAGGTCTATTATCGTCATCTTGAACTCCGGGCGAGGCGCCAGCAATATCCTTGGCCCAAGGTGATCGGGATTGATGAGCATGCATTTAAGCGCAATAAAACCTTCGGAAACACCGAGTTCGCATCCTTGGTGGTCGATTACAAAAACAAGCGAGTACTTGAAGTTGCAGAGGGCAAAACCCAAGCCGCTCTTGAGGAGCAACTCAAACACATCCCCGGACGTGAGAACGTGAACTGGGTCACGCTTGATCTCTGCGATCCCTTTAAAAACTTTGCCAAAAGTTTCTTCCCAAACGCAAATCTCGTTGCAGACAAGTTCCATGTGATTCGATTGCTGACCCCTGCAATCCTGAAAAAACGACATGAGATCACCGGAACTCGCGCTGATCTTCGTGCAAGAAAGCTTCTTCTGATGAGCTCAAAAAAACTGGGCTACTTCGAACGCCTCACCATCGAGCGCTACCTTGAGCAGTATCCCGAGTTAAAAGAGCTTTATCTTGCCAAAGAAAGTCTCCATCGCTTCTATCGGATCAAAGGATACAATAAGGCAAACTTCGTTCTGACTCGCATCTGCGATGCCTTTGCGGTCTCAAAAATCAAAGCCATCCAAACCCTGCGCAGAACCCTCCTCAAGTGGCGCGATGAGATTCTGAACTACTTCAAAACCGGGCTGACAAATGCACGCGTTGAAGGCTATAATAACGTCGCAAAGCTTGTGAAAATTCAAAACCGAAGTCAACTCATCTTTAGAACAAGTAAAAACAGGCTTCAATCAAGATCTTTTCTTGCAACTAAAACCTCCTTTCATGCAGGTGATCTTGGATCGTTTCGATGGGTGTGAGGTGGGACATGAAGTTCATCTGAGAACGGGAATTCCAGGTTTGTTGCAACCTTGGGTAAGCTTGATCACCGAGGCGTCCGTTACCCCAGATTCTTGGTTTTTTGTGGATGAAGGAAAGCGTCTTCCGTTTCCACTTAAAAACTGGAGGCATCGGCATGAAGTTAAGAAGACTTCTAATGAAACCTCTGAGATTTTAGATGAGATCGAATACTCCTCGGGGATTCACCTTGTGGACTTGCTTCTTTATGCGCCGCTTTGGTCCATTTTTTCAGGGAGAGCCGCTGTCTATCAAAAAATTTTTGGATCGCCAAGTGACACGAACTCCAAGTAATCGGAAAGAGTATTTTTAATCAGAAGCTAATCTAGAACCTAATATTTACAATTATTACAGCCACTGTAAAAATTGTAATTAGAGTGCAATTCATACACCTGCAGTATTTTTCATGACTTAGCCAGTCCACACGGAACGGGTGCGAAAAAAGAAATACCGATTGTCATTTTCACGGTCACCCTAAATTCATTACCCGACCACACAAAGGCAGTGCAACTTTTCTTCATCATAAGTTCGTAAGGGGTACGCCAGTCAAGACACTTCATGGGTCTGTTGTTGATTTCAAACTCTACCTTCTTCAATTGTTTCCAGTGCAGGTTTGAGAGGT
>JAGWXK010000016.1 GCA_018969905.1 Bdellovibrionales bacterium
CTCAGAGCATTCCCTTCGTCTGCGGGTCATGTCGGCGGTCTGATTCAGGCGCGAATCGATCACCTTGGTTTCGGGAGTGGAGCAATAAGGGCATTTCATAAAGGGGCAATGTACACCAAAACAGGGCGGTCAGGCAATATGGTCACTTCTGGAAGGGGATTTGGCTTTGCAAAAAGGGAAAACCCCGTTAAACCTCTGAAAGCATGCCGAAATTGGAGCCAAAGCTCATCCAAAAAGAACTCGAAAAAGGAAAAGTCCGCCCTGTCTATTTTCTTTTCGGTACGGAGCGGATGAAAGCCCGCGAGTTGATTCGAAAGATTCAGCGCGCCTCCCTTTTAGGTGCCAGTGTCAACGATTTTAATCTGGAGAAATTCGACGCATCCGACACGGGAATCGAGCGAATACTGGATTCTGCCCAGAGCGGGTCAATGACGGGCGGAACGAAGTTCGTTCTGGTTCGGAATGCTGAGGATCTGAGAAATCTGGATCCTCTTGCGGAGTATTTGAAGTCTCTGCCGACGTGTGAGCCTTCGGGGGCTGAGTCGTTTTCTACGGTATTGGTTCTTGCCTCGAAAACTTTTGATGGGAGGAAAAAAGCCTCCAAGGTGTTGAGCGATCTTGCAGCCGTGGTTCCTTGTGAGGAAGTCAAGGAGCAGGAACGGGAGGCATGGATTGAGTTTCTGGCCAAACGAAGAGGTCTCTCCCTGGCGGATGCCGAGCGGCTTTCGCTGAGGGGGCTTGATCCATGGAGTCTCGACATTGTGGACCAGGAGCTTTCCAAACTCGAGTTGGTCGGAGAGGATGCGTTCCTTCGTGCGGAAGCGCTCAGATCGGGTGTGAGTGCATATGCCCAGGATGAGTTCATTGATGCGATTTTTATGAGAGACAAAAAAAGAGCTCTTGGAGTGGTCCATCATTTCTCGAAGGATCTTGAGGTTCAGCTTCCTTTTTTGGGGCTACTGGCCTGGAATCTTAGGCAATTCAAACTCTTTCTCCTGGAGCAGGAAACCCGAACCCCCTCCCTCGAGAGAAGAAATCCGATGCTGCAACAGAAACTGGAACGGTGGAGGAAATCATGGAATCGGCGCACGGTTCAGGATTTGGAGCGCGGGCTTTTTGAGATTGATTTTTCTTTGAAAAACACCCGCCTTTCATCCTCGGGACTTTGGACCGGGCTGATTTTCGGACTCGACCAATGAATCTTCTGCTCCGACTGCTCATGATCATTGTGGAGGGATTTTTCCGAAAAAAGCTTCACCCTCTTTCTGAATCTGTTTTGAATCTCAGGGTTCTTCCAAACGATCTGGACTTGAATCTTCACATGAATAACGGAAGATTTCTGTCTCTCATGGATCTGGGCCGATTGGATCTTCTGATTCGAACGGATCTTGCAGCCGCTCTCGTGCGTCATCGCTGGCAGCCTCTTGTGGGTGCGGTCAATATTCGATACAAGATTTCACTCCTGCCGTTTCAGCGCTACCGTCTTCATACCAAGGTGATCGGATGGGACGAGAAATGGTTTTATATCGAACAAAGGTTTGAGAGAAAGAATCGCACCGTTGCGGTCGGGCTTGTGAAGGCGCTGTTTCGAGGAGATCATCGCAACATTACTCCTGAGGAAACCCTCCGTTTGATCAAGGTTCATATTGATGCGCCAAAAATGCCGGATCAAGTCCTCAAGTGGCTTTCCATGGAAGCCTGAGCCGGTTCGGATTGGCCAGACGTCGAATCTAAATCCTGTTTTTGGGGCGGGGAAGTTCGGCTTTTCGTTGAAACTGCTTCTCGCTTTGAACCATGCAAGGGGCTTTGATTTTCTTGAGACGATAATCATCGACCGCGGCAGCAAGGTCCGCAGCCATGGCCAAGCGAGATCGGGTGTAGAGGATCCTGTCCCGGTCTTCCTTTGAATTCATAAAGCCGGATTCGATCAGGATGCTGGGCATGTCCGCTCCGAGCAAAACATAAAAGAGCGCCTGCTTCACGCCGCGGTCATTGATCTTTCCGCGAATTCTGGACTGTACAGAGCAGGCAAGATCCTTGGAGGGTTCGAGATTCGCATCGAGGATCAGGTCTTTCATGATCAGGGACACGTTTGATGATCCGGAGTCCGAATTCGCCTGGGAATCCTTGAGAACTGCGTTTTCGAGATCTGCAAGCCGGCGAGAGGTTTCATCGGTTGCATGGTTCAGGATGAAGGTTTCAACGCCTCCGGTACGAATGGCCTCTTCGCTCGAGTTCAAATGGATGGAAATGAAAATGTCAGCTTTCACCTTGTTTGCAAGTGCGGTGCGATCGCTCAGAAGAAGATCGCGATCTTCATTGCGGGTGAGGATGACATTGTGACCACGGATGATGAGTTCGCGGGCAAGGTCCCGGGCCAACAGCAACGTGAAGTGCTTCTCGGTCAAACGGGTCTTGCCTCCATCAAACACGGCGCCCGTATCGGAACCTCCGTGGCCCGGGTCAATCACGACCAGGAATTTTCTGGACCCGTCTCGCGCATCCGAAAACGGTGCGGAAAAAAAAGTGGAAAAAATAAGAAATGCGAAGAAAAACCGGTTTATCACCACGCAGAATTCAGGATAGCATGGGCACGTTGTGAGCGTCAAAATCGTCAAAAATCTGAGCGCCTGGTTTCAGAAATCCGCCCGTGATTTGCCATGGAGGAAAAACCCCCACCCCTATTGGATTTGGCTCTCCGAGATCATGCTGCAGCAAACCCGGGTCGCGACAATGCTGCCTTATTTTGAAAAGTTCACTCTGGAATTTCCGGATGTGGGGGAGCTGGCAAAGGCTCCAGAGGAGCGGGTTCTCAAACTCTGGGCGGGGCTTGGTTATTATTCGAGGGCCCGGAATCTCCATCGGGGCGCAAGGAAGATTCATGAGAGATTGGAAGCGGGGCTCGGGTTTCCAAAGACCGCGGAGGAATGGAGCGCAATTCCCGGTGTCGGGCCCTATACGGCTGGCGCAGTGGCTTCGATCGCCTATGGGCAAAGGGCCCCGATCGTGGACGGGAATGTGGTGCGTGTGCTTTCGCGCGTATACGCCATTCAAAAGCTTGACTCGGCAAAGAGCCTGATCTGGCATCATTCCCGCCGCCTTGTGGAGCTGAAGGATGCGAATCCACGGATTCTCAATCAGGCCTTGATGGAGTTGGGTGCGATCCTGTGTTTGCCAAAGAATCCGAAATGTGGAGAGTGCCCGATTCGCGGCTCATGCAAGGGGAAGGGCAGGCCCGCCTCTTTTCCTGAAAAGAAGCCCGGGAAATCCTGGAGGCATTTGCAGGAGAAAAGGTGGATTCCACTCCGAAGTCGAGGACCCTTCCGGGAAATCTTCCTGGTTCAGAACAAAAAAGGAGCCTGGAGGGAAGGCCTTTGGGATTTTCCTGTGCCTGATTCAAGCGCCGTGACGAGTGGTGCTTTGCTTTTCGAGTTCAAGGTCCGATACGTGGTCACAAATCACAAGGTGGAGCGTACCCATTGCGTTTTTCTGGTCAAGAATCGCGGAAGCATGGGGTTGAGGGGCGGTCGATGGTTTTTGCTGGAGGATCTTCCGGGAGTGCCTGCGCCAGTGCGTAAGGCGATTATTGAGCTTGAGCGGGGCAGAAGTAGAGCGCCCGATAGGGAAGCCTTCGCAAAAGCGGAATCTGGTCCCGAAGCTTGAAAATGAAGCCTGGAAGCGCAAATGCCTCGGGTTTGCAGTTTTCCCGGTCCAGAAGGCCCAGCACGCCGGAAGCGTTTTCATCATTAAATTTGTAATCCACCAGGACCCGGATCGGCCGCAGATGAGGCAATTGTTCCGAAAGCTCTTTTTCTTGCGAGAACAAATGCAGTTTGATTCCATCAACCCGATAGTAAAGTTTTTTTGTCTCAGAAATGAAATCCCGGTTGCTAAGCCAGGCTTCCCCTGCGCTTCCATGGCGATCGGCCATGTGTACGCCCCAAAGGGATTCAAGAGATGCGCCATGAAGGGTGGAGACTGAAAATCCGAGAAGGGTGGAGAGAAGGTAAACCGATAGATAAGCACGATCAAACCAGAGTTTGCCTGAGTCCTGATATGCACGAATGCACATCATGGCCACCAGGTTCAGTATTGGAAACAAAAAGCGGTATTCCTTGTTTGTGATGAGGAGATGAATCAAGAAAAAAGAGAGGACAAACCAGGCCATCGGGTCTTGTTTTTCCTTTTTCGCATAAAGGAAAACCCCGAAGAAAAGAGGAAGTGACACGAGCGGATTCATTTCAAAAATCCAGATGAAATACTGGTACCATGGGTAGGGATTGAAGGTGGCAGCCACGCCGTCAACGATATTTGTCTTGAAATATCGGTAAGGAGTGAATGCCCAGGCACCGTACCCGATTCGGTCCAGGAGGAATCCGAGTAGAACCACGGACATGAATCCGGCCAGCAGTTTAAGATGGTGGGGCTTGATTTTTCGGTCGATCAGCAAGAGAGACACGCCAAGGCCAAAGAGCCCGAGTGCGATCTGATAACGGGCAAGGAAGGCGAATCCGAACAAGGATCCATACAGAAACCACCTTCGTCCCGAAAAAAGTCCTGCAAATGCAAAGGTCAGGAATATCCCCGAAAGGTTTTCGCTTGAGGTCCGCACGTGGATGTAGGGAAAAAACCAGAGGGTGCCCAGGAGAAGAAACCACTTGGGATCAATTCCAAAGCGCTTTTTGAATGTCTGCCACAGGGTCCAGAGAGCCGCCAGATTTAATGAGGCGTACACAAAGCGCCAGACCTCGGTCAATGTAAACGCCTGGTGGAGCCCCGCAAGAGACAGCAGCTTCATGGGAATGGCATGAAGCAAGGGCTGGAACCAGGGACGGATCTGGAGCCTGAACTCCCAGGGTAAGGCCGAGGGATCTGCGTTCACGCCCGCAAAGTGCGCAGCAAACTCAAGGATTTGATAGTGCTCGTCCGGATGGTTGTATCCAAAAGAGAAATGCGCTGCCAGCGAATGTCCAACAAAGAAAAGAAAAAGTCCGATCCACTCAAATCGGTCGAGTTTTGGAAATGGATTCCAGGGCGAGCTCTCCATTCTGCTTAACGTAGCGTATTGCAACGGTTTGGGGAACCCAGATCTGTACGGGTTTGCGACGTGCGTGCCTCAGTTTTTCGAGAAGGGCGGGATTGAAGCGAAGAAGTTCCTTTGTAGGCATGCCCGTCATCCGTGCGAGAGTTTCCATTTTCATCCCGGCCGGGATCCGGATGCCGGAAACCTTTGGCCATTGATAGAGCGGTTGAATTTCGTTGAATCCGAACTTGTCCAGATGGAAGGCGATGGTGGTTGCGGCGAGAAATTTTGGCAAGTATTCCATGGTTTCTCTTGGAAGGGCTCCCCGGTCTGCCAACGTCCAGAAATCCGTGCTTCGTCCTTCACGAATCGCCCGTCGGATCCGCCCCTCTCCGGCATTATAGGCCGCGATGGCAAGGTACCAGGAGTTGAATCTTGAGTGCAGAAAATCAAGATATCGAATGGCCGCATAGGTGGAGGCGATTGGATGTCTCCGCTCATCAAGTTTTTCGCTCACTCTCAGGCCAAAGCGTTTGGCAGTGGGTTCCATGAACTGCCAGATTCCCACAGCGCTCGTGTGAGAGGTTGCATGAGTGACATACGAGCTTTCGATAAACGCCAGGTAGAAAAGTTCCCGGGGAAGTCGTGCCTCAGCGAGCGCGGACTGAACCAGCGGACGATAGATTTCTGCGCGGTTCAGGGTGCGCGCAAAGCTTTCTCGTTCCCGGACGGAAAAATAGCGAATCCACCACCAGATCTCCCGTTTGATTTCTCCTTCGATTCGAACGCGGGATCTTGATTTCCTCTTTGGGGCCTCACTCATGATTCGAGTTGCCAGATCTTCATCCAGATCTCCCACCTCATGATCAAGAATGTCCTCGATTTCGGTATTGGGTGGTGGCGCGGACGAGCAGCCTGCATGGATCAATGCTAAGAAAAGCACCGGAAGAAGAGCGTAGATGGCTTTGCGTTGAGTCATTTCGGGGCCTAGGTGTATAGCGATCAGAGGTGAACTCAAATAAAAAGGTTGAATTTATTGACATTTGTGAACTTAAATGGTCGGACTAAGCGTTCTTCTATCGATATAAATGATTTGAAGGCGAATCTTAGGGATTTTCACTCGGGATCTTTTTTAGCGCAACGAGTCTAATTGATGTCGTGCATCCTAAATGTTTCCTCCTGGCCCAAGTTCTCTTCGTGGTAGCTTCGACCCCATGCAAAAAGAAAAAACCGGAGTTCTCTTGCTGAATCTCGGGACCCCTGAGAGCCCGAGCAAGAAAGATGTGAGGGCGTATTTGAAAGAGTTCCTCAATGATCCCTTCGTGATCGACATCCCCGCGATTCCCCGCAAATTGCTGGTGAATGGGATCATCCTGAACACCCGTCCCAAAAAATCGGCTGAAGCCTATGAGAAAATCTGGACCGAGCGAGGTTCCCCTCTGATGATTCATACCCGTGAGCTCACTGACAAGGTCAGATCGCGCTTGAATCGGGACGGAGTCGGCCCCAGCGTGAAGATGGCCATGCGTTACGGAAGGCCATCGCTCCCTGAAGTTCTTCAGGAATTCAAAAAGGAGGGCGTGGAGTCTTTGGTGTTTTTGCCTCTCTATCCGCAGTATTCCTACGCCGCAAGCGAGAGTTCGATCGTGGAATTTGATCGGGTCATGAAAAAAGAGCTTCCCCGGGCGCGGGTTCGGGTCATTGAGGACTTTTTCTCGGCTCCCGGTTTCATTTCGGCATTGGCTGCCACACTTAGACCTGTTCTTGAGGTCGAAAAACCCGACGCTCTTTTGCTCAGTTACCACGGAGTTCCGGAGAGGCAACTCTTGAAGATCAAAAAGCGTCCAAATCCGTGTTGCTCGCCGGGATGTTGTGAACGCTGGAATGAGGGAAACGAAAAATGTTATCGGGCCCAGTCCTTTGAAACATCAAGGCGTCTCAGTGATGCGCTCTCCTGGTCCCGGGAAAAAACCATTACCGCATTTCAATCCCGACTGGGGCGAACCAAGTGGATCGAACCCTATACGGACATTCTTCTGGAGGAGCTGCCCAAAAAAGGCGTGAAGAAGCTGGTTGTGGCCTCTCCTTCATTCACGGCGGATTGCCTGGAAACCCTCGAGGAAATCCAACTCCGCTACCGGGAATTGTTTCTGGAT
The DNA here is from genome assembly GCA_018969905.1 of Bdellovibrionales bacterium. GTDB lineage: Bacteria > Bdellovibrionota > UBA1018 > UBA1018 > CAIMNF01 > CAIMNF01. The sequence goes on from JAGWXK010000016.1 coordinate 7,180, forward strand.
GCCGGAGGAGAGAGTTTTGTGTATGTGCCGTGTTTGAACAGTCGCGATGATTTTGCGGATGCGATTGCAGAGTGGGTTAAGGTGTAAATACCGGAATGCACTGCGCTTCCCAGTTTTGATCGATTCGGGATGCGTATCCGAAATACCAGCGGATCTTTTCCTCGGTGCCGAGGAGCTTGTATTCATCTGCAAGAAGTTCCGGAGTGACCCCGTCCACCGAATAGCACCAGCCAAAGGCTCGAAGCTCCCGTGCGCTGACATGCTCAACGGAGAAACCAAGCGGGAGGCCGCGGAGAGGGGTGATGAAGTCAACTCCCACTTCACCAAAACCAAAGGCGTCAATGAGCCCCGAATCTTTGGCGCGGGAGAGATTTCGTTTCGTGACCTGCGCAATGCTCTCTCCTTTTTCAACAGAGACTTCCACCGAAAAGAGGGGAGATTCTCCGTAGACTTCGAAACGCGCAGCATCGGCTTTGTTTGAGAAAGAGGCCATCAGGAGTATCCACACAATTCGATTCATGCCGTGAAGACTACCACCTGTTTTTTGGCGTGTCATTCCCGACACCCATGAAAAAAACTCCAAGAAAATATCCCATGTTCCGATGGGTGGATTGTGGCTGGAATTCGCTGGAAGTCATTTAAACTGTATGTGTTGATTTTTCTTCTGGGAGGCTGGCCTGCGGCGGAAGAGTCCTTTCCCCAAACCTCACAGGTTTCCCGAAAATCAGGCGATGCCCGGCTGCAGGCTCTATTGAGTGAAGCAAGGGGGGAGTCCACTTGCGGTTTTGATCCTCTGACGTCCCGACATCCTGAGTTTGAAGCGGAACGGCTCAGAAATGAACAGAAGCTCGCGGAGGCAATGGATCGGAATTCGAGAGTGGCCTCCCAGATGTTGCTTGCCGACACAGTAGTCACTCTTCCGGTGGTATTTCATGTGATCCACCTGGGTGAGCCGGTCGGAGTCGGATCAAACATCTCCAATGCGCAAATCGAAAGCGCAATCACATCCTTGAACCAACACTTCCGAAAAATGACGGGAACCACCGGAGATGGAGCCGGTGTGGACACAAAAATTCAGTTCGTTTTGGCCAAGCGGGATCCCAACAATCAACCCACCAATGGAATCATCCGGGTCAATGGAAGCTCCATTCCAAACTACCCGACCCTGGGGATCGAGGCATCCTCCGGCACTGGAGCGGTTGAGGAGAGCGTGAAAGCGCTCTCCACCTGGCCCCGCGACAAATACATAAATGTTTGGGTTGTGACAGAAATCGAGGGAAATAACGGAGGAGGTGGAATCCAGGGTTATGCCTATTTCCCATTCAACAGTGCGATTGACGGGATCGTGATTCTTCACAGTGCCACCGGAACGCTCGGAACGGTAAAATCCTATACCAATCACGGAAAGACCCTTTCTCACGAGATGGGGCACTATCTGAATCTCTACCATACATTCAATGCGACCAGCTCGTGCACATCCGAGACAAGTTGTTCGGCCGGGGGGGATCGGGTGTGTGACACTCCTGCCACTCCGCTCGGAGGCTCTTGCAGCAGTCCCCAGTGTTCGGGAACCCAACAGGTTGAGAATTACATGGATTATACCTCCCAGTCCTGTCAGGACATGTTCACTCAGGGACAAAAAGACCGCATGCGTTCAGCCTTGGATGTTTTGCGGCCTACCATGTTGACCACGCTAGGAGGAGTACCGCTCACGACACTGGATGCCTCGATTGCGCCGTCCGGGATGCCCGGATTTTTGTGTGATTCAGGTTTCCAACCAAAGGCTTCGCTCACGAACCTCGGCTCATCCACCATCACATCGGCCACAGTGCGATACCGGATTGACGGAGGAGCGTGGGAGTCGGTCTCTTTCTCAGGAAGCCTTGTGACCGGAGTCTCCACCATCATCACTCTTCCCGCCATCCCAAGTTTGAGTGCAGGCAATCACACGATCGAATTCAATGTCAATGCGCCGAATGGCGGCACCGATCAGAGCACAGCGAACAATTCCGCGACGGCTTCCTTCTCTGTTCCCTCCAATCCGGAAACCATCAATGTCTCGTTTACGCTCGATTTTTACGGTTCCGAAAATACCTACATCGGTTCTCAAAACGGAGTGAATGTCTTCACAGGGGGACCATTCCAAAACGGATCGCAAGGTACGGTGGTAAACAACTATCACTGTCTTGCGCCCGGTTGTTACACAGTGAGTGTTCGGGATCAGTTCAACGACGGGCAAAGCTTTACAACCGGCAGCTACAGGATCCTGAGTGGAGCCGGAGTCACTCTGGCCACAAATTCCGGCAACTGGGGATCCGTTCAAAACCATGAAATTTGTGTCGGTGGGGCGACCGGGGGCGGAGGCCCCACGCCAACTCCCAGCCCGAGTCCGGTTGCTGATTCCGTTCCTCCCTCGGTGACCCTGACCTCACCCTCAGCGCCGGTGAATTTGAATGCATCCTCGAGTCCCACGATCACTCTGAGTGCGACGGCATCCGACAATGTGGGTGTGAGCCGCGTCGAGTTTTATCGGGGTTCCGTGCTGATCTTCACGGATTCAACCGCACCGTATTCGCTCTCCCTGAATACCACCTCGATCGGGGAGGGAAACTATGCTCTTCGGGCAAAGGCATTCGATGCGGCCGGGAACTCGTCCTTTTCAGCCTCAGTGAATCTTTTGATCGACTTGACTCCTCCGTCTGGATCGATCGCCTCACCCGCGCACCTCTCTACGCTCAGCGGTGCCTCAATCATGCTTTCCGCCACTGCATCCGATGGAGTCGGAATCGGACGGGTTGAATTTTACCGTAATGGAGCACTTCTTGGAAGCACTACGACCTCACCGTATCAATACAACTGGGATCTTTCAGCCCTTCCCGATGGCAGCCATACGATTGGAATCAAGATATTCGATACCGTGGGGAATTCTTTTTCTCCTTCCAGTGTGAATCTCATCAAAGGAGGCAGTTCCTCGTTGACCGGAGCGGTGACTGCCTCATTCGGAGGGGCGAGCATTGGCTGCTATACCCGCTCCCAAATCACCTCGTTTATGAGCAATTTCGGGTGTACCGGCGCATGCAATTCCTCGTTCGATGTCAATGGAGACTCGAGAATCGATACCCTGGATCTCACCGAAGTGATGGGGAGCATGTGCCATGAATGACTTCAGAAACCGACTTTCCGCATTCCTCTTTTTTGGTCTTGTCGGCTGTACAGAAATTCGGGGAGTTACGAAAAGCCCCCTTGATTCCGGAGTGGTCTCGGACACGGAGGCTGCAATTTCCTTGAAACTTCCCAATGGTTCCCGCTCTGTTACAACTTCAAACGGGTATGTCACCCTGGGCTGTGCCAATGACTTCCTATCCAATTTCTGTTTCTCGGTTCTGACCAATGGAGGTGTGAAGGTGCGGGAAGTGGGAGATCTTCCAAAGCTCGCTCTTCCTGCGGGTGGATACGTGGTTGCAAGTTCAATCGCGTTTCTGCCACCCAACGATGTGGTGATTGTGGGCCACACCAGTGGAAATCTCGGCGAAGTGCAAGGGGGGGCGGGGGATGGCTTCGTGGCGCGCTATTCTCTTGGGGGCCCCAGGGTGTGGATCAAACAATTCGGCCAAACCACGCTCGGTTCGGCGAACACCAATCAGCGGGAGGATTTTTTTGATGTTGCGGTGGACTCAACCGGAAATATCTATGTTGCTGGAAGGACACGCAGCCATTTTCGTGCCACAGGGAGCGATTCCGCCAATGCTGGAAACTATGATGCGCTTCTATTGAAACTGGATCCGAATGGAAATCTTCTTTGGCGAAAAATGAACGGTACGGTGAGTGACGAAGAGTACCGCAGGGTTGTGGTCACGGCACAGGGCCAGATTCTTGCGGCCGGGCATTCCTGCGGAAACCTCTTTGAGGTGAATGCCGGGCTCACCACTGAAGCTGGATACAATGCTAATGCTGCATGTCCTACAGAAAACTTTCGTGATGTGATCTTGAGTGCCTTTTCATCAAGTGGCGCTTCGGTTTACAACAGACAACTGGGCAAAGTTTCGCTCACCGCGGGAAAGGGAACCGGGTCGGATGTCGTCTTTGACCTGAATGTGAATTCAACGGGAGAGATCTTCATGACCGGCACCACCACTTCCAGTTACGGGAAATCATTAAATGCTTCATTCAATGGGGAAACCCATGGCGGGATGGGGGACATTTATGTCTCGAAACTGAATTCAAACGGAATCCTTCAGTGGACGCGCATGTGGGGGGCCTCCCTTGCCGGATCCTCAAAGGTGGATGTCGGCAAAAGAATCCTCCCGATTCAGGAAACAGGTGAGATCCTCGTCTGCGCAGAAACTCTGGGCAATCTTCTTGAAGCGCAGGGTGGTGGAGTGATTTCTGGAGGAAACCCGGTTCAGGGCAAGGGAGATCTTGTTTTGATCAGACTTTCCGCCTCCGGTGCCACGTTGGGACAATCCCAGTGGGGCAATGCAAATATGGGTGCTGCGCGTGCATCCGAAAAGGAAACCTGTGGTTCATTGATCAAGGCAGGCACGCAAGTGGTGCTGTTTGGAACTTCGGACGGCCAGATTTTTTCAAATGGAAGCGGCTCTGCATTCCTGGTCCGGGGTCTTGCATCCGAATATGAGCTGATCCGCTAAAGATCAATTTGGGTTCCAAGTTCGAGGACCTGGTTTGGCGGCAACCCGAAGTAATCGGTCGCGTTTCGCGCATTCCTTGACAGGAACGAGAAGATCGCCTGCTTCACTCGCGACATCTCTCCCGCATTTCGCTCGACAAAGGTTTCATGGCCAAGCACGTAGAGAAGGTCATCGACATTCTGGTCGGGGAGCTCGAGCTTTTCAAACGCCACTTTCATCACTCTCGGAATGTCGGGAAGCTCCATGAATCCATACTTGATGATCACGCGGTAAAAGCCATTGGACAGCTCTGAGACTTGAACCCGGTCGCCCTCGCAATTGGGTTTGCATGCGTAAGGAACGTTTTCGGAGGTCACGGTAAGAAGAACCACCCGCTGATGAAGCGAGCGGAACCGGTTCACCATTCGCATCACCACCGGAGGAACGCCGTTTGAGTTTGAGGCCATGAAGACGCCCGTTCCGGGCACGCGGAAGCTCACCTTGGATTTGATGTTTGCGAGAAAGTCATCTAGCGGTGGAGAGTTTTCCTCAAAATGCCTGGAGAGAAGGCTTCGCCCCATCTTCCAGGTCCACATGATTAGAAAAAAGAAAGTGCCGATGAAGACGGGGATCCAGCCGCCTACAAAAAATTTCATCGAGTTCGCAATGAAAAAAGGGATATCCACTGAATAAAATAGGATCAGGATCCCAAAAGACAAAGCTGGATGCCACTTCCATCGATATCGGGTCACAAGAAAGAAAATCAGGGAGGTAATGCTCATCGTGCCAGTGACAGCAAGTCCATAGGCTGCAGCAAGTTTGCTTGAGGCCTGAAATTCAAGTACAATCGCGATGCAAAGAATCGCAAGAGCCGTATTGATGAAAGGCACATAGATTTGGCCTTCTCCCTCTTCGGATGTGTGCTTCACGGTCAGGCGCGGAAAGAAACCAAGGCGTATTGCCTGGCTGGTAAGGGAATACGCACCTGATATGAGCGCCTGAGAGGCAATCACGGCCGCTGCAGTCGCAAGGAAGATCATCGGGTAGAGGAGCTGCTCGGGCACCATTCCATAAAAAGGATTTGTGGCAAGCTCGGGGTGAGCAATCAGGAGCGCGCCTTGACCGAGATAATTGAGAAGCAAACAAGGAAAAACCAAAAAGAGCCAGGCTACCTGAATTGGCTTTCTACCGAAATGTCCCATGTCGGCATAAAGCGCCTCGCTTCCAGTCACCGCAAGTACCACTGAGCCAAGCATTCGGAATCCATGAAAACCGTGTTCTCTAAAAAAATTGATTCCGTACACAGGAGAAAGACCCTTTAGGATCTCGGGCGCATCGAAGATGTGCATGAGCCCCAAAACTCCAAGCGCACCAAACCAGATGAGCATGATCGGGCCGAAGTAGCTTCCGATCTTGTGCGTCCCGCTCTTTTGGACACTGAAAAGGGCGATTAGAATGGCCAGGGTCAGGGGAACCACGAAATGTTCGAATTCGGGAGAAACCACTTTCAACCCTTCAACTGCGGACAGCACTGAGATCGCAGGGGTAATGACCCCTTCTCCAAAAAGCAAGGAAGCGCCGGCAATGACGAACATGGCGGCAACTCCCACTTGTCCTGGCTTTGGAACCTTGAGGTGATCGGGGAGGAGCGCCATGAGAGCCATGATTCCTCCCTCTCCCCGGTTGTCTGCGCGCATGAGGAAGAAAATGTACTTTAGAGTTACGATGATCAAAAGAGACCAAAAGATCAACGAGACCAGACCGAAGAGATTGGCAGGGATCTGTGCGCTTACTCCATGGGCCGGATTTACGCACTCGCTGATCGTATAAAGAGGACTGGTGCCGATGTCACCAAATACGACGCCAAGCGCCCCAAGCGTCAGGGGCAACATTCTTCGAGATGATTTTGCTTTCATGGGGACTTTGCTCCGAGATGTCTATCTTTCAGCCCGGAGAGGAGTTGGATTGCGTCAATCGGGCGGATGAGGTTTACGTCAATCGAATCAAGCTCCTCGCGAAGCTCGTCGCGTTCGGTCTCGCTGGGTTCTGGTGTTGCAGGCACGGAAATAGAATCAAATAGCGAGAATTGTGAAGAGGCCTCAACCGGTCCCTTGGCCGGCTTTTCGAGATCCTTCAGAATCGTCCAAGACTTCTTGACTACCTCTTTTGGGAGGCCTGCAAGCTCCGCAACCTGGATCCCGAAACTCTTTGAGGATTTGCCGAGCGCCATCTCATAGAGAAACGTAAGCTTCCCGTTTTTGTCCAGAACCTTCATGTAGGCATTTCGGATGCCGGTGTGCTTTGATTCAAGGGCCGTGAGCTCGTGGTAATGGGTGGCGAACACGATTCTGGCATTTGATTTCTCGTGGAGATATTCCAGAGCCGCTTGAGCGACGCTCATTCCATCATAGGTCGATGTTCCACGGCCGATTTCGTCAAGAACGACAAAGGACCTTGAATCAGCATGATTCAAGATGTGGGCAAGCTCCACCATCTCGACCATGAAGGTGCTTTGGCCTTTGGCAATCGCGTCGTGGGCGCCGATTCGGGTGAAAAGCGAGTGGAAAACACCCCAGTGAGCCTCGATTGCAGGAACCGGTGCCCCGATTTGGCCCAAAAGTATGATCTGGGCCATTTGGCGCATAAGGGTGGATTTTCCGCCCATGTTCGGGCCGGTAATGATCAAGGTCCGCGAGCTGGCCGGATCCATCTCGACATCATTGGGAACAAAAGAGCCCTTAAGCACGGAATCCACAACTGGGTGGCGTGAGCCCTTTAAAACATACCCGAAGCCGTCATCGATCTTTGGAAAGGTCCAACCGGGTCTTGAGGCCAGAAATGCTAAGGAAACTAGGCCATCGAGCACACCGATCGCAGCGGAGAGCCGCTTGCTTGCTTCGGAAACATCCCGAAGGTCCTGAACCAGGGTTTCAAAAAGTTTTGCCTCGAGCGCACGCCTTCGGGTGGAAGCAGAGAGGATTTCCTCCTCGAATTTCTTGAGTTCCTCGGTGAAGAAGCGTTCGCCTCCCACCATGGTTTGCTTGCGCTGGTAGTGAGCGGGCACGAGCTTCAAATTTGCACTCGAAATCTCGATGAAATAGCCAAAAACACGGTTGTATTTTACCTTAAGCGAGGAGATGCCGGTGGCCTCCCTCTCGCGTGTTTCGAGTTCGATCAAAAAGCGCTCACCCTCGGTGGTCAGATCAATCAAACGATCGAGCTCGGTGTTGGTTCCACGCTCGAAGATATTCCCTTCGCGGGTGTGAGTGGGCGCATCGGGTTTTTGGGTTTTGAGAATTCGCTCCGAAAGAGGGGCTAAAATTTCGCGCGTGGAGGCAAAAGTCTCAAAAAGTTCTTTCAAATCAGGCGAGCTCAGGCCTGCAAGGCGATCGGTGAAGCGGAACGCGGCCGCAAGTGAGGTTCCGAAGGCATAGGTGTCGCGGGGGTGCGCAAGGCCTGCGGAGATCCGTCCCAAGATCCGGTCGAGATCATACACTTGTTTCAGGTCCTGATTGAGCTGGCTTGCAAACAATGATTCTTTCGAAAGCTCCTGCACCGCTTGTTGGCGAAGTCTCAGGGTTTTCAGATCCTTCAAGGGAGCAAGAAGCTCGCCTTGCAAAAACCGGGAACCCATGGAAGTGGCGCACAAGGAAATGTTCTGAAAGAAATCGGCAGTATCGAGATGGGCATGGGTTTCGGGCCCCACACTCATCCGGTCGCTCTCGGTGATCGGCTTTGGCTCGTGGAGATGGGCCAGGGTTTCCTGGCCTTGAGATCGAAGCACATACTGAACCAGCATCGCAAGAGACCTTTTTGCTGCAGGCGATTCCAGAAGGGGATGGAGCACGAGTTTGCCAAAAATTCGCTGCAGGAGCGGGAGCTCTTCGCTTGAAGAAACCAAATTGGAGGCAACATCCTCGATCAAAACAGAACCGCGGGATTCCAGCAGTTCAAGAAGCTCGATCGGGGTTTTTGAGGAGCTGTTCAAAAAGTGCCGGATGTCGGAAAGCCGTGGCTCGGACAAAAGACGGTCGAGTGCAACTGCCGCACTCAATCGGATCTCGCCGGTCGCAGGCTCCAAAAGGGCAAGGCAATATGACTTTCCCTCCGCAGGAGTGATCGTGGCAAGGAACCTTGGTCGGTTTCCCTCGCCCAGTTCGAATTGCACGGCCGGAGAAAAGGTTCGGATGATTTTTCGCTCGACGATTCCTTTGACCTGGTCCGCGGTAACTCCCTCGGGCAGGATTTGCTCTGCAATCGCGACTTTTTTTCCGTGGCTCAGGAGTTTTTGAATGTAGGCAGTGGCGCTGTGAAACGGCACACCCGCCATCGGGATCGGGTTTTCGCTACGCTTGTCACGGGACGTGAGTGTCACTCCCAGGATCGGAGCGGCCAGGACCGCGTCTTCTCCGAAAAGTTCGTAAAAATCGCCCATGCGGAAAAATAGAATCGAATCCGGGGCTTGTTCCTTAAGGCGCAAAAACTGTTTCATCAATGGTGTCGAGCACTCGGGAGCGCTCGGATCAAGCCTGAATGTCATGGTGGGTTCCGGTTTTAGCAAAAGGGGGGAGGACCTTCCAAATAAAAACTGGGCTCATTCAAACTGCCCCCGAAGATTGGGTACAGGAGAGCCCCTTGGGATTGAATCCCTCTGATTTCAATGGGGTTTTGCCGACTCCCGCGAGTCCGGACTGACAAGAGCGAAGCCAAAGGACGCGGCTCGGCTAAAAAACCTATAGAATTCAATGGTTTTTCAAGTCCAAGGACTCGCCCATACCCAATCTTCGGGTGCAGCTGGAGAGGCCATGATGGGCCACAAACTCCGTTCCAGATCTTCCCCTCCTGTGGTAGGTTCACGGGGCTCTGAATTTACCAGATCCCTCTGGAATGAAGGCTGATCAAAAAGCCGACTAAACAATATACTTTGGGCCGGATTTAACAGCCGCAGTCCGAAGGAGGAACCATGACCCCAGGAACCGAAGTCCCTGAAACCCGGAAAAAAGTACACGTAAAGACCTTTGGCTGCCAGATGAACGTGGCCGACACCGAGCGCATGATTGCGCTCATGGGAGAGCGGGGGATGCAATCCACCGAAAACCCGAAAGACGCGGATCTCATCATCATCAACGGATGCTCCGTGCGTGAGAAGGCGGTTCACAAGGCGGTTTCGTTTCTTGGAGAACAGCAGATTCTGAAAAAACAAAAAGGCGAGAAGGGCCCGATCATTGCGCTGGGCGGATGTGTGGGACAACTCGACAAGGGCGAAGTGTTCAAACGCGCGCCTTATCTTGATTTTGTTTTCGGACCCGATGCGATCGATCAGCTTCCGGAGCTCGTTCATAAGGCTGAGAGCGGCAATCGCCATTTTGTACAAGTCGAGTTTGACAAAACGCTAAGCTATTCCACTCAAACCAAGGTTCAGGGTTCGAAAGCTCAGGCTTTTGTGAACATCATGAAGGGCTGTGACAAGTATTGCACCTATTGCATTGTACCCTTCACCAGAGGACGCGAGAAATCCCGCACGATCCGCGAGGTTCTCGACGACATCGCAGAGCTGGTTTCAAAAGGCGTTCGGGAGGTCACCCTGCTTGGTCAGAATGTGAATTCTTTTGGAAAAGGAAATCCGAATGTTCATGGCTATGAGCCAAAAGAGCTGCACAGTCCGATCGGAAAAGTAGGCCCTCGCGCGGGCGAAGAAAACTTCCCGCAACTTTTGTACGCAATCGAAAACGATCCAAGGCTTGAAAAGTTGAAGCGCATCCGCTTCACCTCTTCTCATCCCCTTGATTTCAGCGACGAGCTGATTGCGTGCTACGCGCCCAAGGAAAAGGGCGGAGTGAGCAGGCTTGCGCGCCACCTTCATTTGCCGGTTCAATCCGGGTCCAATCGCATGCTGACCAAGATGGGGCGCCACCATCAGATTGAAACCTACATCGCGCAGATGAAGCGGCTTAAGGAACTTTGCCCGGATGTGGGTCTCTCGACCGACCTGATCGTCGGGTTTCCGACCGAAAGTGAAGAGGAGTATCTTGAGACGAAGCGTTTGCTTGATGAAGTCCGCTACGACAACATCTATGCGTTCATGTACTCTCCGCGACCGGGGACACGGGCTGCAAAACTCCCTGATGATGTTCCAAATGAAGTTAAAAATCGGCGATTGAACGAACTTCTCGCGCACCAACTGAAAATTGCAGCAAGCACCTATGCCGAACGCGTGGGGCAAACCATGGAGGTGTTGGTAGAGGGAGTTGCGAAGAATCAAAATCTCATCAAAGAAGGCGTAACAGGCCGGGTCTGGACGGGTCGCACGAGCTGCAATCGTGTGGTGAACTTCATTGACGACAGCAATCGCAATTTGCTGGGAAGATTTTTGCAGGTGAAAATCACCGGATCCACCTCGCTCTCGCTTTCAGGGGAGTGGGTGCATGATCCGCTTTATGCCGAACAAAATCCAACCGATGTGGCTTACACATCTTCGTATTCCAGCTCCGAGGTGGTTCAATGATTCTTCCGCACAAAGGGATCAATCCTGAAATTCCGGAAAGTTGTTTCATCGCGCCCTCAGCCGACATCATTGGCGATGTGAAGATGGGTGAAGAAAGTTCGGTCTGGTTCCAGGTCGTGATCCGGGGTGATGTGAATTCCATCCGCATCGGTTCGCGCACCAATGTTCAGGATGGGGCGATTCTGCATGTCACTCGCGACAAACCGCCCATGAAAAGCGCGCCCCTTACGATCGGGGATGATGTCACGATCGGGCACCGGGTGACCCTTCATGGATGCACGATCAAGAATCGGGTCTTGCTCGGAATGGGTGCGACGGTGCTTGATGGCGCAGTGATCGGTGATGACTCGATTGTTGCGGCAGGGGCGCTCGTCACGAAAGACAAGGTGTTTCCTCCAAGGTCCCTGATCCAGGGGGCGCCGGCAAAGGTGGTGCGTGAGCTTACTTCGGATGAGGTTTCGATGCTTACGGCATCGGCTTTGAATTACGTGGGTGACACAAAGCTTTACAACGAGGAGTTCGAGAATCTCTTTGCAGATCATGACCATGGCTGCGGGGATGAGGATTGCGGAGATTGCCACTAGTGGAAAATCGGGGAGGGAGCATGGAAGGAAATAAAGGCGGCATTCTAAACCCGGATTTCAATGCGGATACAGGCGGAATGGTTCAGGAGTCTGAACCACCCTTTGTTCACCTTCATGTTCACTCCCACAATAGCTTTCTTGCCTCCACCATCAAGATCGCAGACCTGGTAAAACGCGCGAAATCCGAGAACATGCCGGCCGTGGCACTCACTGATACCAACAATGTGTTTGGTGCCATTGAATTCTACTTTGCTTGCAAGGATGCCGGAATCAAGCCGATCATTGGCTGTGATCTGGTTTATTGCCCGGATGGGCGGGATCAGGTATTTGATAAAAAGAAGCAACTCCACTCGCTTGTGGTTCTTTGCAAGGACATGACGGGATATCAGAATCTCTCAAAGCTCCTGACCCGCGCCTTTGTGGATGGCGCAAACAACAAGACTCCACTCAGTGACTTGGTCCGAGGAGTGGTGGATCGCGAGCTTCTGAACCAGTTTGGCGATGGACTCATCGTGCTGAGTTCCTCCATTCGTGGAGAGGTTGGGTATCATCTCTTGAACGGAAACGAAGACGAGGCCGTGAAGTCGATCGAATGGTTCAAGAACCGGTTTGGAGCCGACTTTTATCTTGAAGTGGTCGACAACGGAATTCCCGAGCAGGATTCGGTAAACCAGCGACTTTCTGAGATCGGTCCCCGCATGGGGGTAGAACTCGTCGGCGCAAGCGAGAGCTTTTATCTCGATCCTTCATTTGCAGAGGCACAGGAAGTGCTCCAATGCATTCCTCTTGGACGCACTCTTGATTTTGAGCGGCCAAAGTCGCTTGTTCCTGCCGAGTTCAGCTTCAAATCAAGCGAAGTCATGCGCCAACGGCTTGCCTCTTATCCCGGTGCCTATGAGAATTCTCTAAAAATTGCCGAAAAATGCAAGCTTAGCTTCAAGTTCAAGGATGAGTCCGGAAAGGCGATTTATCACCTGCCGAGCTTCAGGCCGGATGGGGTGAACAAGGGCGATGCTTTTGATGCGGTCGCATTCTTCCGTGAAGAAGCAAGACGCGGGCTTGAGCAAAGGTTCCTTGAGCCCGGGTTCTCGGGCCCTGAGGGCAAGAAGAATCTTCCTGAATGGTCGGAACTTGAAACCCAGTACCGCGCGCGTCTCGAAGAAGAACTTACGATGATCGAGCGGACCGGATTTTCTGGGTATTTCTTGATCGTTTCTGATTTTATCAAGTGGGCCAAAGCCCAGAACATCCCGGTAGGGCCGGGCCGGGGATCGGGAGCGGGCTCGCTTGTGGCCTATGTGCTTTTCATCACGGACATTGATCCGATCGAGTTCAAGCTCCTCTTTGAGCGATTCATCAACCCCGAGCGGGTGTCGATGCCGGATTTCGATATCGATTTTTGTCAGGATCGCCGCGGGCGGGTGATCGAGTACGTTGAGCAAAAATACGGAAAAGAAAACGTTTCGCAAATCATCACCTTCGGAAAGCTACAAGCCAAGGCCGTAGTGAAGGATGTGGGCCGGGTGCTTGGGTTACAATTTTCTGAAACCGATCAGATCACAAAGCTCTTTCCGGATGAGCTCAATATCAAGCTTAAGGACGCCTATGATCAGAGCGCCGATCTTCGCGCCAGGATCGAATCCGAGCCCAAACTCCAAAAGGCGTGGGAATACGCGCTCAGGCTTGAAGGTCTGTACCGAAACGCCGGGATGCACGCAGCCGGCGTGATCATCACCGAGGAGCCGATCGTAACGTACTGTCCGCTTTATGTTTCAAAAGACGGCGACATGGTCACCCAGTTTGACAAGGACTATGCCGAGAAGATCGGGCTCGTGAAATTCGATTTCTTGGGGCTTAAGACCCTGACCGTGATCGATAGTGCGGTCAGGTTCATTCGCTCGCAGCCGGGGCATGAGAATTTCGATCTGAAGGCGGTCTCGTATCGGGATCCAAAGGTGTTTGATCTGATTTCAAGCGGGAACACGAACGGGGTGTTCCAGGTTGAATCGGATGGAATGAAGGATCTTTGCCGACGAATCATTCCGAACAGTCTTGAGGACATCACCGCGATCAACGCTCTTTACCGACCGGGGCCGCTTGGCTCGGGGATGGTGGATGATTTCATCGATCGGAAGCACGGACGCCTTGAAACCAAATACGAACTCCCGGAGCTCGAGCCCATCCTGAAGGACACCTATGGCGTGATTCTCTATCAGGAACAAGTGATGCAGATCGCGCGCGATGTTGCGGGCTATACGCTCGGACAAGCCGACATGCTCAGGCGTGCCATGGGTAAGAAAAAAGCCGACGAGATGGCCAAGCACAAGGAGATCTTTGTGAAGGGTGCGACGGGGCGAGGCGTGGACGAAAAGAAGGCGGGCGACCTCTTTGACTTGATGGCGAAATTTGCCGAGTACGGTTTCAACAAGTCCCACTCCGCGGCTTACGGGGTGATCACTTATCAAACCGCATATTTAAAAACCTATTTCCCGGTCGAATTCATGGCAGCCCTGATGACCACCGAAATGAGCGACACCGACAAGCTTGCGAAGTACACTGCGGACGCGAGAAGCATGGGGATCACGGTGCTTGCGCCTGATATCAATGCTTCGATTCATTCTTTTACGGTGGAGCCGATCGCAAAGGCCGAGAATGGTTTTACAAAGGCAATCCGCTTCGGGCTTGAGGCCATCAAAGGGGTCGGCGGAGCCGCGGTGGATGCGATTCTGGAAGCCAGGGCAAATGGCCCCTTCGATTCGCCCCTTGATTTTGCAAAGCGCACCGGAATGAGGAAGGTGAACAAAAAAGTTCTCGAATCTCTCATTTTGTCGGGCGGATTCGATGCCCAGTTTGCAAGGACGGGGCTGAATCGCGCCTCGCTCTATTCTTCCATGGAGAACCTGATTCAATATGGGCAGGACGAACAGGCAAAAGCGGAGCTCGGGCAAAGCTCGCTCTTTGATGATTTCAAGGCCGAAGAAGTAAAACTTTCAACCCCCATTGATTCCCTGATCAAAAAAGAGGCCGAGTGGCCGCTCTCAAGGCGTCTGTTGTCTGAAAAGCAGGTGCTGGGGTTTTTCATTTCTGGGCACCCCATGCAAAATTGGCAAAGCATCTGCAATGATTGGCTTGGCTTCAACACTGACGGACTGAAGGCATTGGCCGAGAAGACAAAACCCGCGCAGACGGATGCCCCGGCTTATGGCCCGAATGCCCAGCGGCCCCGCCGCAAGGAAGTGAAGATCGCGGGCATTGTCACCGAGTTCAAGGAAATCACCACAAAGAAGGGTTCAAAAATGGCATTCATGCAGGTGGAAGACCTGATGGGCCGGATCGAGGTGATTGCGTTCCCCGAATTTTATGCCAAGTTCCAGGCACAGCTCCAGGTGGCCAAGGAATCTCCGGAGCCTTATGTGGTCACGGGCGAATTTGAGGTGAAGGAGGGCGAGGGGAAGATCCTTGGATCCGATTTCAAACGGCTGGAGGAGGCCCACGGTGATCGTCCGGTAACCGTGGTGGTGGAGGTCGATCCTGATGGGATCAGGGTCGATCAGCTTCGAAGCTTCAAGCAGCATGTACTCAAGAATCGGGGTAAATCCCCAGTGAAAATCGTATTTTTGAATCCCGAGTGGAGTGGCAGGCTTGATCTTCCACAGGCTTTGAAGGTGGAGGGCACGCCCCAGTTTGCTGCCGAGGTGAACCGCATTTTCGGGAAGCCCGTGGCAAGACTCCAGTAGACAATCGCTCGTATCGCTGGTGTAATGAAAGAATCGTGACCCAGAAGCGCAAATTAAGGCTCACAACACGATTTCAGGAAATCTATGACCTGCTTTCCCGATCCGTCGAGAAGGACGGCTGCTTCATCTGGAAAAGCTCGGATCGCAAGCGACTCAAGATCCCGGTGATGGTCGTGCAGATCTCCAACGACCAGTCGGTCATCCAGGTCAGGCAAAGTTCCATTCATGAATCGATCCAGATGGGAGAGGTGTTGTACCTGAAGCTTCCTTTCAGGGATGCGGCGCTCAAGACACGTGTGGTGGAGCGGGTCGGGGCCAAGCTTACCCTGGAGTTCCCCGTCCAGCTTGCGCTTGAAGAAGGCCGGAAGAATCCCCGCTTTTATTTTCATCCCTCCGAGGAGAAAAACGCCCAGGTGCGAACGCTGGTGAACCGGGCGAAGGTATTGCCGGAGCGTCTTCACAATGTGCTTGTTTGCGATATCAGTAAAGGTGGGATGGCGGTTTTCATCCCCACCCAGAGCAGGCAGTTTTTCGACGTGAAGGACAAGATCAGACTTACCGCGCTCGGTATCCATCGGTTTGATGTGTTGCTCCGGGGTGAGGTGCTCTTCAAGGTACCATTTGATATCAAGGGAACGCTTGCCAACCGCTCCGGGTACAAGATCGGAATCCAGTTCGAGCAAGAGTTGGATCAAGCAAGCCTTGAGCGGTTTTTGCAAAAGAGGAATCTGTTCAGCATCACAGATGAGCAGATTGTGCGGGATGAAGGGTTTCGGCGCGAAATCGTGTCTCACATGGCGGACATCAAAAAGACGCTCTCCTCGCGCAAGGCATTCAAGGAGCTTTTCGATGCGTTTGACCGATCAAAGGCGGAAAACCACTATTTGAAGCAGCACGTACATCTTCTTTGCCAGGTGATGACGGGTCTTGGCACCCGTCTTGGCTGGATCTCGGAGCGAAGTGTGGACAAGCTCATCTATGTGGCTTACCTGCATGATGTGCGCTTCAGTGCCATGCCTCATCTGGCCCGGATTCAAAACAAGCGGGAGTTTGAAAAGCTAAAGCACACGCTTACTGAAGCCGAACAGAAGGCGTTCTTGGAGGCTCCGATGTATGCTGCGGAGCTTGCCCGAATGGATCTTGAGTCGTACCCGGATGCGATCAAGATCCTGGAACAACAAAAGGAGCTTCCGGACGGCACCGGGTTTCCGCACGGGATGAGTGCTTCGTTCATTGCTCCACTCAGTGCACTTTTCATCGTTTCTCACTATTTTGTGGATTACGTGATCGATCACCCAGATTGGACAGCGAGGGATTTTGTAAAAACCTACCAGCACAAACTCAAGGGCCAGTATTTTCAAAAGGCCCTCAGATCCATGATCGAGTGACTCTTTAGCGGCGGTTATTGTCCTGATTTGAACCGTCGATTGCAGGACTCAGGATTGATGGGGTTTTTTTGCGGTAGCGATGCCCGATCCTGACAAAAAGACTGATGTCGCGGTTTGCCTCGATTTTATCGGGCGGCAAGAGGTCTAATTTTCTAAAGACCGCCTCACTTGTGTTTTCCTGGTTCAGCATGCCCGATTTTTCCTCGGGGTTGAGTTGCTTCAACATGCCATCCATCATCTTCGTGAAATCCAGTTCACCCACACCGGACTTTGCGGGTTCGGGGTTGCCCTTGGAGGCATAGACTGCTCCGGGGATACTTTCCGCTTCTTTCAAAGCGTCTTTTTCGATTTGGTCCATGCTTTTGCTGAGTGCCGCAGCGGTCGATGCGGGTAGTCCCATGGCTCCTGCAAGGTAGGTTCCGATTCCTGCACCGCTCACATCTCCGGGATATCCTTTGGCAAGATCGCCAAGGGTTTTTCCGTTCGTCATGGTTTCAAGAACCTTGTTGAGTTTCTCATTTCCAATCAGCGCCGAAATTGCAGGGGCGGAACTTGATCCTTTGAAGATGCAGGTCAGGTAGGAATTTCCTTTTGATGAATCGCAATCATTCGCAGAGCTTGTGGTGACTCCGTCCGCAGCGGCAAGTGCTGCCGGGTTTTGTTGAGCACCCGAGGGCCTGCCAAATTCGTTTCCGATGGCGCCCCCTGAGGACTGAGCCAGGAGTGCCTCTTCTTTTGCCTTGCTTGTGTAGTTCTTCTGAAAGGTTCTTGCATGGATGGACTCCACAATCGCGAAACCCATTTCAAGTGCGAGAATTCCCGCTTGAATAAAACAGGAATTTTTTTGCGATTGGTCGACGGATTTTGTTTCTGTGCCGGTACTTGTAGTTTGAGTTTGGGGAGCTTGGGTCTGGGCCGGGGCATTCGAAGTATTTGCGTTTGCTTCAATGGTATCATTTGTGGCGCCTAAACTACCGATGACATTCATGACTTTATCTTTCATGAGCGTGATGTACTCTCGTGCCACCATTGTTTTTGCAGCTCCGAGGACATACCCGGATCCTTGGGCTATTTTGTTTTGTTCATACTGGGTGTCAGTGCCGATTTTTTTTGTGAGGCGGCGGTCCATGAGCATCTTGGCGCCGGTCCCAGCGAGAGAAATGGCGGTACAGGCGATGCCTGATGGTTCCCAGATCGCGAGGGCGGCACAGGAGGCGGACATCGCTCCAAACATGATGGCTTTTGCGTTTGCCTGTCGTTTTGCAATTCGGGAATGTTCAGCGGTTTTGCACTCCTGATATCCTCGAACCGGTACGCTCGGATCAGGATTCAGGCCCTGCTTTTGATTGATCGGATCGCAAACCGCGGACTGTTCCTCGTTGATCGAATCAGCCCAAGCCTTTCTCTGAAACGTGAAAGGTGAGGAAATGCCAAGCTGGAACACGAGCACCCCGAACAAAAATCGTTGAAAACCGCTCGTTTGTTTCTTAAACGCTTGTCCTGGTCTCATCTTCTGCCCCCTCAAATAAAGCACACACTTAGAGATTGTACAAAACCGCACCCTCTTGGTTCTTCTTCAGATACCGCTTATGAATCACTTCGAAAATGTTCTGGTTCCGACCAATGACGGCAGCCTGATCGGTTGCAGGCGCCCGATCCCCGAGGGCTACTTGTTCGGCACCCGCATCCTTCTTCTCTCCCTCTTCCTCGCCCGGAAGAAGTTTCTTCAGAAGATCCGCAAAGGCTTGATCCACTCCGACCCCGGCTGAATCGCCGCCTGATTTTGAGGCAAAGCCTCTGGGCGCGGATGCATCATTTGAGGCGTAGCTTACGACCGGATCCTTGGTTTTGGCAGGAGCCTCGGGTGATCCATCATCCTGCGCGGCTGCAGTTCCGCCCACTCCACCGGCAGCACCGCCTGCCGCACCTTGAGGGGCCTGGGCCTGGGCATCGCCGAATCCTCCCGGAGCGGGGGCCTCGGGTCCGGCATTCGGATCGTTCAGGTTGAATTGGGGTTGATCATCCAAAGCAAGAGGGCTTTCATCGCTGTCAGAGTTTAGGACCTGGCCCGAGTCCAAAGCAGTCACAGTTGGGGCGGAGTCGGGGACTCCCGGGAGAGGGGCCTCGTTTGGCAGTTGAATGTTGTAGTTTGAGTTGAAGTTTTTCCCTGCGTATTCCATTTTTTCGATGGCATTTCTCTCCGTACGGGCACCCCAAGCGGAGAGGAGCGAATCTTTCATGGCTACCGCCATTTTCAGTGCATTTTCCCCTTGAGCATTCTTTGTGCTAGTCGTGTTGATGCCAACATTATCCAGCCTCCTATTGTAGTCATCCGTCAATGCCGCCTTCTGTGCTGGATCATTGGTCCCAGAAATTCTCTTCTCCAAGTCTCTAAGGTCCTTTTCTGCGGCCTCTTTCAGTGTTGTTACCCTTTGATTGCTCTGGAGGTGTTTTACGCCCATCATGGCCTGTATTGTTGCAAGGCCATAGGCTCTGATTTCCTTGTTTTTTAGTGCCTTTTTGGCGTCGTCTCGAACACGATTCTCTGCCTCTTGCACTGCTTTATTGTCGGTAAAGAGCCCTTGTGCTGCAATGTTTGCTGTTTCTTGAGCTCCTTTGGCTTGAACCCGAGACGCGCTTACTTGCTCTGCGACCCCCGCAGCTCCTGTCATGACGTGGTTGATCCCTTGGGTGTAGGTGGAACTCAGGGTCCCAAACGCACCATCAAAACTTCCTTCGTGTTTTTCTTGAATGGCCTTAGCTCCGGCCAAATTTGCAAGATTCTTTTCGTGCTCTTTGAGTGTTTTCTTTTCTCCCTTTATCCTAGATCGATACGACTGTTCATTTAGATTTTGGTCATTAAGTCCAAGTTTTTTATTCGAAGCCTCGATTTCTTCCTGTGTTTTTTTGATTGCTTCCTGTGTTTTTTTGATTGCTTCCTGATTTTGGTTGATTGCTTCCTGATTTTGGTTGGCTCCATTATGGTTCTCTTTATTAATCAAACCGTTTTTTTCGCTGTTCAGCTGCTTCAGTTGTGCAATGTTGTCATTCCGGTTTTCAAGTTCCTTATTGTATTCTTTTCGGCCCAATTTCTTTGCATTTTCGAGGTTGGTTTGGGCTGAATTTTTATGGTTTTCAGATGCAGTCTTTAGGTTGGCATAATCAGTCATTTCTTCATTCTTCGTTTTCGCCCATTCCGCGGAATAAATGCAATTCCCTTCAGAATCAGCAATTACGCCTTTATCTTTGCATTCGGCTTTCTTTTTGGCTAATTCAATGCTTGCTTTATGGATCTCATTTGGATCGGAGTTCTTTTGTTGATCATGTAATGCGCCAAGGTCTTGTTTCGTTATGTCTTCCTCATAACCAGTGGGGTCAAATTTCTTGAGTCTTTCAACATCGCTCCAAATAAATGATGAGTAAGAATGACCCCCTTCATCCCAAGTATATCTTAGCTCGGGGCGTTTTAGGCCCTTTTGAATGCAAATCCATCGTGTGTCTTCGGTTATAACTTTATTATTTTGACTATCGTGATAGTAACATTGTGCACCAGTGATTGTCGCAGTACGCGCCTGTGGACTAGGGTTTGGGCGGGGAAAAAGGGGCATGTTCAACTGGTAATCACTGTAGGACCACTGGTTATTTGAAGCTTTCTTCCATCTTCTGTTAGAATATTTAAATCCGCCCCGCCCGAAGCAATTCTCTTTAGAATCATCCCCTAGCCAAACTCTTTTCCAAGTACCATTAGTAGCATTTTTTTCTTGACACTCCCCAGCCCACGCCCGGAGAGGCAGAGTGCTCATCAACGCCATGATGAAAACAAAACTGAGGCTTGATCTATTCATAATTCCCCCAAACATAAAAATCAGGCGTGACACGCCCTGTTATCAGAATAGCAAGAGCCTCATTTAAAAACAAAGCAAAATAGTCGTTTAATTTACATTCTTTTTGTTGTGAGGGATAATTTATAAGTCAATGAAATAATTCACTAATTTATCCGTATTGCCTGCAGCGACTCAAAGAGGAGGAGGGCGATCTGATCCTCCGATCCCTAACATCAACCTGCTCCATACGATGAGCCCCCATCCCGCGAGCCCAAGGTGCCCTTTCTCAAAGCTTCCGATAGGCCCAGACATGACTCTCGCTAAAAAGATAAACCCAATCCCCCAAAAAATGCAGATCCACCAATGGAAGCGAGGCCCGTGCCGCCCCGAGATACTCGCCCGTACTCAGCGAGTAAAAGGAAACACTCCTGGATTCCCCCTCCACTTCGCTTGGAATCACAACACGGCTCAGATCCGGACTCGGGTGAATCCAGATGAGGTCTGAGGCCTGAACCTTGATTTGCCATTTAAGGTCATGATCCTGCAATCCGCGAAGCTCCAGAAGATTGGCCTCGCTCCAGGTGATGAACCGATCCATACCAATCAGCGCAAGCGACTTGAGACTTGATTCCGCATGATTCGTCCAACGCTGCGAAAGATCAGCCGGGTTGAGCAAAAACGAATTCTCCTCATCCACCATCCCGATCACCAGATGGCCCGGATGGCCGCCACGGTTTGCGCCTGGATCCCTAAAGTCACGAACATCAGGATACACATGCGGCGTTCTTTGCAGGGTTTTGCCGCTTGCCGGATCCAAGAACATCCAGTGTCCGCGGCGTCCCGCCACCTGTGGCTCAAAAAGGAGAAGGTGCTTTCCACCCCGGAGTGCGCGCACCTTTGAAAAAAGCTCGGGACGTTTCCAAAGCACTTCGCCCGTCTTGGACTTGAGCGCCCAGGCCCCGGCTCCCGCTCCCGAGAGAAACAAGGTCTGGGTTTCAGGATCCAGTACCATCGCACCCTCCCGGGAACGCGGAATCGTTCTGGTCCATAAAAGCGCCGGATTCAAGTAATCCACGCACGAAATCCGCAAGACCCCAAGAGAGGTTCGCTCCAGAAGGTAGAGCTTTTTTCCATCAAGAGAAAGGTCCAGCAGCTGGTTCAAGCGCAATCGAAGCACCCAGTGATTGAGGCCGGTATAGGCATGAAATCCGTGCAGGTTGCCCTCCTGATCCAGGAGCACGAGTGCCTCGGGGCTCGAAGTCAGAACCCTCTGCAAATCATATCCGAGCTTGAGCTTGTATTTGAACTGGTAGCCAAGCCCCTTGGCCCACGAGATTTCCTCATCCGGAAGCTCGGTTTCCGGGTTGCTCATGGGCTCAATCCATTCCGTGCGCACAAGGTCCTCAATCGGAGTGAGGCGAGATTGATCGGGGCTTAGCCTGCTTAGAAACAGGGGCAGGGACCAAATGGCAAGGCCCAGAATCATCGAGCTTGAGGCCACGGCAATCAAGGATTTCCGGTATTTCCGGAGCAGGGGAGAGCGAAGCGAAGTGAGGAGTATCGCGCAGACTGCGGCAATGAAGAAAAAGCTCCACGCAAGAACCGAAAAAAACGAGATACGATTTAAGAACTCCAAAAGAAGCACGCCGGCTAAAGACTAGGCGATTTTTTTCCGCTCCGCCACCTTCTTTTCGATGGCCTGGATCAGAAAACGGATGTTGGAAACCTGATGCTCCATGATGAAGCGCTCTTCATGCGAAATGTTCTCCAAGGACAGATGCACGGCTTTCAGGTGCTCAAGCACCTCATGAAACTGCTCGGTGATCAGATCGCGCTTTGCCGTATGGATCGGGATGCGCTTTTGGAACAGGTCTTCGGCCGAAGACCGCAGGTATTTCAGTTTTTGCGGCTCGATCCAGAATCCCCGCATCTCGCCCGGATGATGGAGCGTGGGGGAGGATTCCAAAAAGAAGGCCGTGATTTCAATTTGCCGTGATTCCGGAAAATGCGCGACCCGGATGAAATCAGAGTTCTTGATCATGGCATGGATTGCCTGATTCTGATGATTCTGCGCGGGCCAGAAGTAGTCCATCATCTGCTTCAGTGTGAGATCCGCGTCCTCTATGACGAATTTGATTGCGATTCGCTTTGAGAATTCTGCGATTTCGATCTGTGCCACGCGCTCGCCGGTTTTCCTGTGAACGCGCTCCGAAAAACTCAGCGTCCAAAGAGCGGTCAGAAAAAACCGCAGCTGCTGGTTTCGCTCGGACCACCGATTGGATTTCATGAGCGGTGTGTTCATGATCGCATCAATGCAGCGGGTGTTGGCTCCGTCATGGTCAAACCAATCCTGATGATGAATCGGCGTGGTCTGGGGCAAAATCCCACGAAATCCGGCTTTTTGGTCCGGAAAGATCAGGGCCTGAAGAAGAGTTTCGATCTCAAATGAATCCAAACGGTAAAAATCAAGAAGGATCATCCGGTGAAACGAGGGCATGGCCGAGAGCTCAAAGGGGAGGATTGCATCTGCAAAGTAGCCCGCAATCGTCGGTCCATCAAGCCTGAGCGAACCAAACCGTGTTTCGAGCTTTTTCCACGAAAGATACCGGTACCAAGGGAGAAGCATCAAGCTGTAGGTGTGGGTCTCCAGGTGTTTGAGGAAGTCGGCCTCGCTGAAACTTGCGGGAATGATTTCAAAATTGTACCTGGGTCTTAGCACCGCAACGAGCTTGGTGAACTGGGCCTTCCGGTCGTGCGGGAGGCGGTCATCCATGAAAAATGCGATTTTCTGGGACGCATCTTGAGGGTCCATATCCTCTTCCCTTATCGTCAAAACTAAGACAAACTTTAGCCCGTGAACGAAAAGCAGCGAGTCATCGTGGAAACCTTCGGGCAGGGCCTTGCGGTCGTGGCAGGAGCCGGGTGTGGAAAGACCACCACGCTTGTGGCCAAGTGTGCGGAACTGCTCAGGCAAAGTCCAAAGGCCCGGTTTTGTGCGGTCTCCTTTACCGAGAAATCGGTGAGGGACCTGAAGGAGTCGCTCAGCGAAAACCTGGGGGGCGTGGACCTGCAGGAACATTGGGTGAAGACGATCCATGGCTTATGCGCCTCGATCCTTCATGAGTTTCCGGTGGCGGCGGGTCTTCAGGGCGGAGAACGGATCCTGCTTGAGGATGAGGCAAACCGGCTTTGGTCAAAGAGCCTTGATGTGCTCTGGAGCTCAAATGACAACGAAGAGATCACGCAGGCGCTTGATCGCCTTTTGTTGGTCTACTCCCGAGACTCCCTTGAATCCCTGTTTCGAAAACTCCGAAGCCTCATGTCCTTTGGTGTGGCTGAATTCATCACGAAATCCTTTGATCGCACCGAGGTCAGGGATCTTTGGCTTGTGTTTGAATCGGTATACCAACGCTATCAGCAGGCAAAGAATCGGGATGGCGGCCTTGATTTCAACGATCTTGAACTTCGCGCCGATCGCGCGCTCCAGGATGAGCGGGTCCGAAGGCATTTTCACTCGCGGTTCGACCTTGTGATGGTGGATGAATTCCAGGACACCAATCCCCTGCAAGGCAGGATCCTGGAGCGATTCGTAAAGGAGGGCCTAAAAAACCTCTGCATCGTTGGAGATCCAAAGCAGTCGATCTACCGGTTTCGCGATGCCGATGTTTCGGTCTTTCAGGACCTGACCGCGAGATTGCCCTCAAGACATGTGCTCGATGAGAACTACCGCTCCCGTCCTCCGATCATCGAATTCGTGAACGAGGTGTGCAGGCCCGCGTTTGCCGCCTCGAATCTTCCCTACGAGCCTCTGATCGCCAAACGGGAATCCGTTGACCCCGACGCAGTTTCGATTCTTGAGTGGGGCGAGGAAGCCGATCTTGCCGATTACCTTTTGTCCGAACGTGCCCGCGATGTGGATCTTTCTGAATTCGTGATTCTTGCGCGATCGGTGAGGAATCCCAAAACCCAGAAATTCCTGCAAGCGCTCCAGGCACGGGGCATTCCGATTCTGCTGGGAAGTGGCGGGCGTTTTTATGAGGATCCGCGTGTTCGCGAGGCCATCGCCCTGCTCCGGGGGTGGGTTTCGCCCGAGAACACGATCTCACAGGTGACGGCATTGCGATCGCCCTGGATCGGGGTTTCGGATTTGTGGCTTTTACAAAAAAAGGGCTCGTATTTCAGGAGTTTTTTTACCGAGTCTGATCATCCTGTGGCAAAGGCCCTCAAGCCCCTTTATCTTTCCGCCGGAAGAACCTCACTCATTCGACCGGGGCAGATCCTGGCCGAGCTTTTGAAACTGGAGGGGCTGGATGAGGAACTTTACACTCCGCTTGTGGCGCTTTGGCACAAGGTCGAGGAGTGGAGCCGGCAGGGGTTGCGTTTCGAGGCGGTGGTTCGGCAGCTTTCGGATGCGGTGGAGAACGAGAAAATCGAAAAAGAGGTGCCTGCACCCGCGGAAAAGGGCATGGTCCGTGTGATGACGGTGCATGGCTCAAAGGGGCTTCAGTTTCCGCGCGTGATTTTGGTTGATTTTGAAGGGCCC
This sequence comes from Bdellovibrionales bacterium, assembly GCA_018969905.1. GTDB lineage: Bacteria > Bdellovibrionota > UBA1018 > UBA1018 > CAIMNF01 > CAIMNF01. The sequence goes on from JAGWXK010000016.1 coordinate 32,389, forward strand.
TCCCGTTCTTCCTCCCGAAGCGGGGATCTGATTTGGGATCGAAAGATGGGGGTTCATCTTTTGAATCGGGACGAAGACGGGGCCACGCTCAAAGAGGACGCCGCGAATGTGAGATGGAAGGAGCTTGAAAAAAAATCCGCAATCGCAGAAAGCAAGCGGGTGTTTTATGTTGCCTTGACCCGTGCACAGGAGCGCCTGATTCTTCTTTGGAAAAAAGACGTAAAGGAATCAAAGAAAACAAGCGAGCCCGGCTATGATCCCTACCTCGAAGACAACTGGCGGGCCTGGGTGAAGGCAGCAAGGATTCCGAAATCTTTGGAATGGGGTCGCGGACGGCTCAACTTTGAGGGGACCAAAAATCCCGAGCCGCACAAAAATCCCGAGCCGCACAAAAATCCCGAGCCGCCTTCGATCAGTTCGCGAGCGTCGGTTCAATCTCCCTTTGATTCAAAACCCTATCGTGCGCGCCATTCCCCCAGTGAGTGGTTGATTTTGAACCAGTGTGCCCGCCGCTACCGGAAGAGATTTTTCGAAGTGGAACCGGAATCAGCGCGCGAAGAGCCTGCGATTGAAATTGACCCTGATTCGGAGCCGGAAACGGAGCGGGGCACGAGCCGGGGACGGAGCTCCAGCATTCAAAAAGGCGAGCGAATCCACAAGCTCATCGAGGAGCGGCGGGATGCGGAATTGGCGGAAGAGTTTTCATCCAGAACACTTGGATCAGAGGTCGTTTCAAAGTTGCGAGACTTTCTGCGGGAATCGGGTGGCAGCGTTCGGAGTTATACGGAGCTTGGCTTCGAGGTTCCGCTCTCGCCGCGAGAGGCTCTGGTGGGGATGATGGACCGCCTGGAAGTCGATTCAGAGGCAAAAAGCATTCGCCTGATCGACTACAAGTTCACGTCCAAACCGGTGTCCCCCGAGCAGCTTCTCTCGAGTTACGCGCTGCAGCTACAGCTTTATGCTTTCGCGGCTTCAAATTTGGTACGCTTCACTCCGAAAAAAATGGAAGGGTTTCTGGTTCATTTCACTGAATCCTCTTTTTCGATCATCCAATGCCCTGAATCCTGGTTTCAGCAAGCAGCGCTCCAGGAAGAGGTTTCAAACTTATTTGCTCAAGCAAAATCTTCGAATGATTCTCCAAGCCCGGGAGAGCATTGTCGATATTGCGAAGTGAGGGAGTCTTGCCCGGCCAAACTGTGAATGGTTGACGGGGGGCCTCCTTTTTGGTTCACTGTGGCCTACACCATGGCTGAACAAAAGAAGATCTCAAGCTCCTCAACCGCTGAATATTTCTCAAAAAATCTCCAACAGGTCGGATTTTCAAGCCCGACCAAGGCGGTTCTTACGACCCTGAAAGAGGCAGTCGACAATGCGCTTGATGCCTGCGAGGAGCATCACATTGCGCCATCCCTTCGGGTCGAAATCGACCGTTTGGGCGCCGGATCCATTAAAAATTCTGAACGAATCCGCGTAGTGGTCGAGGACAATGGTCCGGGAATCGATGCGGATGATTTACCGAAAGTTTTCGGGGAATATCTGGCCTCCTCCAAATTTGGTCGCGGAAGATGTACCCGCGGACAGCAGGGGATCGGGATTTCTGCCGCGACGACTTGGGCCCAACTCACCTGCGCCCAAGGTGCAAAGGTCATTTCAAAGACCAAGAACATGCGGAAAGCCGTATCCGGCATGATCGAAGTCGACATCAAGAACAACAAGGGTGTGATGAAGAATCGCGAAACCTTCGATTGGGATCGTCCTCACGGAACCCGTGTCGAGTTTGTTTTTGATGGCCGGATCCAGATCAACGGTGAGGCCGGGCTTTTGAACTATCTTCTCGGAACGACTCTTGTGAACCCTCATCTGCAGCTCGAGTACAAGCTTCCGGATCAGGAAGTCCAGAAAGTGGAGCGGGTATCGAATGATGTTCCGGCCATTCCGGAAGCAACCGAGCCTCATCCCCACACCATGAAGCTTGGAGAGTTCATCGCGCACTCCCATTTGTTCGGGCGCCAAAAGGTCTCTGCATGGCTCAAAAAAGGGTTTAGTCGAGTGGGCGACAGCGTGATCGAGGAGATCGCAAAGAAAAAAGAACTCGGCGTGCCCAAGGCAAACTTCGACAAACTCGTCGATCAGCTTGCAGATGGCGATCTGAACAAGCTCTTTAGTGCCATTCAGAATACCGAACTGAAAGCGCCCTCCACGAACTCGGTGCTCAGCATCGGTGAAGAGGCGATGTCCAAAAGCATCCAGCGCCTTGGCAAGGTCGACTTCTTTTCGGTTGTGACCCGGAAACCGACGATTTGCGATTTCAAGCCAGTGCAGGTGGAAGTTGCGATTGCCCGGCTGGAGCAAAAGGGAGCGGATGGCGACAATCCCGCCCAGCTCCTTCGCTTTGCAAACCGGGTGCCGCTGCAGTTTGACAAATCGGCTTGCGCGATCGCGCAGGCTCTCTCTTCGGTGAACTGGCGGGCCTATGGGCTTGCGCAACCAAAGGACGCGTTTCCACTCGGGCCCTACATTTTTGCGGTCTCGGTCGTGAGCCCTTTCATCAAGTTCAAAAACGCATCCAAAGAAACCATCGATGCCTCCGATGAACTTGTGGAAGAGATTCGCCGCGCCCTGATCCAGGCCGGTCAAAAGCTCTCGCGCTACATTCGTGCCGAGCACAAGGCAAACGAGCTTGAGGAAAAAATCCGCTACATCGAGCAGTTCGGGCCTATCCTGGTCGAGGGACTTGCACGGATCACTCAAGCCAAGGAAGACCAGAAAAAGCGCGCCCGCGATGGACTCATGAAGATTCTGGGGCGCGACACCAACGAAACCGAAAAAGAGCTGACCGACGCAAATAAGAAGCTCGAGATTCAGAAAGCAAAAGATTCCGAGGAGCAACCATGAGTGCATCAACCCGCAGAGGCGGAAAACTTCAGAGTGAAATCCCAGGGCTCAGCAAAGCGCTGTGCCTGAAACTTTTGAATGACCTTGAGAAAGGTAAGCGCCCCGTCCTGCATGCCACCAAGTGCTCGCTTGACAATTCCATTTACAATCACAAGGTGGGGTATCTGACCCCGGGGGGCAAGAAAGTCGCAACCGAGTTGAATGTAAGTTCGGTGAAAAAGATGTCCCGTGCCGTGTTCATGCTCGAGATCCTGCTCCGAAACATCGAGAGCGGCGCGGTGAACACGAAGCGCGAGTTGTACTACATGAGCAAGGGTGAAACGAAAAACACCCCGATGCTAAAGCCCCTTGATTTCACCGAACAGGGTGAGAGCGACGAGACCATCGATTTCCTTTGCGAGATCCTCGAGTGCTATCGCGAGGAGTTCAATTGCTATGCGAACGACCGCGGAGGGCAGACCTATTCGCAACATCTGGTGGTGACCGAAACCCTGCCGGACGGTGATACAGCTGTGGTGGATCTCTCAAAACTTGGAACTTCGCCCTTTCAGCCAAAGAACCGGCCCCAGAACCTGAAGCTTTCCGCAAAAAAGAAGATCGATTTTTGCCTGATCGTCGAATCCGAAGGTACCGCGAATACCCTGGTGGCCAATGGAATCACGAAGCGCCACAATTGCATTGTAATGGGTGCCCAAGGGGTACCGTCCAACGCGGTTCGTGGATGGGCCAAGCTCATTCAGGATCAGCTCGATGTGCCGATGTATTTCTTCGGGGATTTGGATGCGTACACGCTTCAAAACATTTATCGGACACTGAAAGCAGGGTCTGCCGCCTCCCTGATCCGGAACCAGGATTACAGTGCGCCGGATGTGAAGTTTTTGGGCGTGTTGCCCGAGGACATCAAGCGCTATGACTTGTTTGATTATCCGGTGAAGGAAAACGATGTGCAGGAAGTGCGGGCGCTGAAAAAGGCGGACGATGCCCTCAAAAACGACCCTTTCTTTCAGGACAAGCGGAACAAGGGGCTTGCCGATATTTTGCGCTGGCTTTACAAGAACAAGCGCCGTTGCGAGCAACAGGCCTTTTTCTCGGTGAATCCCAAGGATCCGACCACGCCGGAGAGGATCATTGTGGATAAGATCAAGCGCGGCGAGTTCGTCTGAATAACTGGCCTCGAAGATTGCTGATGAAGGAATCTAAGGGGTGAGATTTCTGTTGTGATACACGGCGTAAATCGCAAGATGATCCACAAGTCCTTGGATTTTCTTTGTGGTGTTCCAGGTTTTTCGGAAGAG
>JAGWXK010000114.1 GCA_018969905.1 Bdellovibrionales bacterium
TCGAACCCTCGACCTCCACGTTGGCAACGTGGCGCTCTAGCCAACTGAGCTACTCCCGCATTGAAATAGATCGCGAATTGCTAGGAAAGTAGGATTACCGTAACTTAGGGGTATAGGTCAAGAATTTATTGCGGCACAAGCGATCCTCCTTTAGGCTTAACCCATGAAAATTTATACGAAATCAGGTGATCAAGGGGAGACCTCACTTTGGGGCGGGGGAAGGGTCATGAAGTCGCATCCCAGGGTGAATGCCTATGGAACGGTGGATGAGGCCAATTCAATGATTGGTCTTGCGGTCTCGTTCTTTCCGTCCAACGAAAATGCGATCAAGGAACGATTGATTCGAATCCAAAACGAGCTTTTTCAGGTAGGTTCTGAACTTGCGACCCAAAATGGGGCAAGCTCGACGTGCCCTTTTGTCGAGGATGCTGAAATCAGTCGCTTGGAGATGGAGATTGATGAAATGGAGTCATCCCTGCCTCCGCTCAAGAACTTTATTCTTCCCAATGGGAGCTCGGCCGGTTCTGCGCTCCATTTGGCCCGTACGATTGTCCGAAGAAGTGAACGTGAGTGTGTTGACCTGGGACACAATGAGCCTGTGCGCCAGGAACTGGTTCGTTATTTGAACCGACTGAGTGACTATCTTTTTGTAATGGCGCGCCATGCAAATCTGGTGCTTGGGCAAAGCGAGACCAAATGGATTCCACCCAAAAAGTAAGGGACCCAAGGATGCAAGATTGCAAGTTCTCAGTCGGAAGAGCGTCTCTGGAGGCTTGATTTCAGCCTTAATTCTGCTTTCTTTTGTCGGGCAATTTTTTTCTGGATTCTTCGTTCCTTGCGGATGGCAGAGGCGACTTTCAGTCCCTTGAAGAAACCAACAATGTAATCCTTTGCGCTCCAAAGTGAAAATGCGAGCGACAGGTAGGTAAGCCAGGTTCCAATCGCAAACAAAGGGAGTCCAAACACATCACGGACCATAAGGCATGGGATCGCGGTCATCTGAATCGCGGTTTTCCATTTTCCTCCTGATGAAGCCCCCACGATCACACCTTCTGCCGAAGCCAGGGCCCGAAGCCCCGTAATGGTAAGCTCCCGGCATACCAGGATCATCACTACAATGGGGCTCATACGCCCTAGGTGCTGAAGCATGATCAGGGAACAAATCACGAGGAATTTGTCCGCAAGAGGGTCCAGAAGCTTTCCATAGACGGTTTCGATCTTGTATTTCCGCGCAAGGTAACCGTCAAAATAGTCTGTAACTCCTGCAACTCCAAAGAAAACTGCGGCAAAAAAGTCCCACAAAGGCGTTCCTTGAAAAAGACCAAGGATTACGGCAGGAACCATGATCACACGAAGCAAAGTCAGGTAATTGGGAGTGGTATGGAAGGTGAGTTGGTCGAAGGGTTCCTGGCCTGAATCCATGAGGACTTAGAATGCGCTCTTTCAAGGTTTTTGTAAAATCCAAAAGTTTTGCCTTTCAACGAAAATTGAGGATAAACTCCCTTTCGTATGCACCATGAAAAACGCAAGTTACCCAGGTTTCACATCAGTCATTGCCAGTTCCTCGATACCGAAGAAATCAAGACATTTCCGGTTCAGGATGTTTCCAGGGGAGGTCTAGCAATTCGACTCATGGAACGGGCTGACCTTCCGAAATTTGCAGTTTCGTCGATTCATGAAGGGATGATCAAGGTAGAGGGACGAAAACTGCCGTGTTCCTTCCAGGTTCGCAACATTCGCGGTACCCTGATCGGAGCGGAGTGGGTTGATCCGGGGGCCGCACTGGTTTCTCTTCTCGAGGAAATTTCACACCCGGGGCGACTCGGAGTAAATCTCCGCAAGTTCGATTTGCCTGAGGTGAATGCCACGCATTGGTTCCATAATCCTGTGGGAGTCGATTTGTTGTTTTATCAAGCGGGGCGCTGGATGCTCTACATTCATCAGAACTTCATTCAGTGGGAGTCCGACTCGGGGGTTCAAACCGGTCAGGCTCTTGCGGAGGCGGATGAGGGGTATACTCACGGAATCGTTCGCCTCGAAACCCGGTTGATTGAATATGATCCGATGATTGATCGAAGTCTGGTTCGAGCCGCAAAAGACCTCGTGGAGCATGCTCCGATCGATAACCCTGAGCTGAAAACCCTTGTGCTCACCCATTTGAGCGGGGTTAGCTGACCATGAACCGAAATTTTGCCTTGGAGTTTGTAAGGGTGACGGAGGCAGCGGCGCTTTCCAGCGCGCGTCTGATGGGGCGCGGTGATGAAAAACTTGCTGATCAGGCGGCGGTCGATGCGATGAGAAACGCCCTTAATTCTATCGAATTTGATGGGAGGGTGGTGATCGGAGAAGGCGAGCGAGATGAAGCCCCCATGCTGTACATCGGAGAAAAAGTGGGAAGAGGAGGGTCCGCACGCCTTGATCTGGCGCTAGATCCACTTGAGGGGACTACGATTTGCGCAAAAGGACTGAATAATTCCATTTCGGTGATTGCAATTGCCGAGGACGGGAACTTCCTTCATGCGCCCGATGTTTATATGGAAAAAATCGCGGTAGGGCCTGAGGCAAAAGGTGCCATAGATCTGAACCGCACTCCGACCCAGAACCTGAAGGAGATCGCGCGAGCAAAAAAATGCTCGGTTTCCGATCTTACTGCAATCATCCTGGATCGACCGCGACACGAGGAACTCATCAAAGAAGTTCGCATGAGCGGAGCTCGGATCTGGCTCATCGGAGATGGGGATGTTTCTGCCGCGATCGCAACCACCGAACCGTTTAGCGGTGTGGATGTTTTGTTTGGAAGTGGAGGGGCTCCTGAGGGCGTGATTGCTGCAGCCGCTCTTCGTTGCAGGGGTGGGGACTTCATTGGGCGATTGCTTTTTAAAACCCCCGATCAGATTGAGCGCGCGCGAAAGATGGGAATCAAGGACCCTGACCGGATTTATGGAATCCAGGATCTAGCCAAAGGAAACGTCATGTTTTGTGCGACAGGAGTGACTCAAGGAACGTTTTTGAGCGGGGTGCGGTTTTTTCCCGGCGGCGCTCACTCGCATTCTGTTGTGATGAGGTCTGAGACGGGCACGATCCGGTATGTCCAGACCGAACATAGGTTTGAAAAAAAGAGCATTCAATAAACAAGGAGGCCCCAATGGCTCAGGCAGAGAATGAAAAAAACTATGAAGTGAGTGGTGAGAAATTTTTCCAGGCTGTGTCTCAATACGAAAAGTATCCGGAGTTCGTGGATGGAATGCGTAAAGTCAAAGTGGAAAAAGGGCCGGATGGAACCACGATTGCCCATTATGATCTTTCCATGATGTCCAAAGACATGAGCTATACCCTGAGGATTCAGGAAAATCAGACACAGGGCGAAGTTCATTGGACTTTGCTCAAGAGTGATTTTTTCAAAGTGAACAATGGGTCCTGGAAGATCACGCCCACAGGAAAGAATTCCTGCAAAGTGCGATATGCGCTCGAAGTCGAGTTCAGTTTTTCCGTGCCCTCGCTCATTTTGAAGGGAATCGTCAAGGGCTCGCTTCCGACAATGATGAATAGTTTTTATGAAAGGGCGAAAACACTTTGAGTTCCGAAGAACGTGAAGATCAGGCAGGATCCATTTCCTGGGCCAAAAAACTCATGACCGCAGGAGTGGGCGCTTTTTTCCTGACGGAGGAGGCACTCAAAACTCTGGTCTCCGAATTCAAGCTTCCAAAGGAGATTGTTGGGAGCATTCTTGATGGGGCAAAGAATGTCCGGCGCGAGTTCATGCAGAGCGTGGTAAGTGAGATGATGACGAAGGTTCAGGATAAGATTGATCCAACGGTGATGGTGGCGGAATTTTTCAGGAAGAATGATGTCACCCTTGAGGTGAAGATCAAAGTGAATGAAAAGAATCCGAGCGATTCAGACTCGCGCGGTGTTTAGAGTGGACCGCTTTTTGGGGCTGCTTTCTATTCCCTTTTAAGAATGTCATCCAATTCCTGGATCAGGAACAAAAGCCGTTTTCTTGCCTTTCGCAATTCCAGAAGTTCCGAGGCGAGACTTTTTTTCCCGGCCGTCACTTCCTGGGTCGCCCACTTTTGAAAAGACTCTTGGTCGGATGGATTGATGGCGAAGGGTGTAGTTTTTCTGGTCAGGACTACGCCTTTGATCGGAGAGGATTCTTCCCTGAATTTGGATTTCTCTTTTTGATAGATTTCATAAAAGCTCGAGAAGACAAAGGTTGCATGCTGGCTTGAGTCGCGGGTTGCTGACATTTTTATGTTTTCCTTCTGATCATTGGATTGCAACGCCGATGCCAAACCATGCATCGAGTGAACCGACAGAATTACAATGAGTTGCGATACTCAATGGAAATCGTTTATGTCCAAACTTTAGACACCTGAATCATCCTACTGTTCCTTTTCCGGCTTTGGTGCCGGTTTTGGGAATCACAAATGATGGTGTCGGGAGTGTCTCGGAAAATCGTAGGTTTGGTGCGATCTTGTGATTGTTCCTGTCGGACTCGACTGACATTGCGTCGTTCTGTCGGGAGGCTGCCCCAAGTTTTGGAATTGTGAATTCAACCCCGGACTCGGTTTCCATTCGGGTAATCGTTTTTGCATCAATCGGTGTATCTAGATTTATTTTTTCCGACAGTGCCTGGTGAGTCCTGGTGCTGATGGTGCGCCCCTGTTCGAAGGCCTCGCGGTCGCTCACGCGAACGCCGATGATGTGTATGTCTTGTCCATTTGCCTGAATTCTTAATCCTTTTCGTTCGTGAGCGGGCACTTTCACACTCAGTCGATAGGAGGGACCTTCGTCAGTCATTGAGCTTTCAAAGCGCTGAAGCTGGTAAAATGGATCTGATTTTTGTTCAGCTTCAACAGAGAGCATACGTGTCTGCTCCAGTCTTTTTTTATTCAGCTCCCGGAAGCCCCGCTCCTCCAAAGACAACAGGTCTTCCCGATAGCGGTTTTCCTCGTTGACTCGAAGGTTTTGATAGTGCTTGTCGATCTCGCCTAGTGCATCTGAGTGATTCACCTGTTTATCTGCGAGGAAGTTGATTTTTTCCTGGCGAAGCCGCTCAATTCCGTTCTCTGCTGCGTCCAGGATCTGTCTTGAGCTTCGGTTTCGAAGTTCTCGGGCTTCCTCATTTGCCTGCTTTGTGGCCTGGCGCTCGTATTCCTCCAGTGCCGCGTATTTCTTCATTGTGGTTTCAATTCGTTTTCTTCCCTCCTGATCGGTCTGAAGTTCCTCTTTTTGAAGACGGTGGTTTTTTTCAGCAATCGCCTCACGACCCCGCGTCTCAAGTTCACGCTCCTCCCGGGTGATCTGATTCTTCAATTTTCTCAGATTTTCATAGTGCTGGAGACGGTCATTCTGGACTGAGGATTCAAACCGGTCGGTGGCCTCGGCCTTTTCGGCAGAGTAGGCTTGTTTGAGGTTCTCCATTTCCCGCTCATGTGAGGCTTGAAGCTCTTCCTTTTGTTTTTTTTGTGCCCGAAGCGAATCGGCAAGTTCCTGGACCAGCTGGTTCTGATTTTGAATCGTATTCATTCCGATCGCTCCTCACTTTTTGGGTGACTGACCTAGTGTCGGACCAGGTTTTTTTCAAACAGATTGTTCTCCACGATATTGAAATAGGTTTTGATCACCCGGCACAGGACTTCCTCGGGGAGGGACTGGACGTATGTTTTTTGCTGTTCAAAGGTTCCAAGTGTGATGAGGCTTTCAATGTGGCCTTCGACCTCCCTGGCTTCGATTTCGGTCATGGGTGCCGAGCTGGTGCTGAAAACCCTACGGACCAGATCCAGATCGAAAAGAACATGGTTTCCCTGCGCAGATTGTTGAATCAGATACTCGACGGCATTGAGTTGGTTTTGATTGATGGTGATCATCCGTAAGGCCCCTCCTGGGCCGGGTGAAGTGTTCTTTGGAGGAAACTTCCTGTTTCCAATAATGATTTTCCTTTGGAAAAACCGCTTCTGCAACGACAAAAAAATGTCAAATCAGGCATCAAAATCCTGTCATTGACGGGGTTCTTCGGAAGGCCGACACTTGAAAAGAGGCCCATGGATCGGGCTTAAATCGGGAACATTCCCGGAGGAATTCAGGATGAGTTCGAAACCGCGCGCAAACGGAAAAAAATCAAGGAAAATTCAGTGTTTCGAATGCAAAAAAGTGATTCCTGCACGAGAAGAGGCTTTGTTCGTTGAGGAGGAAGTCGGCCGGGTTTTTTGCGAGGAAAGTTGTATTGTGAGTCATTTTACTCCGGACATCGAAAAACTTGAGCGTGAGTACGGCAAACATGTTTCCCCCGCCGATCTTTCGGGTGAGGAGCGGGAACGGTATGCCCACTTCCGTTGGATGGCGCTCGAGAATCCGGATGAGGTTTGGCGCGAGAAAACTGCCAAGGGGGATTTTCGCTACACCTTGATTGCGGAGTACAAACCGGACCAAAAAAAAGTATGGGCGGTTTCAGTCTGTTTGATGTTGAGAGGCGAGCCAAGTTTTCTTTATCTGGCGTTTGTCAGCGGAGATCGCAATCTGGTGGATCAGTTCCGCCGAGGGGACCAAATGAAGGTGGTGCGAGAGAGCGAAACCGATTCGGTGGATTCTGATAACGATTCAACCTCTTCTGTGCAGATTTCGGATCGCCTGGCTGAAGCCTGGACCGAGTCAGACTCCCTCCGGGCGTTGCTGCTCAAAGGCAGAAAGGCTGCCGATATCCCGATCGAGGATTTCGGATTTTATCAAAAGTGCCTCGAGGAAACACTTCAGAACCCGAACGAATTGTGGAGTTACTTGCCTAAATCAGCAAAGCGCATCTATCACTTCATCAAGCACTATGAGCACGAGGACTCA
>JAGWXK010000115.1 GCA_018969905.1 Bdellovibrionales bacterium
CTTGGATCGGTGGCAATGCCTCCGAATTGAGGAACCCCGGACACTAGGTTCTGACGAAAGCTATCGCGATCAAAGGAATGAATCATTAGTCGGGAGTCCCAGAGGGTGCCACTTTCAAGTTTTCTTGCATATCCCAACACTCCGCCCGTTCTCGAGACTTGAATCCGGTCATTGTTTCTAGTGCTTGCGAATCGATTCTCAAAAAAGCTGATTTGATTTGCGCCGCTCGTAAGCGCAAGTCCGCCAGCTTCCCCGAATTCGGCCTGATAGTGCTCTGCCTCGACACTGAGTTTTTCGCTTTCACTCAGGCGAGTTTCGGTTCGAATGGCAATGGACGTGATGTCAGAATCACTGTTATTGATTCGGAATCCATCTCCAAGGCGGCGGTGACCTGTGATCAGGGTATCCGTCGTGCCTAGGCTGAAATGGGTTTCAAGATTGTAAGCTTTGAACCGGTTTGAACCCAGGCGGAGTCCGAAGCCCGCTCCGAATTCTGTGTTTGGTTTTGGCTTTTTTAACTGGTAATTGAGTGCGCCACCGGGGAGGGGGCCATACAAGAGGCTTGCGCCTCCGCGAACAAACTCGATTTTTTCAACCCAGTCATAGGGAGGGATGTAATAGCTTGCGGGGTATCCGTAAAGATCTGCGGCAATGGGCGCGCCATCTTGAAGGGTCAGCAGGTTGAAGGATTCGTGCGGATCTCCCTGGCCGCGATAATTGAGAGAGGCGAAGCTTTCGTTTGCAACTTCACTTACGAGCAGGCCCGGTACTTTTGTAAAAGCCTGTCTGTGATTGTTGGTTGAGAGTTCAGGCAGCGCTTCGAGCTTCGTCTGGGTGACTTTTTTTCCGCGCAAGATCACGGTGCGATCATTGTCCCGGGGGGTGGGTTCATCAAAGAAAGATGACTCACGGGAGTCTTCAATTCGCAGAGTTTCGAGTTTCGATTCCTCTGCGCGCGCGGCAAGGGTGCAAGTGAAAAACAGAGTCGCAATCATAAGGATGGTCTTCATTGTTGCGAATGATTATCATTAGCAACAATGAATGGCAAGCGCTTTTAGTGCCGGTTTCAGTCGCATCAATCCGATTGCAATACAGGTCAAGGGTTTAGTGGTAATGAAACAAGGGAGTGGCAAGTCATGCGGGTTCGGTTGATTTTGATCGGAATTTTGAGTTTGGCGTCCATGATGATTCCGCGCGACTCCAATTCCGGCCAGTGCGAGAAGAACGCGGCTCTTTTCCCGAAGCCACCCGGTTTTCCTGCGAGAGCTCAAGGATTTTGATTGATGATCCATGGTTTTGCGGGTTCTGCGCGCTGAAGAAGCGGGCAGCCAAAACACTTCCGGATCAGATTGAATTTGATCTCTTTCTCGACAATCCCAGGATCACGGTCGGAGAAAGCGGGCGCCTGCCCCTGTGAATTGAAAATCAAAATTGAGGGCACCGGCCCTGTGTATGCTGTCGCGCTCAAACCCGGGTTTCAAAGCGGGGGACAGAGAAGGAAGGAACTCGAGGATCACAAGCGGGTAAAAGCGGTTTTGCGCTTTACCAACCTTTGTGATGGAAAAGGTGAAACCTCGGAATTCGGAGTGGTGAAGATGGCCAGGACGGGTTGTGTTCGGCCGAAACTTGAGTGCAGATAAATCATCTTCCCCCATCCCGCGCAAGCACGGAAAGCAGGTCAAAATAATCATCAGTCCAGCCCTTACTGGATCCGATCCTGGAAGCGTACCGTTCCAGCTCATCCGCGCGCTTCCAGTGGTGCCGGGCTTTCGGCAATAAGGCAAGAAAGGCAGCCAGATTCCCCTTTCTGACCAGCACTGCCCACCTCGACTCCTGCTTGCCGGTTTCCTCCGCAGCGTTTGCGGAAATGCCGACATCAAAAGAAAAGAACGCGATTGAATCCGTACGCAGTGCCAGTGAGTGAAGAACCGGCACCAGATCAAAATAGCGATTTGAAATATGGAATGCCAGAAAGCCAGGGGTAGAGGTCTTGTTCCAGTAGAGTCGGACGGCTTCTTCGGTCAGCAGGTGGGTGGGGATGGAGTCCGAACTGAATGCGTCCATGAGAATCAGGGAGTATCCGGCAGGTGGTGCATCGTTCAGTTTCAATCGGGCATCCCCCGGGATGATTTCAAGGCGGCCTTGAGCAGCGCTCTGACTCAGAAAAGTGAAAAACTTCTTTTCGGCGGCAATGGCGATGATCCCCGGATCGAGCTCGTAAATAGTCCACTGTTCGCCGGCTCTTGCATAGCTTGCCAGAGATCCGGTCCCCATGCCCACGATTCCCACACGGGTTTGAAGAGGGTCCGGAAACCGGGAGCGGGTGAATTCGAAAAGATCCCCGGCGGGACCTGAGGGGTGAAAGTAGGTCAGTGGAACCACAGAGCCTTCATTTTGTTGGCCGTGGAGGGTGCTTCCATGAAACAGGCTCATCAGGTTCCGGGTACGATCCCGGATGACCCGGATGGTTCCGTAGAAGGTCCTTTTCCGGAGGAGCAAATCGTACCCCTCGTTTGAAACAAAAAGGGTGCCTGCGCAGTAAAATGCAAGAAGGGCCAATGCATAGCTCTTCGGATACCTTACTTTCCGGTAAACCAGAATGAGCGGGACTCCCAAAATGAAAAGACGGGATATTTTTCCGGTCGGAAAAAGACCGGAATTCGAAGCCTTACTGATCAAGAAGCTGCTGATGAAAATCAAAGCCGAATTCAATCCATCGCGAAGCGTGAGGGAGGGCGTGGCTCGACCTTGTTTTCTTGCGACCATCAAACCAACCAATGACATGGCCAGCGGATATTCCACGATTCCGTCAAAGAGCAGAGGTGCCACCAGGCTGTTGATCATGCTTCCCAGTGCTCCCCCGAGAGCCAGGCACAAAAAATAGGCGCCCAAGGTGCTTGGCGCGGGCCTCTGCGCGGCCAGGTTTGCGTGAATCAGGAGAGCTGACAGAAAAAAAGTGAGCAAGTGGAGCGGGATAAAAAATTCGCCCGGGTGATTGTCGCCGATGGACATTCCGACCACGCACAAAAGGACGCCCATCCCAAGCAGTCTTTCAAGAGCGGCTTCGTGCTTTTTTATGAAACCCAGCGCTTTTGAAAAAACGAGAACAAAAGTAAGAATATACAGCGTGAGCGGGACGACCCAGAGGAGCGGAATCGGCGCGATGTCCGTGGAAACATAGGTGGTGACTCCCGTGAGAAGGCTTGAGGGAACGAGCGCGTAAAGAATCCAGCTCAAGGATTTATGCCAGTTTACCGGGCCCGGGCCCCTTACCCTCAGGTGGGGGCGGGGAGAGCTCAAAGTGCAGGCCAACATGCATACTCCCAGGATCAAGAACAGGGTTTTCCAGATCTCGATTTGGGTTCCCACCGATAAATTGGGTTCAATCAGGGTGGGATAAGTGAGAAGTGCCAGCAGGCTACCCCCGTTACTGGCGGCATACAAAAAATAGGGATCTTTTGCGGCCGGATGGGGGGAGGATCCGAGCCAATTCTGGATGAGGGTGGAAGTTGAAGTCAGTGCAAAAAACGGAACCCCGATCCAGGCGGAGAGCGTGACCAACAGCCAGAGGGTGGGGTGGGTTTCCAACCCAAACGATCCGGAGTGCCCGGACTGGGGAACCCATTGATGGGAAACCACCCCGGCAGTGATCCACAGGATCAGATGAATGCCTTTCGCCGCTTTGGATTTGAAGAGGGACTCGAGCGCTGCCGCGTAGGAATAGCCGAAAAAGAGCAAGGTCTGAAAAAACACCATGCACACGTTCCACACGCCGGGGGTTCCGCCCAAAAGGGGGAGCAGCAGCTTGCCCACGAGGGGCTGGACCGAAAAAAGTAAAAACGCGCTCAAAAAGATCGTGAAGGAATAAAGAGCGAGCATGATTCATGGTAACGGGGGACGGGCGGAAACGCACGTGGGTCTTCCAGCCTTCTGTCGATGGCCAGAAGCTGCCCAATGGACCGAATGAATAGCGCCCAACTGGTGATCAATTTGGAGCTTTTCGAGTGAAAGGGGGGCCGGATTTCAGCTCGGCCATCCCGGGCTCGCCCCTCCGGGCATATCTGCGGTTTGTGCAAAAAGGCCGTCATGGCCTTTTTGTGAACTGAGCGACCTACGGTCGACAGCTCCAATGGACCTGGCACGGTTCAAATAAAAACGCCCACCTTCGTTCGAAGGCAGGCATTTTATCTGAATTGGTTGCGGGGGCCAGATTTGAACTGACGACCTTTGGGTTATGAGCCCAACGAGCTACCAGGCTGCTCCACCCCGCGATAGAACTTTTGGTATGTAACCGAGGTTGTAAGGCTAATCGGGTGGGGTGGTAAAGTCAATGGAATCCTACGGTTTGTGCGACAACGGGAGTTTTTCCACTCAATGAAAACAAATCAGAGTATATCCGACCAAATCCCCTTGCTATGCTTGAATAAATATGTAACTGTTATTGAAGATTACAGTATTCAGTTCACGTCCGGGTTCGCGTCACGCTATCTCCGATACAAGATTGAGTCCTGGTTCGAGAGTGCCTGAAGGCTGCATTTGCAAAGGGCGAATGCGGTGGTTTGATGGCCAATTTTATATAGGAGTAGCCCAAACATGGGAAAACGTATTTTCGTGGGGAATCTTCCCTTTTCTGCAACCGATCAAGTTCTTTTGGACACTTTCGCACAATATGGAAATGTTGAGTCCGCAAAAGTGATCACTGACCGCGCAACCGGTCGTTCCAAAGGTTTCGGTTTCGTAGAGATGGCAACAGACGCTGAAGCCGTTGCTGCAATCGAAAAACTGAACGGAGCAGAATACGAAGGTCGTACCATCACTGTAAATGAAGCCCGCGAAATGCAGCCTCGTGAAGGCGGCGGTGGCGGCGGCGGCCGTGGTCGTCCAGGCGGCGGTGGCGGCGGTTATCGCGGCGGCGGAGGCGGCGGCGGTGGATATCGTGGCGGCGATCGCGGCGGACGCAGCGGTGGCGGCGGTTATCGCGATTAATCAATAGTGTATTTATTCAAAAGGGCTCCACCGGAAATCCGGTGGGGCCCTTTTTGTGCCAAGAGGGTACGATTTGAAGTTAATTTCCCAAAAGTCCTAAAAGATTAGGGAGGGGATGGAAACAAGGCTCTTGCCCTAAGGTACGTCCCATCCTCACTTTCCTGAACACACCAATACTCCCACTTGCCAATTTTTGTGAATGGCACTAGGTATCCTTGGGTTTGTTCATTTGAGTGGTACCGTCGCCACCCTTTTTGACACCAGCCACGGAACGGGATTCCCAGTTCATCTTTGCAGATCGGTTTTCCTGAGATGTAATTGAAAGCGTCATCCTGGTTAAATGTATCATTCTCCTCGTTGTCGATCTTTGATGTGAAACTAGGGCACTCTTTCCTGGGAGTGGGGAAAACCCAAGGGCCACTTCTCTTGGTCTCCGCGCATTGGCCCCGGTCGCAAAGCGACCACTCAAGAAAAAAATTGCGCCAGGGAAATGCACTTTTAACTCCAGAAGGCGGTGCCTTCAGATGTGCTTTTTTTGCTCCAGCCAATAGAAGCACCTTTTTTTCGGGTTGAAAACCGGGATTGAGGGGACGTAAATGAAGTTGGAGGTATTTTTTTTCAGAACTTGGATCTGAAAGATCCCAAAGTACATCGATTCCCTCGGGGCCCGCTTTTTCAACAATGATTTTCTCGACCGAATAGAGGATCTTGTTTTGAGGGTGTTTGTGAATCCTGAGTTCTACATTACGTTGATCCGTAAGGTGGCTTTTTGTTTGCCCCTGAAGGCGGAGGATCTCATTTTTTCTACTTGAATGCCAAGCCCTTTTCGATCCACCTCCCCTTGGATCGAAAGCGCACTCAAAAAATTTAAAATATCGGTAAACACAATCGAATCTGAAACGGACTGTACCGGCTTCTTTTGGAAGATTGTAGATTCGATATTGATAGGTTTTTTTATTTCCAGATAAATACTCCGAATGCAACTGAACATATGATTGTCCGTTTGTTTCAAATGCTGCGATTTCCTGCGGTGACTCCAAAATCGAATCCCAGATAAACGAGGCATCTGGTGAGTCCAACAAGGGGCAATCCGACTCAAATTCGATTGTAATTTTTTCCCCCTCAAACTTGGAGCTAATGAGTTTAGCGAAGACATTCACAGGTGGATAATTGATTCTTGTTTGTATGCACTTGCTCGCGTAGACACTCGGTAGAATGAAGTAAAAAATTTGCAGGCAAAGAATCAATTTTAAGAAATGATTTTGTACTGGCATTAAGAAATTAGATTTGCCGTAAAGACTCTTGCGAGACAAGGCCAATTTTTGGTTCCTTTTCCTCGCTTTTGTTTTCTTTAATCCAGGAGTTTATTTTAAGTGAAACCCAAGCGACCCCTTCCAGTGGGGTCAATAATTTCAAGGCAAAGGACCGAACCCAGGGTTTATCCCAAGCGTACCTCGCAAGCGAGGGGGAGATTTCATAATACCAATCCACGAATGAGCGACCTGACTCGGATTTTAGTAGAATTTGGTCTCGGAATTTGCGCAACATCATTACCGGGGCAGCCCTGCCATCGCGATAGGCTGCTGTTGCGATGAAGCACTTGCTCTCACTCAGAGCCTGATCGACGATTGAAGGTTTCGGAGTAGGAGATGGTGATGAACTTGGCACTGGAGTTGCTGTGGGCATTGGAGTTGCGGTGGGCATTGGAGTTGCGGTGGGCATTGGAGTTGCGGTGGGCATTGGAGTTGCGGTGGGCATTGGAGTTGCGGTGGGCATTGGAGTTGCGGTGGGCATTGGAGTTGCGGTGGGC
>JAGWXK010000116.1 GCA_018969905.1 Bdellovibrionales bacterium
ACGCACTCCACCCCGCCGGAAACCAAAACCGAGCTTCCAACCCAAAAAACTTCTCCGCCTCAACCCCTGGTACCCTCTCCGCCTCCTCTTCCAGCCGGAATCAACGCGAAACCAGTGGATGACAGGAGGTTCAATGAGAGGGATCGCCGGAGCCAGCCTCGATTTTCCACTGAATTCCGTGTGGTCTTGATCACCGGCGCCCATAGCTTCCGCAATACCACAGAAGATGTTTCCATGGGCGGAATGAGACTGAAGCGCCCGGTTCCCCATGCTTTCATCTCACAAAAGTGCACGATTTTCGTAAGCCACCCGGACCTGCGTGAAAACGTGCAGGTCTCATGCAAGGTTCTGGCTGATCCGAAGGATCCCCGAAGAATTCAGTTCACCGAGACCGATCCGGTTCAACTGAAGCGCTTGGAGGAGTGGCTTGCCGAGAGTACCTTGCGCAAGACGGGTGTGGCTTAAGCATTTTCGAAAAAAATCCAATAGGAGAAGTAAAAATGAAGAATCTGATGAAATGGAAGCCCCTGATGATCCTGATCTTTGGACTGATGATTCCCCTTTTGGGCGAGGCCAAGTCTCTTCCAAACCGGAGCAAGCATCTTCGGGCGGACCTGAAGAAGTGCCAATCCGAAGTGAAACGACTCTCAAGTCTTGGATACCCGGAAAAAGCTGAGGTTCAACTTGGAAAGTGCCAGAAGATCAAGGGGCAGCTTGCGAAGATCGAGAAAGGGCAGATGAAAGTACAGAGAAAACTCGCATCGCTCGAGTCTGGAAAGAAATCCAAGGCCCACTCGAAAGCAAAGAAAAAGCCGAAGAAAAAGCCAAAAAAGAAAAAGAAACGAGTTCACTCGGATCCTGATTCATACTGAGTCCTCGGCCGGATGAGCCGCCCTCACGGGCACGGGCTTGACCTCTCCCTTTGTTCTCCGATAGGCTCCGGTTTGTGAGTCAAACGGGAAAAGCGCCCATCAGTGCGATCATGATTGTTCTAAACGAGAGAAAAAATCTCGAGCGCTCGCTGCCTTCTCTCTCCTTCTGCAATGAAGTGGTCGTGGTTGACAGCGGAAGCACGGATGGCTCGATTGAGTTCGCAAGAAAATCAGGATGCACGGTCATTCACCGGGATTTTGACCATTTTGGTGCTCAAAAATCGTATGCGGCAAGCCTTGCCTGCAATGACTGGGTTTTCAACCTGGACGCGGATGAGTGGGTCACGCCTGAACTTGCCACCGAAATCAGTGAATTGGTTAAAAACCAGGAACTCAACTCAATCTGGATCCGCTCGAGACTTGTCTTCCTGAATCGGATTTTCAGGTTTGGTCGCGAAAGCCGGGTCAGGGTTCTCAGGATATTCAGACGATCGGCCGGGGATTTTGACCGGGCCTCCGTTCATGAAAAGGTGGTGGTCCAAGATCCAAGGGAAACCACCACTTTCAATCACATTCTTCATTACAGCTACCCCGACCTTCCACATTACTTCCAAAAAATGGAGCGTTACACTTCCCTGGGCGCTGAAACCTTGAAATCAAGAACCTCAATGCCGGAAGCAGTATTGCGCGCTGCTCTCTTTCCAGCCAAATTTGTGCAGTTTTATCTCTTGCAATTGAACTTCTTGAATGGGAGAGAGGGACTTCTTTGGAGCATTCTCTCCTCGTATGCATATTTTTTGAAGTTTCTGAAGACAGCAAGACGCGCCTAGGCTGCTCCGTTTTTGTCAAAAATTGGCGAAAACCGCCCCAATCGGATATAGTCTTCCCCCTATGATAGCGAAACTTCCAAAGTCCGACATTCAAGCAAATTGCTTGATCGCAGGCAAATGGGTCCGGGGAGAAGAAAGCCTGACCCCGATCCATTCCCCGTACAACAATCAGAAAATCGGCGAGGCTACCGAGCCCTCCCGCGCCCAGATCGAGGCCGCACTTCAGGCTGCCTCCGCAGCACAAAAGGAATGGGCGAAACTTCCCATCAAGGAGCGATCCAAGATCCTTTTCCAATTTCGAAACATCCTCATTCGTGACCTCGATGAGATTTCACACCTGAAGGCATCAGAGTCAGGCAAGACGTTCGAGGAAGGAAAAGCCGGTCTCTTAAAAGGGATCGAGGTGCTTGAGTTTGCTCTCTCCATCCAGAATCTTGATATAAACGGAAAACTCGAGGTTTCACGCGGTGTAACTTGTGAGTATCGGCGCGAGCCTCTGGGTGTTGTTCTCAACGTCACACCCTTCAACTTTCCTGCGATGGTCCCGATGTGGACGATTCCCATTGCGATCGCACTGGGAAATTCCTACGTCTGGAAGCCCTCTGAAAAAACACCACTCACTTCCTCCAGGATTGCGAGTGCACTGATGGAAGCCGGGCTTCCTGCAGGGATACTCACCGTACTTCCGGGAGGTTCCAAAACGGTGGAGCACCTCATCGATCACCCGATCATCCAGGCCATTGGATTCGTGGGCTCTACAAAGGTTGCGCGAATCGTCTACGAGCGGGGCACAAAACTCGGCAAACGAGTCCTTGCACTCGGGGGAGCAAAGAACCACATCATCCTGCTCCCGGATGCCAATCCGGAACTCTCCGGAATCGGGATCTCGGATTCCTTCACCGGGTGCGCGGGACAAAGATGCATGGCGGCCTCGGTTCTTCTTGCTGTGGGAAATGTAGACGTCCACATTGAAAAGATCATAGCACGTGCTTCCTCCCTCACACTCGGGGACGACATGGGAGCGATCATTTCAAAAGCCCAGGTGGAGTTTCTAAAGTCATCCATCGACCAGGCCGAGAAAGATGGCGCAAAAGTGATCCTCGACGGAAGGAAAACCGCCCCACCGGCCGGAATGTCAGCCGGGAACTGGATCGGCCCCACCATTCTTGATCATGTGAAGCCAGGATCAAATGCACACACCACCGAACTATTCGGCCCAGTCCTCAGCATCATTCGGGTAAAAGACCTAAGCGAGGCAATCGCCATCCAGTCTACTTCCGCTTACGGAAACGCCTGCAGCGTATTCACTTCGAGTGGTGCCATGGCGGATCGGGTGACCCGCGAAGCCAGGGCCGGCATGGTGGGCGTAAACGTCGGGGTACCGGTTCCGCGCGAGCCTTTTTCCTTCGGCGGAGTGCGCGCTTCGAAATTCGGTCATGGTGACATTACCGGCATGCATTCGCTTGATTTCTGGAGCGATGTAAAGAAGATCACTACCAAATGGGAAATGCAAACCGACTCCAACTGGATGTCGTGAGGAAGAAAACCAATGAACAAAATGGAACGATCAAGCCATGTGATATTGGCAACCCACTCGAACTTGAAATACCCCGAATCCCCAGCGTTGACCTGGGGAGATCGCCACCCCGTCAAAAGAGGTCCGGTCGTTGCATCCCATACGGATCCACGCGCACGAAATGCGATCGGCACCCATTCTGGAAGTTACAGTGTCTATCGCGCCCTATCGATTGCCTCTGGAAAGTTTCCACAAACCCATCGGCCTGATCTTCACAACACCGAAAGCCCCGTAAAGATCGGACCATACGAGTCCTGGTTTGATCCCACGAAAATTGTCACCTTGGACCCCTGGGGCCTGGATCCGGGCCTGCACTTCAGGCCATTTTTTGAAAAAAACTATGACATCCGACCCTCGATCGCAGTCACCCAAGCGCATTTACAGATTCCTGAAATCCATGAAGCGATCCGCGCAGGTCGTCTGAAAGTGGATGGAACGATCGTCAAGGAAAACATGGACATCAAGGTGACCAAGGTTGCCATCGAGCCAGTATGGTTTTTGCCCGGCATGGCAAAGCGACTGAATGTCGATGAGGGAGTCCTCAGACGAACTCTTTTCAATGAATCAGGGGGAATGTGCCCTGAGTTGATCACCCGTCCTGATCTAAAGGTCTGGCTCCCTCCGATTGGATCCACCACGGTCTATATATTTGGAAATCCCGAGAATCTTGCCAATGAAAAAACCGAGCTCACCTGCAGGGTGCATGACGAATGCAATGGTTCGGATGTGTTCGGCTCGGACATCTGCACCTGCAGGCCGTATCTCATGTACGGAATCGAGGACGCAACAAGAACCGCGCAAAGAAACGGAGTCGGCATCATCTCCTACTACAGGAAGGAGGGCCGTGCGCTTGGGGAGGTAACGAAGTTCCTTGTATACAATGCGCGCAAGAGGCAGGAGGGTGGCGATACCGCTGCGACCTATTTCAAGAGAACCGAGTGTGTCGCGGGAGTGGAAGATGCCCGGTTTCAGGAATTCATGCCGGATTGTCTGCATTTTTTCGGAATTACAAAAATCGACAACCTGCATTCCATGAGCAACATGAAGTACAATGCCATTACCGGAAGCGGAATCAAGGTAATCAACCGGATTTCCATTCCTGACGAATTGATCCCTGCTGACGCATCTGTGGAGATGGAGGCGAAAAAAGCAGCAGGATATTTTTCGACAGAACCGAAAAAAACCTCAGAAGACCTGAAAAAAGTAAAGGGGCGGAACATTGAATAAGCTCGACCACTATCTTTCTCCTGCGTTTGTCCGCGAAGGTGCTGAGCTTGTTTTTGCATCCACTTTGCGAGGCGAAACCAAGTTCCTATACGATGAATCGAAATTCAAACCTACGGTGGACTTCGTACTCGATGTGATTCGGGAGAATTATCCTGACCTGGACATCCCTTTCCACTCCCGCTGGGGACATTTCCGCGCCGGGGGAACAGATCGATTGAAGTGGCTCCGTGGACGACACGCGGGAGCGGATCCGCTTGAGATGGCGAGGATTCAATTCGATCTTGTGATCCCCTCCGTCCTTTTGGATGCTGGAGCTGGACCGGATTGGAAATATTTCGAAACAGAAACGCAAAAAAACTACTCTCGGTCCGAGGGTTTGGGAGTCGCAAGCTTTCACCTTCTCCATTCCGGGAAACTCTCGGCCACTTCTAAGGGACTCAAAAACATCACCGACACAGAACTTGCCAGTGCCTTCCAGGTAAGCCCGGAAAATCCTCTCGTGGGAGTGCAGGGACGGACAGGCCTTCTCAATCAGCTGGGGAAGGTATTGGAAAATGCGACGTTCTTCGCTGATCAACGCCCCGGAAGCCTCGTGGACTATCTGATCAAAACCCAGGGCCGTGTGATTCCTGCGCGCGAAGTGCTTAGGGCCGTGCTCCTTGCACTGGGGCCCATCTGGCCCGGCCGTGTGGAGTATGAAGGAGTCAACCTAGGTGACGTATGGAATCACCAAAGCTTTGGGCTCATCGGCTTTCACAAACTCTCTCAATGGATGACCTATTCCCTCCTCGAACCATTGATGGAGGCAGGACTGACCATCACCGGAGTTCAGGAACTGACAGGACTTGCGGAATACCGGAATGGGGGCCTGTTTCTCGATAGCGAACTCATCCGTTTCAAGGATCCGGCCCAGGCCGACGAGCCACACTCCCCTTCTACGGATCTGATCCTTGAATGGAGAGCGTTGACGGTAGCCTTGCTTGATCGCGTGGGAGTTGAGGTTCAAAAAAGTCTCGGACGAACACCGGATGAGTTCCCTCTTGCAAAGGTACTGGAGGGTGGCACCTGGTGGGCAGGGCGAAAGATTGCGAAATTGAAACGAAACTCAAGTGAACCACCGATCCGGATCCGGAGTGACGGAACGGTTTTTTAGGAGAAGCTCATGGGCATTAAGGTCATTGAACATCCGTTGCTGAAACACAAGCTGGGCTACCTAAGGGACAAAAACACTCGCTCCCAGGAATTCAGGGATCTTACCCGTGAAATTTCAAAGCTACTGGCCTATGAGGCAATGCGGGACTGGAAAGACATCGAGGAGGTTTCGATCGAAACCCCGCTTGCAAAAACCCGGGTACAGAGGATTCTCCAGGCTCCGATCGCGGTCGCAATCTTGAGAGCTGGCAACGGAATGCTCGATGCGGTTCTGGACATGATTCCGATCGCTTCGGCCGGTTTTATCGGTATTTACCGTGACAAATTCATCCACAACACTGTCGAGTATTACTTTAAATTGCCAAAAGAAGTACAAGGTCGGGAGATCCTGCTTTGTGATCCATTGATTGCTACAGCCGACACCATGATCGCTGCAATTGACAGACTCAAGAGTTATGGAGTTGGAAAAATCAGGATTCTTTCCATTCTGATCAGTGAGGAAGCGGTGCAAAGGCTCGGGCATTTTCACCCGGATGCAATCATTCACACTTTGCAAATCGAGAAAGAAATGAACGAACAGGGATACCTGATCCCTGGATTGGGGGATGCAGGTGATCGGCTCTACCAGACCAAATAAGCCCTACATTCTTGGAATCGCAGGTGGCTCCGGATCGGGTAAGACTTATTTTGCCCGCGCGCTTACGGATGCTCTGGGCCCCGGTAATTCTACCTTGATCTATCAGGACAATTTCTACATCGACCAATCCCACCGCTTTGATCACGACGGGGGCTCTGTGAACTTCGATCATCCTGAGAGCCTTGACTTCGCGTTATTGGCGCAATGCCTATCTGAGCTCAGAGCAGGAAAATCCACTCATATCCCCGTCTATGACTTTGTAACCCACACCAGAGCGGTGGATTCCCTCAGCGCTTCACCCACTCCCATCATCATCGTGGACGGCATCCTGATCTTTCATCCCGAGCCCGTACGCAGTCAGTTTGACCGCATGATCTTCTTTGATACTCCGGAACAACTCCGCTTTGAGCGAAGGATGAAGCGAGATGTGGAAGAGCGTGGCCGGACTCCGGAAGGAGTACGAA
>JAGWXK010000117.1 GCA_018969905.1 Bdellovibrionales bacterium
TTGTTTTTGTGTTTTTGATGCGTTTGATCCGATCTGATTCACACAGAGGATGGCATGCGCAAGGTAGGAAAGAGTGGTCGATGCATCCACGGCAGCCATCTCCTCCATTACGAGAGTTGCGGCGACCGCACCCATGCCGGCTCCTCCGTCCTCTTCCGGAACGGTGATTCCAAGAAGGCCAAGATCACCCAGTTTTTTAAACCCCTGATCATTGAAACCTTCGGTCTCGTCGAGGTGTTCGATTTTTGGGGCGAGCTCTTCTTTGGCAAAGGCTCGGACGGATTCTGCGAGGAGTTTTTCTTCGTTGCTGATGAACCAGAGTGACATGCCAACAGTGTGCCCATAAGGGTCTACAATTTCAATAGAATGGAACGGTGAAACAGAGGTATTCAGGTCAACGGAAATCATTAAAGAAAGAGATCTTTCTTTGAGATCTCGACTGTTTTGATCAGATGTGATATCGTCTTTTGCCAGCATGTTGATCTTCCAGTCTCTTACGAAAACCGAACTTTCTGATGCTCTCTTGCCGCTCAGTGAGGCGCGAGAAGAGCGGGATCTTGCGCGGATTTCTGATGATTTGGAGCGGAAGCTCCTTTTGTCCAAAATTGAGAAAAAGAAGCGAAAGCAGGCCGAAATGCGAGCCAAGCAGCTGTTTCATTGGGTGTATCAGCGCTATGTCACTGATTATGACCAGATGACTGACATTGCAAAAGACGTACGGTCTTGGCTCAAGGAGAATGTAAGGATTTTCAGGCTGGAGGAGACTTTTTCGAAGCAGTCTGATGATGGAACTTACAAGTTTCTCTGGAAACTGAACGATACCAAGACCATCGAGTCTGTGATCATTCCAGCGGCGTTGAAAGAGAAGATTGGCGAGGAAGTGGTAGAGGCGCTCAGCGATGGAAAACGCTATGCGGGAATTGAGACCGATCGGGTGGGACTGGATCGAGAACTCGATTCTGACTCCTGGGCAAGGCTCACGGCCTGTATTTCCTCGCAGGTGGGCTGTGCAATGGCATGCAAATTCTGTTTGACAGGGGTGCAGGGGCTGGACCGTTCGCTCGATGTGCATGAAGTTGTAACTCAGGTTCATGAATTGAGAATGCGCGCACCGATTACCAATATCGTATTCATGGGGATGGGCGAACCCCTTCATAATGTAAAAAACATCGCAAAAGCGTGCCAGATCCTGCTCGATGAAGATGGAATGAATTTTTCAAAAAGAAAAGTGACAGTTTCCACGTCGGGTCTGGTTCCCGGTATCGATGAGCTTTACCAGTCAACCGATGTTTCGCTTGCGATTTCATTGAACGCGTCCACGGACGAGCAGCGCTCGCAGATCATGCCCGTAAACAAACGCTGGAACATCGATCAGCTTTTGGATGCCTGCAGAAGGGTACCTCTCGGGGGACATCGCAGGATTACCTTTGAATATGTAATGCTAAAGGACTTCAATGACTCAATTGAAGATGCACATAGGGTGGCCCGTCTTCTGAAGGGAATTCCCGCGAAAGTCAATCTGATCCCTTTCAATGAGCATCCGGGAGCCGATTTCAAGCGCCCCGAAGATGAAACGGTGATGCGTTTTCAAAGGACGCTTTTGAATCAAGGCTATACGACTACGGTTCGGATTTCACGAGGCCGAGATATTCTGGCCGCGTGTGGGCAGCTTCGGTCCCTGTTTGGAACTGCACGCGGTACGGAAAAACACAGGGATTATGGGAAGAGTGCCGAGCACGCCTGATAGCATCGGGCGCGCTCACCGAAGAGTCCGATCTTGAGTCCTGATTTGATCCCCCGGATGTCCGCTTTGATATCCTCTACATCCGGAGTGCCAAAGCCGAGTGCATCGTAAAGCTCCTTTAATGCTCCCACCTCAAAGGATCCAATCGGCCCGCAATAAAGGGTCATCACGCAAGAAAGGGCGCAGTGTTTGTATTTGTCCGGCTTGCCTGGCAGGTTCACCTCGTCCCGGTAGCGATAGGCGATTGCCGCGCTACAAAGGGGAATGATATTTTGGTTTTCAGTGGCGAAGGGTTCAGGACTTGCTTGAGAGTTGGGAGAGGCCAGTCCGAAGAGAAGTGAGACGAGGGTAGAGGTGAAGATTGGCATTTTCATGCGCCAACCTTATTCGTTAATATAAACTAAATCAATTTAAAATCGATCGAATTTCGCCGTAAAGTGGCGAAGGAAGGGCGGTGCTTCCCTGATATTAAAGCCCCTGAGCTCTCCTGCACGCGCCTTCAGCTCCTCGAATCCCTCCAAGATGTAATCAAAATGGCTCTGGGTGTACACCCGCCTCGGAAATGCCATTCGAACGAGTTCCATGGTAGCTGCTTCCTTGAACATTACCGATCCAATCTCGCAGGTTCGCACGCCGTCCTGAAGATAAAGTTCAGCAGCAAGTGCCTGTCCTGGAAACTGGGACTTCGGGATATGGGGAAGGAATTTTGCGGCATCAATGTAGACAGCGTGACCGCCAGCCGGCTTTACGGTGGGCACCCCCATTTCATCCAGCCGTCTTCCCATGTAGGTTGAAGTCGCAATCCGGTAGCGGAGATAATCCTCGTCCATGGCCTCATCAAGCCCGACCGCAAGCGCTTCAAGATCCCGGGCCGCAAGCCCGCCATAGGTCGGAAATCCTTCCGTGAGGATCAGTTGATTTCGAAGCTCTTGCACCCAGGTGGAATCTTTCAGTGCGATAAATCCGCCGATGTTAACCATCCCGTCTTTCTTGGCACTCATCATGCAACCATCAGCGAGTGTAAAAATTTCGCTTACGATTTCCTTGATGCTGGAATTGGCGTACGCCCTCTCGCGTGTCTTGATAAACCACGCATTTTCGGCAAAGCGGCATGCATCGAGGATGAATGGAATGCCATGGTGGTGATAGATTTTTGCGGCCCCCCGAATGTTTTCAAGGCTTACGGGTTGGCCACCGCCCGTATTGTTCGTGATGGTCAGCATGCCAAGAGGGATTTTCTCCTTGAACTCACGGCAAAATGAATCCAAACGGTCCAAATCGATGTTTCCCTTGAATGGGTGTTCTTGATCGGGAATTTTTCCTTCGGCGATCACAAGATCCACGGCCTGAGCTCCGAGATGCTCGATGTTCGCGCGGGTGGTGTCGAAATGGTTGTTGGACGGGACTTTCATTCCGGGCTTAAGAAGAACCCCAAAAAGCAGTCGTTCTGACGCTCTTCCTTGATGAGTGGGAATGACATGGTCGTAGGATGTGATCCCGGTCACCTTGGATTTGAATCTGTGAAAGCTTCTTGAGCCCGCATAACTTTCATCAGCCACCATCATCGCAGCCCACTGGTTTGCGCTCATCGCCGTAGTGCCCGAATCTGTCAGGAAATCAAAAGTCACATCCTCGGATCTGATGAGAAAGAGATTGTAGTGGGCGTTCCTGAGGATCTGTTCGCGTTCTTTGCGGGATTTCAAAACGAGGGGCTCTGTGACCTTGATCTTGAAGGGCTCGATGATGGTTGTTCTCATTCAGCTACTCCTTAGAACATGTATTTTTTGTTTGCAATGTTCACGAGAATCGCGACCCCGCTCATGGCAGTGAGCAGGGCGGAGCCTCCGTAACTCATGAAGGGCAGTGGAACGCCAACAATCGGAAGCATTCCCATGACCATCCCCATGTTGACAAAGATGTGCCAGAAAAAGATGGAAACGATTCCAAATGCCAGCAAAGATGCAAACTTGTCATTGCTCTGGTAGGCCACGGACAATCCGCTCATGAGAAAGAGAGCATAAATCAACAAAAGCACCGAGCATCCTATGAACCCCCATTCCTCGCTGAAAACGGAAAAGATGAAATCCGTATGATGTTCAGGGAGGAAGTTCAGGTGAGCCTGGGTTCCTTTTTTATAGCCCTTGCCCCAAAGTTGACCTGAGCCCACTGCGATCATGGACTGGATAGAATTGTAGCCGGCACCTTTCGGATCACTCATGGGGTCAATGAAAGTCACGATCCTTTGTCTCTGGTAGGGCTTCAATCCATAATTGTAGATCACCGGAAGCGCAACAGTGGAGGCCACGATGAGGCCTAGGAGGAGTTTTGGATTGAGTTTCAAGAAAAGCAGTATGCTTCCGTAGACGAGCAAAATGATCATCGCTGTGCCCAGGTCCGGCTGGATGATGATGAGGCCTACGGGAATCAGCACAAAAAGAGTGGGCAGGATCAGATCCGAAAGCTTCAATCCGGAGGTGGTATTTTTATTTTCGAAAAACTTTGCAAGAAAAATCACCATGGAGAGCTTCATCAGCTCCGAGGGCTGCAAGCTGAATCCCCCGATACTGATCCAGCGCTTGGCCCCGAGTGAGGCCCTTCCGAATGCGAGCACGGCAAGAAGAAGGCCCACATTTCCCATGTAGACAAGGTAGGCAAGCCTCGACAAAAAAGAATAGTGGGGAAAGTAAAGAATGAGGGTGATCACCGCGCCAAGACCGCTTGAAATTGCCTGGTTTTTCCAAAGTCCCATCGACTTGTCCTCGACGGCGGTTGCGCTCGACAAGTTCAGCATGCCGATCCCGATCAGGAGCAATTCAAGAAGGAGCGGAACCCATTTGAGCCATTTGAAATCCTCTTCGTAAGAGGTGGTCCGATTCGGATCAAATTGCTGATCGAGATTGGTCTCCATCGAGGTGTAAGTCATGTCATTCACCTATTTCCTGTTTGGGCGGGGTCGGTACACGCTTCCCGCCGGTCTTCAATTCCAATTGCTTCCGCTCCTCGATTGCCCGGTCGCTGTAAAGATCAGGATAGAATTTCTGGAGGTAGTTTTTGATCACCTCGCGGGCAATGGGGGCTGCTCCCTGGGATCCTGAACACGCGTGCTCGGCAACCACCGCAACCACAATGGAAGGATTTTTGATCGGGGCATATCCGACAAAGACCCCGTGGTGTCGCTGGTTGTACCGAAGGTTTTCGCACTTTTGGTAAATCTTTTCTGCCTTTTGGGTCACTACCTGAACCGTTCCTGTTTTTCCTGCAAACTCCATCCCGGGAATATGCTGGGAATATGCGGTTCCGCCTGGAATGTTTACAACTCCCCATAGCCCCTGGGTAACAAGGTCAACCGTCTCGGGCTTGAGTTTGGTCTTGTCAAGAATCCGAGGCAGAAACTCCTTCAATGTCTTTCCATCCTCACTCTGAACCGCTTTCACAACATGCGGCTTAAAAAGGGTCCCACCATTCACAAGTGATGCATATGCGTTCGCAAGTTGAATGGTGGTGGTGAGAACAAAGCTCTGTCCTATGGCTACGTAAAGAGTTTCACCCGGAGACCACGCAACATTGAAGCGTTGTTGCTTCCATGCCTCCGTGGGAATCAGTCCCGGGACCTCACGGCCGAGCTCAATTCCTGTTTTCTTCCCCAGTCCCAAATGAAACGCCCATTTTGCAATGTCATCAACACTCTTCAGCTTTTGTGCGACACGATAGAAAAAAACATCACAAGAATGGGTAAGGGCTGAGACCACATTGACCGGACCGTGGCCCCCCTTTTTCCAGCAGTGTACCTTGCGGCTTCCGAGATTGATCGATCCAGCGCAACTAAAGGTGGTATCCTTTGAGATGACGCCCTCCTCAAGAGCGGCGATTGCAGTGATGGTCTTGAAGGTGGATCCCGGAGGATAATGGTCTTGAATGGTTTTATCCCGAAGAGGGTGATTTTCATCAGAAATGAGTTTATTCCAAAGCTCCGAATCGATACCGCGAGAGAAGTCAGCAGGGTCAAAGGAGGGCCTCGATACCATGGCAAGAACCTCACCGTTTCTTGGGTCTATTGCAATCAAACCGCCGTTTTTCTCGCCGAATCCCCGCACTGCTGCTTCCTGAAGGTCTTGATCGATGCTCAACACAAGATTTTTCCCTGGAATTGACGGCTCAACCTGGGGTTGTGAAAGAACTCTCCCTTTCGAGCGAGCCGCCTCAATGCTCCTTCCGAGTGCGTCGACTTCCACGAGTTCCGATCCGTCGATGCCACGAAGGAAGTCTTCGAATTCCTTTTCCAGGCCGCTTTTTCCAGTGTAATCATCGAGCAGATATTTTCTTGAGGAATTTTGATTCAAATTCGGAAGCTCGCTGGAGCTCACCTTTCCGATGTACCCGTACAGATTCGACCCAACATCTTTTGAAAGGTTCGACCGGGCAATCGCCATTTCGACCTGAACTCCAGGCATGTCTATTTTCCAGGTTTCAAGCTCGGCAACCTCGTCTCGGGTGAGGTTGTCTTTGATGATGACCGGCATGAAGGACGGTTGCCGGGCTTTTTGAAGGCGTTTTTCAATTTCTGAAACCGGAAGGCGGATCAGGCTTGAGAGTTTCTCGAGAACTTGTTTGGGTTTTCCGGATTCCTTCAGGTATTGCGGGGTGATTTGGACGTTGAATGCCGGACGGTTGTCCACGAGCAGCTTTCCATCCCGGTCAAAGAACATCCCACGAGGCGCAGGAACCTTCACCCGCTTGATCCGGTTTTCTTCGGAGTACTGACGCATCTGATCTCCGTTGATGACCTGAAGGTACAGCATCCGAGTTGCAAGAACCGCAACTCCGATGAAAACAAAGCCATACACGAGGCGAAAGCGCTCCTGCAGATAACGAATTTGCTCTTCATTGCCGATGAAACTCATGGGTCAGATGGGCTCCTCATCCA
This sequence comes from Bdellovibrionales bacterium, assembly GCA_018969905.1. Classification (GTDB taxonomy): domain Bacteria; phylum Bdellovibrionota; class UBA1018; order UBA1018; family CAIMNF01; genus CAIMNF01. The sequence goes on from JAGWXK010000117.1 coordinate 6,669, forward strand.
GATAGAAGTCGCGCTCGTAACGATGTTCCGCCTCGGGATTTTTGAATGTCCA
>JAGWXK010000017.1 GCA_018969905.1 Bdellovibrionales bacterium
AAATGTCGGAATGATTTGCCCGACCGTCTTTGCCTCATCTGCGATGAAAACCGCATCAAAGTCCTGGATCGGAGGCAAGTTGAAGTACTGGATCGTCTTCATGGTCTTCTTGGTGATGTTGAGTTCCTTGCGCTTCTCTGCAAGCTCCACCCACTCCGGATTCCGGGGTTCGGTGTAGTGGAGGCCAACGATTTTGTCGACGGGTTCACGGAAGTCGGTCAGGTCCGGATCGTACAGTTCAAATCCCCGAATTTCCCCGCGCTTTTGGGCGACTTCATCCCAGAAAAGCTTTGCGGTCTCACGCCCGGCCTTGTTGGATGGGGCGAGGATGGCAAACCGTTTGAAGCCACGAACTCCCATGGCGTAATCGACAACTTTTTCGACCTGGTCTTTTGCGGAAATCGAACATGAAAAAATGTTTGGAGAAAGGGCTCCCTGAGCAGGTGCAACCGAAATCATGGGGGTCTGGTAGTATTCCGCCTTTGTCTTGATTGACTCAAGGGTTTTGCTCAGCACCGGTCCGATGATCGCGATCACTTGATGTTCTTCCACCAGTTTTTTCATTCCCTCCAGATGAGATGCTGGAGTTTCCCCGGCATCAACCGAGATCAACTCAAACGACTTTGCAGCCGAATCAGTGGATGTCTGGAATGCGAGTTCAACAGATCGCTGGACTTTTTTTCCGAAATTTTCGTACCTTCCGGAAAGCGGAAGGAGAAGCCCTATTCGTTTGGCGTTGGATTCCCCGGAATACACCGGAGCGGTTTCTGCGGTCACGGATTCACCGGGAACTGGTTCAACGGGCGCGTTCGGAGTCGGAGTTACGGCATGCAAGCCCTGTCCCGCTGTGGATTCCGGTTTGATCCGTTTTGCCACTTTGTCCCTCAATGACACGACCTTTTTCTGCTCGGCCTCCGGCATTCCGGTTGAATCAAGCTTTGAAAGAATCAATTTTGCTTCATCAAAATTTCCGGCTTCGGCATGTGCAGTGGCAAGGTTGTACTCATAGAAGCTTGAGTATTCCTTTACGGGGTTCGAGGCCACGGCTTTTTTGAAATTGATCACGGCAGCTGGATGGTTCTTTTCAGCAAGACGGATCAAGCCCTTCAGGTTGTAGTAATCTGTTTTCTCTGCATCATTCAATTTTTCCTCGCTCACAAGCCCCAGCGAGGTCATCGCGTTTCCATATTCCCCGGTGGAGTAATAGGAGTGCGCCCGCTTCAGGGCTTCCGTTTTTGGATCCCATTCTGCAACCGGATCTTGAGCCGGGGTGTAGCCCCTGCGCACCGGCATTTCGGAACATCCCGAAACCCCAATCAAAAGTAGACCAAAGAAGGCCAGGGCAAGTGGAATCAGGAAACGAAGCTTCCTTCCCGAATTCATTCGAAAATCCTCCGGACACGCTCAAAAAAACCATGATGGAGGGGATGAGCCCGCTGGTCCTTAAGGGTAAGCTCGTCAAACTTTCGAAGAAGCTCGATTTGCTCGCCGCTCAGTTTTTGCGGTACCTCAACCAGCACACGGACCAATTGGTCCCCGCGTCCGCCGCGACCAAGGTTCGGGAGTCCCTTGTTCTTGAGTCTAAAAACTTTGTGAGACTGGGTGCCTGCCGGAATTTTCATCTCGACCTTGCCATCCAGCGTGGGGATGTCGATCTCGGCCCCGAGGGCTGCATGCGCAAAGGTGATCGGCACATCACAAATGATGTCCGCGCCATCGCGTTTGAAGAAATCATGATCGAGCACATTGATCAGAATGTAGAGATCCCCGCTCGGTCCGCCATTTTCGCCGGCTTCGCCTTCATTGGTGAGCTTGAGTCTTTGGCCTGTGTCGATACCCGCTGGAATCGTAACCGAAAGTTGCGAGGTCTTCTTTTGCTTTCCGGCGCCTTTGCAAGGCGCGCAAGGGGAGGTGATCACTTGACCTGTTCCATGACAGCTCGTGCAGGGGCGGGATACCGCAAAAAAACCTTGCTGGAAGGTCACTTCCCCGCGGCCGTTACAAATCTTGCAGGTTTCAGGAGAAGTGCCGGGTTTTGCGCCTGAGCCATGGCAGGTTTCGCAATCCACGCGCTTGTTCAGAGTAATGACCTTTTCAGCGCCCTTGTAGGCTTCTTCAAACGTGACATCAACGCGGGTTTCAAGATCCGCGCCCTGTCTTGCGCGCCTTCCGCGTGAGCCGCCTCGCCCACGGCCACCGCCGCCTCCGAAAATGTCGCCAAAAATATCTCCAAAAATGTCACCGAAATCGGCCGCTCCGCCGCCTGCAAAGCCGCCACCAAACGGACCGCCGGCGCCAAACGGGCCTTGGCCTCCGCCCATGTTGGATGCGGCATGGCCAAACTGATCATACATCTTCTTTTTCTGCGGATCAGAAAGATGCTCGTAGGCCTCGTTGATCTCCTTGAATTTTTCCTCGGCTTTTTTGTCGCCGGGGTTTTTATCCGGATGAAACTGGATCGCAAGCTTTCGGAAAGCCTTTTTGATCTCGTCTGCGCTTGAGCTCTTGGATACGCCCAGTACTTCGTAATAATCCCGTTTCTCTGCCATGGAATTGGTCCTTGGTTACCTAACCCGTTAAAACCCCTGAAATACGGATGGGCTTGAGCCCGGAAATTCCGGATTCAAGCCCATCAAACTGCATAAAACGAACTTAGACTTGTTTGAAGTCGGCGTCGATCACATCGTCATCCTTTTTTCCGGATGAGGTTTCGCCGCCCGTTGCTCCGGCACCTGCCTGGCCTGCCGCACCTTGCGCTTCAGGGCCGCCTGCGTTCGCACCAGTGTTCTTGTACAGGATTTCCGCCATCTTGTTGGATGCGGTGGTGAGATCCTGGGTCGCTTTTTCGATCTCAGTGAGTTCGTTGCTGGTCACGAACTTGCGGGCTTCGGTAAGTGCCGCTTCCACCTTGGTCTTTTCTTCGGCCGGGATCTTCTCGCCGCTTTCCTTCACGGTCTTCTCAATCGAGTAGATGAGGCCATCCAGCGTATTGCGGGCATTCACCACCTGCTTGCGCTTCTCGTCCTCAGAGCGGTGCTCTTCGGCTTCACGCTGCATGCGCTTGATCTCTTCTTCGCTTAGACCACTGGAGGCCGTGATCTTGATTGACTGCTCTTTGCCTGTTCCAAGATCCTTCGCGCCCACGTGAACGATCCCGTTTGCGTCGATGTCGAAGGTCACTTCGATTTGCGGCATACCGCGAGGAGCGGCCGGGATTCCCACGAGGTCAAAGCGCCCAAGCGACTTGTTGTGCTCTGCGAACTCGCGCTCACCCTGCAAGCAGTGAATGGTCACCGCGGTTTGGTTGTCGGCAGCCGTTGAGAACACCTGGGATTTCTTGGTAGGAATCGTGGTGTTCTTTTCGATGAGTTTGGTGAACACGCCACCCATGGTTTCGATCCCAAGCGAAAGCGGAGTCACATCGAGAAGAAGAACGTCTTTCACTTCACCCTTGAGTACCCCGCCTTGGATTGCGGCACCGACTGCCACGACTTCATCCGGGTTCACGCCTTTGTGAGCTTCTTTTCCGAAGATCTCTTTCACCTTGCTTTGAACGCGAGGCATGCGGGTCATCCCGCCGACCAGGATCACTTCGTCAATCTTGTCTTTGGTCAGGCCTGCATCCTTAAGAGCGGTTTCGCAAGGACCGACAAGCCCTTGAATCAATGAATCCACAAGCTGCTCAAGTTTTGCGCGAGTGAGCTTCAGGTTCAGGTGTTTTGGGCCCGAGGCATCTGCCGTGATGAACGGAAGATTGATGTCGGTTTCCATCATGCTGGAGAGCTCATGCTTGGCTTTCTCTGCCGCTTCCTTGAGTCGCTGAAGCGCCATCTTGTCGTTCAGAAGGTTGATGCCGGATTCTTTTTTGAATTCGTCTGCGATCCAGTCGATGATCTTCTGGTCGAAATTTCCGCCGCCGAGGAAGGTGTCTCCGTTTGTGGCTTTCACTTCGAATACGCCATCACCAAGCTCGAGCACCGATACGTCGAAGGTTCCGCCGCCCAAGTCGAACACGGCAATCGTCATGTTCTTGCCTTGCTTATCAAGTCCGTAGGCAAGCGCTGCCGCAGTCGGCTCGTTGATGATTCGTTTTACTTCAAGGCCCGCGATCCTGCCGGCATCTTTTGTAGCCTGGCGCTGGGCATCGTTAAAGTAGGCCGGAACAGTGACCACTGCTTCGGTTACCGGTTCACCCAAATAATCTTCCGCGGTCTTCTTCATTTTCTGAAGAACCATTGCTGAAATCTCTTGAGGCGCATACTCGCGATCCGCAACCTTCACCCAAGCATCGCCGTTCTTGGCTTCCTGAACTTTGAACGGAGCCACTTTTACGAATTCAGCCACTTCCTTTGATCCGAACTTCCGGCCGATCAGTCGCTTTACTTCGAACAGTGTCTTATCGGGGTTCGTCACCGCTTGACGTTTTGCCGCTTGTCCTACCACCTTCTCGCCGTTTGGCAAAAAGCCTACGATGGAGGGAGTCGTGTTTCCGCCTTCTGCGTTTGCGATCACCTTCGGCTCGCCTCCTTCGAGTACTGATACGCACGAGTTCGTGGTTCCCAAGTCAATTCCAATGATTTTACCCATTTGCTTCTCCTTTATCTTTTCCCCGGCTGTCTATTTGCCCGGTTAACTTTCGGTTTTAAACTTTGCCCGCCACCTGATTTTTTTAATGATTCTTGTTTCTGTTTTGTCAATGAACGGAATTCGTTGGACCCGTTGAAATCAGCACGCGTGACGGACGCAGGAGGCGCCCATGCAGCGTGTAGCCCTTTTGCTGTTCCTGAACGATGATTCCGGCAGCTTTTTCGCTTGGAATTTGGCCCACGGCCTCATGAAGTTCCGGGTTAAAGGCCTGGTCCGCGGTCTGAATTTCGGTGACCCCTTGTTTTTCGAGCACCGATTTGAATTGTTGGGACACCATCTTGAGTCCGCTCACCAGATCCGGATCGCCCTCGGGCTTTGCAAAGGTCAGCGCGCGCTCGAAGTTGTCGAGCACTTCCAAAAGGTTTGATGCCACGTTTTTCCAGCCGAATTTTATGGTTTCCTGCTGTTCGCGGAGGGCACGTTTTTTGAAGTTCTCGAACTCGGCATAGAGGTAGACGTGCTTTTGTTCGGCTTCCTTCAGCTTCTTTTCGAGTTCTGCCATGGGGGAGGGGGTCGCGTCACCGGGAGTTCCCGTGGCGGACTGTTCTTGAGCGCTTTGCTCAGGCGTGGAGTTTGAGTTTTCTTGCATGATGTAGGACTTATGGAGTCAGGTTCGGGATTGGCAAGGGGTGGCTTGAAATAATTCCCGAGCTGGTGTCCTTGCGTGGGCATGGGAATAGATCGTTGGGCTCCGATCTGTTTGTTTGAACTGGGATTTTGCCGACTCTTGCGAGTCAGGACTGACGAAAGCAAGGCCGCAGGATGCGGCTCGGAGGTAAAATCCCAGTTCAAACAAACAGATCGGAACCCGATGACTTGGACCTGTGCCCACTAAAAGATGCCAGTTAGTAAACTTAAAGCAATTTGCCGACATTCACTCTTCGGATCTGAGGGGTCAGCAGTTGATCCATTCCTTTTTCTCGATCGGCCAGAATGACCTTTCCCCGCGGATGGGCCTTCAAAAAAGCGCGAGCACCGAAAAGGGCGGTTTCCAATCCATCCTCGACGGGAATCACCGCGAGAACGTTGGTGCCGGATTGAAAACAAAGAGGAGCCCTCGCCCCGGACTTCGTTCGAAAGCAAAACAACTTGTGCTTCATGGCGGAGCGATAGTGAAACTGAACCCTCAAATGATGGTAGAGAAACCCCGTAAAGAGGCGAGGATGTTCAGGCGGGAGATCCAACAGATGCCTCAGTTCACCGATGTCCTCAAAATGGACAACTGGACCCTTGAAATCTCCTGCAGAGGGGATCAATCGAATCAAAAATAACGCTTCCATGAAGGGGATCAGTTTGCGCAAAGTGGGTTGTGAAACCCGGGTCTTTCGTTGAATTTCCGCCAGATTCAGTTCTTCACCTGATTGCTGCGCGAGGACCTCCAGAACTTTTCGTAGTGTTGCATAGGGCAATGAGGTTTGAAGGCGCCAGTTGGCACTCGTCGATCACCAAAGGCTCGGCGGCATTTTCGCTTAGAAGTCGCAAAGAATCACTTTGTGCAAGGGGCAGGCTCTGGGGAGCATCGAGTGTGATGTATTTTCCGGCAAATTCCGGCGCGTGGTCTTTCCGACCTGTCGATACCGCAAGATTCCCGTTACCGGTGAATAAGCGAGTGTTTTGCGGATCCATTCTGCGAGATGACGTTTCCTTGCGGAAGGCATGCTTTTTCAGAATAGGGGGTTTCACTAAAAGTGAAAGGGATCATTTCAGGTTTTTCCTCAAAAACCCAGTGAAGGCGCCATGCCCACTCAAAGATACCGGTTCAAGAATCCTACCAGACCAAAGAGCCGTGTCTGCTCTCAAAGGCGACAAAACGATAAGACGCCTCTTTTTTATCCTCTTCCCATTCCATGCCGGTTACGCAAATTTCTTTGGTGTTTTTCATTAAGCTTTGAATACGACCCAGGTGTTCCCTGCAAGTTTCTTTTGAGATCATTCGTCCGTAGGAGTACGAGCAAGATCGGCCAACTCCATCCACACCAACGATATTCAATTCGAGCTCCGAAGAATCTCCGTCACACCAAACTTTTACCTTCGAAGTGTCGAAACACCGAGTGACATGCGGAATCTGAGAGTATTTCCAGCTTCTAGGGTAGGCGTAGGTGGTTGATCCCTGTGTTTGTAAAAAGAGCAGGCCCACGATAAGCCATGAAATCCGATTTAAGGTCAATTTGGCTTCCCTCCAAGTTGGGTGTAAAGAAGGACCAGTTTCTTCATGCCCGCTTGATTAGGCCAAGCTTTTTTTCCCAAATAGGATTTGTATGCACCGATCGCTTCAATCCAGGATGCTGGTCTACCGAGTTTACGACTCGCCATCTGCTTTTTGTGGAACAACCAACGAATCGAAGCGCAAATGCTATGACTTGATGAGTTCAGATCCTTTGCAGAGAGCGTGAGAAAGTGATCTTTCAGCTCCCCCTTTTCATTTGCGAGAATTTTTCGGGTTTGGTCTGTAATCTGCATCAATCCCCTTGCAAAATTTCCTTTGCCGATTCTTACGGGTTTTACTCTGGGGTTAAAATCCGACTCTGATCCCATCAGCGCTTTTATGAGGTTCGGATCAAGATTTTCGGAGGCACCTGCCAGGACCTCGTTCCAGTATTTTGTCCAGAATAAAATTTGTTGATCATACGCATTTGATCCAGGGAACTGTGGAAGAGCTTTTAGCGATGTTCCGTTAATCTCCTGCAAAAAGCGATCGAGCATCGCATCCATTTCCTGCGGATAAAGTTGGTCTTTTCCTGATGGATTCTTTCTGCAGTGCTCCCTTACATCCGTTATGCCTCCCGGGTTTTTAGGTGATGGAGGTACGACGCGAGGGTGTTTTACAACGTGATAATAGCCATGAGGGCATTGCCGCCAAGGATGAATGGGCTGGGCAATGAGCAGGGCTGATTTTTCAAGAGTGGTGGAAAGCTTGGTCAGTTCATGCTTCGCCACCTGCCAAACGATCTCGTAGTCAACATCAAAGTATCCATGAATCAGCCGGTTGCGCATACCTATCATTTGATTCCATGGGATTTCGGAAAATTTGGTTCTGGTTTGTTCAGAAACTTGCCGAGCCGCCTCACCAATCACTTCAAGAGAGCGGACTACTGCTGCCTGATGGAGGCTGCTTTTCATGAAAGATTTTTGATTCTTACCCTTTATATACTCTTCGATTTTCGAAATTTGATCGAGAATTTCCCGTAGGTAAACATCATCCTGTTTTTTCATAAATCACCTTTACGTCTTTTTCGATGTACCGTTTCAGAGAGGGAGCAATTGACTCCTCAGTAATCAAATCAACGCGGGTACCGATCAATTTTGAAATTGACTCTGCAAGAGAGAACCAGTTCAAACCAACCTTCTTTTTTGCCCCGGGTTCGAAAAGAATCAAAACATCAATGTCTCCTGGATTTGGCTCCCCGCGCGCGAAAGACCCGAAAATCGAAATTCTACGAACTCCGAGGGGTTTAAGTGCATCAATGAGGACTTTCAGTTTGGGATCAAGAACTTGAGGGGCCACTCTTCACTTATATGATCTCTTTATCGGTTGTGCAATCCGCTGCTGTTTTTTTGTTTTACGCCTGGCGTTTTGTTTTGCAGGGAATCATGAGACTGAGGTGATTTTCTATGCGGCTGGACCGGGCTGTGAGGCCGAGGCTCGATCCCGAGGCCCACTCAAAGATTCCAGGTTTGTCAGAATCCCTAGTGCTTGAATCGTACCTTGAATCCGCGCTTCTTCTTTTTGAAGGGCTGCTTCTCGCGCGGGGCGAAGGCCGGAGTCTCAGAGCGTTTGGCCGGGGCCTTGATATTCTTGGCCAAGAACCTTGCCACGATCTCTTCCTTGCTCATGATCTCAAGAGCCTCAGGCCAACCAGTGCCGAGAAGAATTTCACTTAAGGCATTCACGCCGATCGACTCTTTGCCTGGCTCCTCCAAAAAAGTGTTCAGCGCGCGCTGAAGGCGCACCTTCAAAACTTCAATATCGCCTGGAATCTGGCCGCGGGTCATCTTGCTCTTCGTTGCGTTCTCAATCCGGCTGATCAAAAACATATGGCTTGGGCTCACCAGACTCAGCGCAATTCCTTCAGCGCCTCCGCGTCCGGTCCGTCCAATCCGATGCACATACAGATCAAGCTCGCGGGGGAGCGAGTAGTTCACCACATGGGTCAGATCCTTCACGTCGATTCCGCGCGAGGCCACATCGGTGCAAATCAGAAGCTTTACGGATTTCGCTTTGAATGACTTCATCGTGCGTTCGCGGGCGTCCTGTTCCATGTCGCCATGAAGGCAGTCCACCGCATATCCACGAGCCCGTAGTCGCTCGGTAAGGTCGACCACGAGGGCCTTCGTTTGACAGAAAATCAGGCCGTAAAAATCAGGAGCCTGATCAATCAGCTTTTGAAGGACTTCGGGCTTTTCATCCTCGCGTACGGTGTAGAAGAACTGCTTCACCGCTTTTGATACGCCTTCTTGCTTGTTTACCTGGATCTGCTCGGGTTGATCCAGAAACTGATCCGCAATCTTCCGGATCTCAGGGCTCATCGTTGCAGAAAAGAGCCAGGTCTGATGCTTCTCTTCCTGTTGCACGCGCTCCAGGATCGACTCGATCTCTTCTTTGAAGCCCATCGAGATCATCTCGTCTGCTTCATCGAGGATCACGGTTTGAATGTCGTTCAGTTTCAGCGTGCCGCGCTCCAGGTGATCGATGATGCGGCCCGGAGTTCCAACCACGATCGAAACGCCTTCTTTCAGCGCGCGAAGCTGGCCGCCGTAGTTCGAACCGCCATAGATCGCAAGCGCCTTCGTTTTTTTGTAGCGGGCGAGCATGTTGATCTGTTCACTCGTTTGTTTTGCAAGCTCGCGGGTGGGGCATAGAATCAAGGCTTGCACGGTCTTTGATCCGCCCTTGAGATTTTCAAGAAGCGGGATCGAGAAGGCTGCGGTTTTTCCGGTGCCGGTTGCGGCAAGACCCAAAAAATCGGTCGGACGGTTCAGCAAAATCGGAAGAGTTTCGAGTTGAATCGGAGTCGGTGCGGTGAAGCCAAGTTCATCGATGGCGCGTTTCAATTCTGGGCTAAAGGAATAGTGATTAAAAGAGGTCTGTACTTCGGAATTCAAGGGAGGGCTCATTTCTTTTTTACGATCATTTGCGGGCGAGAGTGCGAAGGGTACAAAATTAGACTCAAAAAGTCAACAAATTGCCATCTGGTCTCTTTGGGTGGGTTGGGTGGTTCAGTCTCGGGGATAATGATCCCCTTGGATTCATGGAGCTTTGCCCTCCGAGCCGCGTCCTGCGGCCTTGCTTTCGTCCGGTCGCCTACGCATCCTGCTCCGGCGCGCTACGCGACCCACACCCGGGCTCATGCCCGAGTGTAACTCGCAAGAGTCGGCCAAAACTCCATGAATCCAAAGGGTTTACTTCCACGAGTTCTAATCCCCTGCCCACCCAAGGGGAACAGATTGCCATTTGAACCTCTGACAAACCGCTGTTTTTCAGCAGCCTGGCACCTACGACAGCTCTCGCACGAGTGCATCACTTACCGCAAACCCCCGGGCCGTAGCCCTGATGCGGTCTGAATATTCGGGATGAGGCTCTAGGAGCCCCTGCTCTGTGAGGATCCTCGCCTTCGCGCGGCTTGCGTCACTTGCAAGCCAAGAGGCGGGGAAGCCCTCGCTCAAGCGAATCGCAAGCATCCATTTTTCAAGTTCCATCTGAGAATCACTCAAGGTCTCTGACCACTCTACGGGGAGGTGACCTTCCTCGATGAGCATCGTTGCGTATTTGTGAAGTGAGGATACGTTCTTAAAACGCACGCGCGCATCCTTGGAGTAGGAGTGGGCAGAGGGGCCGAATGAAAGGTAAGAGCCGCCTGTCCAATACACCAGATTGTGGCGCGCTCGGCGACCGGGACGCGCGAAGTTCGAGATTTCGTAATGTTCAAATCCCCGCGCCCGCATCTCCTGATCGATCAAAAGCAAATGCGCGAGCTGTTCATTTTCATTTGGAAGCTCAGGATACATCGAGTGGTGCGGAGGCAGGGTCAGAAGATAGATCGAAAGGTGCTGGATTGGAAACGAAGTCAGTCGTTCGATGTGAGCCTTAAGATCCGCAGTGCTTTGCCCGGGCACTCCGCAGAGCAGGTCGGTCGAAACATTTTGAAATCCCGCTGAAAACACGGCATCAAGCGCCTGGATGGCTTGGGTCTCGTCGTGCACGCGCCCAAGCTTCAGCAAATGCTCGCCCTTTAGGCTCTGCACGCCCATGCTGACCCGATTGATGCCAAGCGACCGGAAGGCGCGAAACTTCTCAACATCGATCGAGGATGGATTTGCCTCCATCGTCCATTCGTATTCTGGCGCAAGGCTTGCGTATCGAAACAAGGCATCGGTGATCCGTTTCATCGAATCGGGCGGTGTCATGCTCGGAGTCCCGCCGCCAAAGAAGATCGTCTCGATCGGTGCGGAAAGCCTCCCGGCCTCGCCCCGCAAGGTGATTTCGCGGATCATCGCGGTTTCAAAACGATCGGGGTCTCCTGACTTCGTCTTTTCGCGCCCGAGCGAATAGAAGTCGCAGTAATGGCACTTCGTTTCGCAAAAGGGGAAATGAAAATAAAGCGACTTTGCGGCCGGAGCTTCCGCCAAATTCATGACCGGATCTAAGCAGTGCGCGCGCGGGCTGTCAATGGAGTGACGCCACTAGGTGAAAAAAGAGCCAAAGCTGCAGGAAATCAAAATAATTTTGGTATTCGCTCAGACTTTCGATACTATTTTAGCGGTACCCTTCAGAAAAGGATTTCTGGAGCCGAAAAGACAATTTGAGGAGCTTACTCATGTCCAAAAATTTTTTTAGCAAGATGCTGGTGAACGTTCTCACGATATCCCTTGTGTTTCAAAACACCGGCTTCATCAGGGAATCAAAAGCGGGCAATCTTCCTTCCTGTTACATGGAAGGCAATGGTGGAAGGGTTGCAAACGTAGGATTAAGTGTCGGAGATCTTTGTTCCGGAGATGGCAAGGTGCTTAAGCTGGTTCGGCCCTGTAAGGGAAGCGACAACCGAAGGATCCTGGATTTCAGTCGCTGTTTGAAGAAGGCGAGCAAGAGCGACTTGAATCGTCTTACGGGTCACTCGGATCCAAACTGGGTGGACGGGAGTTCAAACTCCGGAAATGATGGCGTGAGTGCAAACGGGAACGGAAATGGAAACGGGACGGGCAATACAACTACCACCACGACAACCACACGCAATTGTGTGATCACACACACTTGCTCCACTGATACCTATACCTACACTCATTCTACAAGCACCACCGATCATTGGGAAATTCTGAAGTACGGTTGTCCTGACCTTGCAGCCTACGTTGAAGACAAGCGTGTGGATCTGAGTGATAAGAAGTCCAAGCTGAAGAAGGATGAAGAAGAGCTGAAGAAGTTGAAGGCAAAGCTCTCGGACTGTCACAAGGATTGTCGCAATTTCGCGGTGAAGGAATCCGCCTCGAAGTGTTACTTCACAAAAGTGAAGAGAGTGAACGATTACAAGAAAGTCGCGAGATATCTTACGCAAGATGATTTCAAGGATCCGGAGCTTACTGGATTCCGTGACGATGGGCAGAAGGCTGGCAAGACTCTTGCCCAATCTAACTTCAAGGGCAGCGATGGCGAGATCTGCGAAAAGTTGTTGGAGGACGAGCTCTGTGCCGAGTTTCTGTTGGATGACAATCTGAACTCTTGTTTCGAGGATGAGGATTACATCGCTTGGAAAGCAAAGGCGAAGTCTGTTGCAGAATTAAAGGCACAGATTGCGGTTCTTGAGGGCGAAGTGGACAAGAATGAGTGTGTGATCGGTCGCACACGCTTGCCGAATCCCAAGCTTTACGAGGACAAGTCCATTGCATGCCTTGAAATGATGGTGTCCACCTGTGACGAGTATTTTGCTGACTTGGATGCGAACCATTCCGATGATTGCGTGGACTGCAATCGAAGCGATTCTGCAAACACCAATACTGCCATCCTCAATCCGAATGCCTCTAACCTGTGCCTTTACGGCCCTTGCCCTCCAGGGGTAAGCAAGGCTGCACAAATCATCGGCGCCATCGGCTCGATCGGGGTTCCGCTCGGGCTCGGCGCGATGCAGATGGCCATGTATAACAATGGATTAAGCAAGTACAGCAATAGCTTGGCCGAATGTTACAAGGCTTATGATCTTCAGGTCAGGCAGGCTCAATATGTAGGTCTGCCGCCTCAGGGACCAAACTGCGGCATTGGCGGCTTTGGTATGGGCGGATTTATGGGCGGCCTTGGCGGTATGATGGGTGGTCTTGGCGGGCTCGGAATGGGCATGATGAACCCCATGATGATGGGCGGCATGGGCATGATGAACCCGATGATGGGCGGCCTTGGTCTTGGATTGAATGCGGGGCTTAGCCTTGGCATGAACCCGATAATGGGCGGCATGGGCATGATGAACCCCATGATGATGGGCGGCATGGGCATGATTAACCCGATGATGGGCGGCATGGGCATGATGAACCCGATGATGGGCGGCATGGGCATGATGAACCCGATGATGAACGTTCAGCAGCAGATGATGGAATCTCAAATGAGGATGCAGGAAATGGCCGCTATGCAAATGGCAGCGCAAACCGCGTATGGAATGGGCTACCCAAACATGATGAGTGGAATGAGTATGCCATATTTCGGAATGGGGCAAAACCCCTTGATGTTCAGCCCGATGATGAACAACGGCCTGAATTTTAATGCGGGATTTAGCTTTGGTAGCCCATTTGGTAGCCCATTTGGGATGATGAGCCCAATGGGGGCTCAGTGTGGCTATATGTACGCCATCCCTTGTGCGTATTGACATGAATCCGGGATGAAACTACTGGTTAAAATTGAGCCCTGGCGGGGGATTCCCGCTGGGGCTTTTTTGTTCGAACTGGCATCGATCGCTGTTGATCTTTTCGGGGTGAGGCCGGTAACTCCTTTTGATTTTAATAGCTTACTGTTTTTTGGATTCAGCGCAATATGGTCGGCCGCCAACAGCGAACGATACCAGTTGGCAAACGAATTTGACGAATTCACTCCGCCTCGTGTATGATCCCTCAGTCAGTTCAAACCTGATGTCCGATTCATCCTGTCGAAATGCTTTGCGTTTTTGGATGTGCGGAGTTCGTTTTTAAGGAAATCAAAACAAATGGCAAAACTAAACACAGAAGCTACTGCTCCCAAGCAGAAGAAAAACCTTCTTTCCAATTTGAAGTGGATCGAAGAATTCAGCGATGTACAAGGCGACATCGTTGAAACCCGCGCCCATGGGGGCGATGAAGACTTCACGACTCTTTTTGAGAATCGTCAAAAAGACAGTGAAATCCAGGAAGGCGCAGTGATCGAAGGCGGCAAAGTTGTCGCAATCGGTCCTGAATACGTCACCGTTGATATCGGATTCAAATGCGAAGGCTTTGTACCGATTTACGAATTCAAGGATGCTACCGGAATTGCAAAGGTTACGGTTGGCGACATCCTTTCTGTTTACGTAGAAAGACTCGAAATTGAACAAGGCATGATCCACCTCTCCAAGGACCGCGCGGACATCATCAAGGCCTGGGACGAAATCTCTGCTGCTTGCGAAGGCGATCAGCTCGTGGAGGGCATCGTGATTGCAAAAGTGAAGGGCGGTCTTGCCGTGGATATCGGCGTGAAGGCGTTCCTCCCCGGCTCCCAGCTCGACACCAAGGCGGTGAAGAACCTTGATAAGTACATCGGCAGCCGCATGAAGTTCAAGATCCTGAAGTTCAACAAGAAGCGCGGAAACATCGTGCTTTCCCGCAAGGCAGTGGTTGCACAGGAGCGCGAGCTTCAACGTGCAGAGACGCTCTCTCAAATGCAAGAGGGAATGGTCGTTGCCGGAACGGTCAAGAACATCACCGAGTACGGTGCTTTCATTGATCTTGGCGGTATGGACGGACTACTCCACATCACGGACATGTCTTGGGGACGCATCAAGCACCCAAGCGAGCTCTTCAATGTGGGCGATGAAGTGAAAGTAAAGATCCTGAAGTACGATCGCGAAAAAGAGCGAGTATCTCTCGGACTCAAGCAAGTATCTCCAAATCCATGGGAAGAAGCAGAATACAAATTCCCAGTCGGTAAGGTGGTGAAGGGCAAAGTGGTCAGTCTTAAGGACTACGGCGCATTCGTTGAACTTGACGACGGTGTTGAAGGCCTCATTCACGTGTCTGAGATGTCCTGGACTGAGCGCGTGAAAAACCCTGGCAAATTCGTTAAAGTGGGCGACGTAGTAGAGTGCAAAGTTCTCGAAGTCGACACCCGCAACAAGCGCATCAGCCTTGGAATGAAGCAGCTTCAAGAGAATCCTTGGGATGCTCTGGAGCTCAAATTCCCAGTGGGCGCAATTGTGGACGAATGTGAAGTGAAGTCGATCACTGACTTCGGAATGTTTGTTGATGTAGGCATGGGAATCGATGGACTCATCCACGTTTCAGACCTTTCTTGGAACAAGAAAGTCACCAATCCTGCTGAA
Source organism: Bdellovibrionales bacterium (assembly GCA_018969905.1). GTDB lineage: Bacteria > Bdellovibrionota > UBA1018 > UBA1018 > CAIMNF01 > CAIMNF01. Next base: position 15,171 of record JAGWXK010000017.1, read on the forward strand.
AAATACAAAAAAGGCGACAAGCTGAAAGCGGTTGTCCTTGGAATCGACAAGCAAGCTGAAAAATTCTCTTTAGGAGTAAAGCAGCTTGAGCGTGATCCTTGGGAAAACATCAAGAGTCGTTACCGCACCGGCCAGTCCGTGGAAGGCCTCGTGACCAAGATCACTGACTTCGGTGCATTCATGGAAATCGAAGAAGGTGTGGAAGGGTTGATCTACGTAAGCGAGCTTTCTGAGCAACGCGTAGAAAAGCCTGGTGACATCGTGAAGCTCGGTGAAAAAGTTCGCGCAGAGATTCTCTCGATCGAACCAAAAGACCGCCGCATCAGCCTCTCGATCAAGCAACTCGGACGTTCTGAAGAGCGTGCGAACTATGAAACCTATATGGGCGATCGCAACAAGAAGACCTCCATGGGTGACATCCTTGGCGAGAAGCTCAAGGGCGCTTTGAAAAAGGACGAATAACCCCAGGACCGGGGTGATTCGTGGGATCGCAGCGTGCCCCCGGGCGGGGGCCAATCGCACGTGAAGTGCGATTGAGCGAGAACCCAACAAACCCCAGGACCGGGGTGATTCGTGGGATCGCAGCGTGCCCCCGGGCGGGGGCCAATCGCACGTGAAGTGCGATTGAATTGAATTTGAAAGCCCCGGAGGAGTTTCCTTCGGGGCTTTTTTCTTGACCAAAACAAGCAGGAATAATACGCTCCGCGCCATGAAGTTGAGTGTTTTGATCTTTTCTTTCCTGGTTTTCCCGTTGTCTCAGACTCAAGCCCAAACCCCGGGGGGCCATGAATCAAACCGCGATCGAAGTGCCTGGATGGATCGCCTCCGGAGCGAGTTTCGGGTGGAGGTTTTGGAGGATGACCCCAAGGTTTTTGACGGAGATCTTCTCCACTATCTTCATGACTTTCTCTCGTCCTCGCCGAGAAATCCAAGTCCCATTCGTCTGCATGCCACACGAAAGAGTGGAGCGCGAAAGGTCTGGAGGCGTGATGAGTGGAATGGCTTCATTGATCTTTATTTTGCCAAAGATGCGGGAAGTGGACTTTACAGTAAAGGCGCATCTGAAATTCGCGAGCGATTTGACGGGCAATTGGAAAAAACGGTTGATTACCATAGCGACCTGTTTCTTCAGCTTTCTGAGGCGCTCTATCCCCAAAGCCAGCTTCAAAAGACACTTCTCGACAGCTATCACATCAGTACGGATTGCAGCGGGGTTTCAGAGCCCTGTGACTCATTCAAGAAAAGGGAGCTACTTGCGATCCTTGGAATCTTTCAGGATTTGCCAATCGAAATTCGGCAGAACTTGCGCTTGAATCGAATGATCCGACTTCCGGACGGAGTCTCCAATCTATTGGATTTGAAAGCGGTTGCATCTTACTCCAATGGAGTCATTCGTGTGACCAGCAGGGCTTTTGAGGTGAATGGAGATCGAATGGGCGAGGGGACCCTTGTCCATGAGCTTGGACATGCCATTTGGCCCGCTCTTTCCCACCCGGTTCGCCAATCCTATTTTGCAATATCCTGGATGAGAAGTGCGCAATCGGGCGAAGAAAAAATAAAGCCAGGAACCGGAGAGTTCGTAAGCGAGTACGCCCTTACGAGTGTCGAAGAGGATTTTGCGGAACATTTCAGTGCGTATTTCAACCAACCTGAACTTCTGGGGCAACATGCACCTTCCAAGCGTGAGTGGCTCAAATCAAAGGTGTTCATCAATACCGAATATTATTCCACGGCCGCCTCCAATTTGAGGGTTTACGTGTCATCAAACTCTCCTGATACCGAGCCCCCCGGGTTTCTCAATGGAATCAGCAAGAAGCTGATCAAACTGACCCCAAAAACAATTGAAAGCCAGATTGAGATTCATGTTCAATTGAAGGATCTGGTGGATGATGTCTCAGGCTTCAGGAGTGCCGAACTCCACTTCATTACTGTGGGTCAAAGTCCGGGTGGAAGCTCCCTGTTCAAGTTGATCGTAAGCGGATTGGAATCCCGTCAGGATATCGCAGATCAATATCTTCAGGTTTTGAAATTTGAAAGAAAAGATCTTCCTTCTCAAACCATGAGGCTCTACATGATTCGCCTGGAAGACTATGCAGGCAATTGGGAGTACCAGTTTGTTGATCATCTTGGAATTCAAATGGACCTGGAGGGAACCGCAACCCAGGTGGATTTGTACAAGACATCTTACCGGTATGAGAATGAACGCCAAAGAAAACTGAGGTCGGAAATCGAGGGGAATTTGAATCCCCTTGAGTCCGAAATAAAGGTCACCCCCGGAAGCGAGACCGGGGTTTTCATACTCCACCTGCCAAAGCAGGTGGATGAGCAGAGCGATCGATTGCTCTCCGGATCCGCTCGTTTTCTTGGGGTCCACGAATTCAGGAGCGGGCAGTTCAGAACCGTCGTCCACAACCATGAAGAGGAATTGGACTACAAGTTCGGTCGAAACGAAATTGATCTTTCCAAAACAGAAAATGGATTTGACCTTGTCCTTGATATGAGACGAGGCGTGAATTTTGAGCGGATGAGTCTTTACTGGGTCACGCTCCACTATCGATCCCTTGACTGGGATGTTTATCTGAATCCAAAGGATGAAGATCCGTTCGTGATCGAACCGCATTCGGTGGGTTCTGACCCCACTCCCGCAGAGATCGAGATCAATGACATCGGGATTGATCTTCAAAAGTCAAGGGAGGAAGGAAAGGATGAGTTGATCCTGAAAACCAGACTCCCCCTCAATGGCTTTGAAAACGGTGGGAAGCTCAGAGTCGTTTATCAGACTCCAAGCGGGAAACAGGTGGTTGGCGGAAGTGGTGAGATCAAGATCGGAGCCTCCGAAGCAGAGGTGGAGATCCGGCTCAATCAATACCGCGAGGAAGGTGAATACATCATTCGGGAGATTCAAATCATGGAGAATAGTCCTCCCGGTTCAAATCCGGCCATCGAGCAGGGGGCTCAGTTCAGGGTCCAAAAGGTAATGTCACGCGGGGTCCGAAAGACAGTGGTCATTGACAAGCCCTTGCCTCCGAGTTGAGAGGGGAGGAGCTTCCGCTCTTCCTCGATCGCCCTTCAGTTCTGTTTTGCAAGAATGGAGTAAGAAAATGATTCGCTTCGAGTGTGCCGGTCGCAGAGACTCGCCGGATCTTGGCCGCCATGAGAAGTCGATTTGAGAGGTGACTGTTCATTCCTGGTCCTCATACCCCTAAGACCAGCTCTGAGGGGGAGGGCGCCGGGGACTGAGCAAGCGCCCTTGGCTAAGAAAAAAGCAGGATCATTGCCGCGTTTTTTAAAACCTTAATGCGGCAAGTTGGTGAATTGGGCTGAGTCATTTTTAAGGCGGTCGGTCCTCCCGGACCCGGCAAAACTTTCCCTCTCGGTGCGTTTGATTATTCGAGAAAATCAAATCATGAACATGATTTCAAAGCTCCTCATTGCGCTGTTTTTCATTTTCTCCTCCATCTCATCACTTGCGGGAGAGAAACCTCTTGCCTTGGTGTGGGAGGGGCCCGGCGCGTGCAGACCCTCATGCCTCGATGCCTCTGTGATCATTGCTCGTCGGGCGGGATTCAGGGTGCGAAAAGTGGGGCCGGGCTTCCGTGATTTCGGCCTATTTAAAAAAGCAAAACTTTGGGTTCAGCCCGGTGGAAAGTCCACCACCGCTGCAGCCGCGATGGGATCCGAAATGATGGATGAGATCCGCGAGTTTGTTCGAAATGGCGGAGGATATGTCGGATTTTGTGCGGGAATGTTCATCGCTACTCCCGAGATTGGAACTTCAAAGAAAGTTGGATTCGGGATCATTCCCGGTGAGACAGAACTTTTGATCAAGGAGGGACCGGATCGGGCGATGATGCCCATCGAGACCAGCGATCATGGCAAAGTCACCATGTATTTCGCAGGAGGTCCTTTCATGAGGGTGAGTGATTCGGATCTGAAAGCTGCAGGCGGCGAAGTGATCGCCCGATACCCGGATGGTAAAATCGCTGGAATTCGCGCGCGCTATGGAAAAGGCAAAGTCGCGGTGATTGGCGCCCACCCGGAGGCGGGCTTCCTCTGGAAACTCGGTCGGGGATACTTTGACATCCGAGGTGAACGGTTCTTTGTGAAAGATATGGTGCGCTACGCCACATCGCCCTAGGCAGATGTAAAGTCGGGCCGAAATTGAAGAGCGACTCCTTGGGAGCCTAATGAATCATGAATAGGTGTGACCAAGTCGCTGGGGAGTTACAGTCCGTAAACTTTTCTTTGCTTTTCTCCGATAGGGCCTTTGGCAAGGGATTTGCTACCTACGCGAGGCGAGGGTCATACGGAGATGAACATGAAAGCCATTCATTGGACCACTTTTTTTATAGTTTTGTTTTCTTTTTCAAAAGCACTGGCTGCAACCGAGGTGAGCTTCACCCCAAAAGAACTGGCTGCAGGGTATGTGCTTTTGAGGCCTGAGTTGAACTCGATTGAGCTTCATGGAAACAAGGGCACATTCAAACCCTCACCGGCACTGCGTTTTTTCGGAATAGAGGATCAGATTTTTGAGATCAATTTCAGTCCGATCATCGACCTGGTCGATCTCGAATTCAATCACTTGCGGGCAGATGCTCCCATGGTCCGGTTTTCGAATGGGAGTCTGGATTTGATCATTCCACTGCAGGACCAGGATCGAGCCCTGAAAAGCAGATTGGGTTCCATTTCGATTCAAGGAGCTTCGCTGATTGCGCAGCTTGGATGGCGTACTCATGCCGATGGAGTTCAGGAGCTCGAGCTTATGGGAACTCGCTTTGAGGGAGAAATGTCGGGGAGTGGTGTCCTTTGCAATGATTTCATTCTGAGGAAAACAAAAAAATTTCTATTGAACCTGCTCTCTCGCCAGGTTCGACAGATTCTGAAGAATCCGATGGTTACGGAGTCGGTGAGAGAGGGACTCATCGCGTGGGCCCGTTTCAGTCTGGGCTATCGCCCCCATGAAGTGGTTCCAGCTTCAATTAGGATTGATCCAAAAGGGCTTCACTACGAGATTCGATAGAGTGGATTATCGGGTTGCCGAGAATGTGCCCTTGGATTTAGGTTTCCCTTTATGAACCCCGTGATTCTCAAAGTCGGACTCATTTCATTTTTCGCGGATTTATCAAGCGAGTTGCTTTACCCGATCACGCCCCTTTTCATCACGGGTGTTCTTCATGCTTCCATGACCTCGCTTGGCGCCATCGAGGGTTTTGCCGAACTCACGGCAAGCCTGCTGAAGGGGTGGGCCGGAAAAAAGTCGGACGAACTTGGCGGGCGGAAGAAGTTCGTATGGGGAGGCTACCTGATCTCGACACTTTCCAAGGCTTCGATCGGTCTTGCAACCTCCTGGGTGGGGGTACTGATAGCAAGAAGTCTTGATCGGGTGGGGAAGGGAATCCGTACGGCCCCGCGGGATGCGCTGATCGCAGAGGCTGTTCCAAAAGAACAGCTTGGCTTTGCGTTCGGGGTTCATCGGGGAATGGACACGCTTGGGGCTGTTTTGGGCCCTCTGTTCGCTGTGTTTCTGCTTGGAGTCTATGGCGAGGGAAACCTTCGGAATTTTTATATCTTTGCCTTGATTCCGGGTCTCCTGGCTGTTGGCCTTGCCACCCGACTTCCGGAAGCGGTACGAAAGGTCCGAAAAAAACTCACGGATTCCCGGGCAGGGAAACTTTCTGGGCTCCCTCGCTCTTACTTTATCTTCATGCTGGGATGGGGGATTTTTTCGTTTGTGAATTCGAGTGATGCATTTTTGATTCTCAGAACCCAGAATCACGGAAACGGACTTGTGCAAACCGTACTCATGTATTGTACCTTCAATCTGGTGTACGCTCTTTCCAGTCCATTTCTCGGAAAACTCTCCGATCGTTATGGAAAACTTTTGATCCTGAAGTGGTCCCTTCTTGTTTTTTCCCTGGTCTACTTTGGCTTTGGATTTGGAATCAATCCATGGTTTTTGTTTCCTGTTTATGGACTCTTCATGGGGATGTCCGAGGGGGTGGGGAAGGCACTTGTCGCAGACCTGGTCCCGGATGGAAAACAGGGTGAACTCGGGGCCACGGCACAAGGATTCTTTGGGATGGTTACGGGGATTTCAGCACTGGGAGCGAGCCTGATTGCGGGTCTTCTCTGGGATCAGTTTGGTCAAAATGCACCATTCTTTTATGGGGGAATCGGGGCCATTCTTTCGCTCATTGTGTTTCTGGTTTTACGGTGATAGCGTTTTTTTCATTCCATCTTCACAGGTGGGATTTCAGGTGGGCCATTAGCTCAGCTGGTTAGAGCGGTCGGCTCATAACCGATTGGTCGCTGGTTCAAGTCCGGCATGGCCCACCAATTTAAATCCTTAAATGGAATCAAGATCCGTTTCGCGCTTCCTATCGGAAGGATTCAATTTCAAATACTGATTTTCCGCAAATCGTTCCGTTTTTCTTGAACTCTTTCTCAAGGCGAGTCTCGATCGACTTGAAATTGTTCACCATGGAGCACATTCCAAACTCATCAATGGAGTGGGATTTGATTTTTGCCTGATTTTGGCTTGAAAGATCTATGGGCCAGCCAATGGTATTGTTGCTACCTTTGCATGCCTTCAGAAACCCGCATTGCTTCATGTATTCTTGATCCAGCTTGGTGCCGTCTTCGTTCAAAGCGAAGGGGTAATTGAGAGAGCAGTGCGTGATGGCTGCATAGACCACATTTGTCGAAAACAGTTCTTTATTCTTGATCGTCTCCCTTCCAGCCGTCACTCCGATCCCGTTTTTGAACTCCTCTTGAATCTGCTTCCAGGCTTCAGCCCGGTGCCCATTCACATATCGATCCTTGATGATCGATTTTTGACCAAGAAAGTTGTCATAGATGTCAGTGATCGTGGTTCGAAGATCGTTGGATTCGGACTTTTTATCTGGAATTTCCGGTCCCAATCGTTCGAAGATTCGGTTTTCGAAAGTCGTTTCCATGTCTTCGGCAAGAGATTTGCTGATGCCAAAGTTCTTGTTTTCCTCGGTATCAGGGATGCTTGCCCGATCCTTGAGATAGAAACCGACTGCGTCCAGATATTGGCCTGCTTGCACGGAAGCGATAATTTCACTTACGACGTTTTTCCCGTCTTTTCCGATCGGATCGAATTCACCATTCTGTTGGAAGTCAGTCATTTTTTGTTTGAACTCATCCAGTCGGGCCTTGAGAAATTTGGATTTTTCTATGGTTGCATTCATTTTCACCGTTTTACGGTCGTCCCCTGGCTTGAGTTCGGAGAAGGTTTTTATTGCGCTTGAGATCAAACCATTTGGTTCCTTGTAGAGGTAATCATAGGTCGAGATATGGGTTCCATTGGGTAAAATCAATCCGAAATCCTCTTTGTTTGAGAAGAATTTTTTATAGAGATAATCAATTTGTTCTTCAGTGGGCGATCCCGGTTTTGCAGCTTTATCCGGAGCACTCTGAGAAGGTTGCACCTGGCCATTGGACGAGTATTCTTTGAGGTCATTTCTTATTTTTCCGATCATGAGCAAGTTGGATCGAACCTGAGAATCACTTTGGCAGGAGTTGAATTGAGCTTGACCCGGATTCATCCCTTTCATTTGGGATCGGGTAAGGAGTTCGCAGTTAAGCTGGTTTGTCTTGAATATGTGACAACTGAAGTTCTGGAAAAGTGTTCGATTGCTGTTTTTTATGGCTTCCTCGGTGTTCTGTAGTCGACTGATTTTTTTTTGATTTGTCCCAAGGGCTTGAATCGAACTTGATAAAATTTGTGATAGAAAGCCTGCTCCAATTGCACCTACGGGACTGGTGAGTGCGGCAGTCACCCCGAGGCCTGCCTGGGTCGCCCCCAAAAGTAGTTGTTTCGCCGCTGCACACTGCTGGTCCGGGATGGCGCTGATGCTACCTGAAATCGTGCTGAATTGAGTGGTTACGGAGTTCAAGGCATTCCGAAAGTTCTGACGTGAAGTTTCCAGGTCGTCTTCTTGTTTTTCGATTCCCCTGCGGGCCGAATTCACTGTACTTGCGCTTCCATTGCCGCAGTCGTTGTTCCAGGCGTTTGCTGCCCATGAGCCCTGGATTGATCGGGACCCGGTGCCATCCCCAAACAGTTCCGAGTAGGTGCATTGAGTGATTCCAAGCTCGCTTGCTTCAGTGGAGGTTGAAGTTCTTGCGGCGGAGGTCATGCAGGTTTCGATGGTTTCCTCGATGCGATTTCCATAGGCGCCCCCCAATGCTGACTCAGGCGAGGCCAAACCCAGTTTTTCGATCACTCGACCGCGTGCGTATTGGCTCAAAAAATAGGTGAACTCTTGATTGTTCGGGCCACAAGGAAAGGGTTCGCCTCCAATCATCAGATTGGTCATGGCTCTTTGATCCGGAATCCGCTGCTGAGCGAGTTGATTGATGGCATCATTGAAAGTTTGCATCTGCCCAATGAGATTGGTCCCTTGAAGGGCGCACTTGTTCCCCTTTTTTTGTAATTCCGCGATCGCCGATGTGATGTCTTTGCTTACCTCGTTCAGAAGGTTTTTGGCATCCGCTGACTTTTCAAGATAGGGACATTGGTTGGGCAGGCTGCCGAAAGATGGGACGGGTTGTTGGGCCGCTCCTGACATTCCCCCCGCCCCAGGTCCTTGGAGTGGATTCCCCATGCCGGGAATTCCAGCTCCCATTCCAACCTGGGATTCCGGAGTGAGGATCACCTGGGTTTGAGCCACCGAAATCGGAAAAATCGAGAAGAGTAGGACGAGAAACCGTTTCATCGTTCAAATTCCTTTTGGATCCGATCGAGGTCGCTTTTTATTTCGCGAACCCGCGCATTCGGAATCACAGTGGCAAAAGAGATCAGTTTGAGATTTTTCAGATCTTCCATGACCCAATGGACTTCGCTCTGACCTTGACCCTTTTTGGGAAGAGTCACCACGCAGCTCTTCTTTCCCGGGTGGATCAGGGACGAGGGGGATCTGCTTGCAATTCTTTTGCAAAGGGTTTTTGAGAATGAAGTCATCGGGTCAGATCGGATTACCGTGACAACGCGTTTTTTTTCGTCTTCCGGATATTTGATGAGGAGCCCCCCCGTCTTTCCCAGTGGAAATCGGGAGCTGTGTTCAAGGGTTCCTGGAGCGGCATAGGTCCAAATGGTCTGATCGAGTTTGATTCTCCTGCCATTGAGGTACCAACCTGAGGACTCCTCACCGTAAGCCGGGTGGGATTGAAGAGGGAGCTGCATCCCTGTTGCTACGGAGAGTAAATAGACACCAACGATGCACTCAAGATACCTCATGTGAACCGGATCGGCATTTCATTGGAGGAGATTGAATAAAACATTCCCCCTCCGTTTCCAAAGGGGGAATGTTTGGTTTTTGACTGCAAGGATTAAAGAATCGTTCCCGAAATCCACATCCCAAACCGCAGGGTTTCGCCAAAGCTTGCCTGCTGTCCGGTGGAGGCGCTGATTCTTTGGGCTGCGATCGGTACCCCTTGAATGAAGGGATAAATCCGGAAGGCGGAGCTGGCCTCATGGGTCACACCAAGTTGAACCGCGATCGGCTGAAGTCTCCAGGCGGTCGAGTCGCCATTGTTCACCATGCTTGCCTGAAACGGATTCCAGCTTGAACCCACTTGCTTTCGATAATCGAGTACTATCCCGGAGGTAAGCGTGGTTCGGGAGGTGAGTTGGTAGTTCACCGTAGGAGTAAAGGCGAGGGCGAGCTCGGGTTTGTTTCTGCCCGAGAAGTTTGCTCGCCTCGATTGCGGCTCAAGGGCCTCATCGTCCGCATAGAAAAAGTAGCGGGGCGCGATCACGGCAAATAGCGACCAGCGCGAGCCCGATGGCGTGTACGAGAAATTTGCAAACATTCCGGGATTGAACAGAATCTGACGCTCCCGCGAGGTGTAGCCTGTGAGAGGCGAGGGAAGAATGTATGGAAGATCGGTATTCACCGCACCGCTTAGACTCCAGTCTTTTCCCGAGGCAAGTTTTCCAGATATCCCAAGACGGGGGGATTCCCATCGGAATGGAACGAAGGTCTTCGAGTCCACGCCATTGTTCAGAATCACCACGCTGCGGGTCTGCAGATCAATCGCAAGATCCTTGGTCAGTCGGTATCGAACAGAAATGATGTTGAAAAAGTTGAGTCCATCGTCGCTTGGGCGTCCGAATTGGTTCGGTGGAAAAGCCCTCAGGTCAGGATCAAGTCCTGGGCCGTCAAAAAAACTGAAGTAAGTCATTCCAAAGCGGGAGAATGCCGGATCTCCTTTTGGAATCTCGGCCTGAACCGAAGCCCCGTTTGCGGGCCCGGCCGTGGCTTTCATTTTTCCATTGGTTTGGGCTTCCGCCCCAGATTGAAGTGCAATTCCCCCTGCAATGACTGCGAACAACGAACAAACACGCGACACTGTCGTGAATGATTTCATAATCCCCCCCCCGGTTTATTCCCCGCACCGGACAATGCACGAGGGGGCATCAATTTGTACAGTTGATTATATCAATGATTTTAATTGTTTTTTTCGAAGGATTGATTTTAGTCCCAGGACGCGCTCGGAGTCTGAATTTCGCAATGATTTCAGGATTTTTTGGTCTTCGCGGACCAAAATGCCGCAAAATACAAATGGAGAAATGCCACAGGAACGGAGCCGATCAGAATGCACGCGTTCAGGATGGAGAGGGGACTCCATGCAGAGGGAGGGTGCCAAAACCAGGGGTCGCTCCATCTGGACACTGGAACTGCGGCGGCTGCGAGGGAAACCCACGCCCAACGAAGCCCTGACATGGTGAAGTGCATCCAGTACTCGGCCGAGGGAAGGCCTCCGAGGGGTTCTCGACTCTTTTTTTCCCCGAGCACATCCAGTGATTCGACTCCGAAAGTCACCAAGTTTGCCAGCATCGCAAGCCAAAGCACGGCTCCTCCTGAATCGCCAAGAAGGAGTGGGGCTGCGCCAAAGGGAAGGAGGCAGGCGTTCCAGGTATGAAGCAGATGCTCGCGACGGCAATCGGGCCTTTTGTGAAGGCCAAAGCGGAAGAAATGAAAATAAAACGCGTCAATCGATGCGATGAGGGTGAAGAGGAAAAAAAGAAGGTTTGCGAATTCCATCATGATCCCATTGACTCCGGCTGGCACCCCTACAGGATGATGTAACTGATCCGGGTGGGGACGTAGATATTCGAGCCAAGTTGTGAAACTTGACCAATCACAGTTTCAAGAATTCTCGTGTCTTTGCTGATTGCCGGAGCTCCGTTTTGCGTTTTGGTGTAGCAGGTGAATTTCCCCATGATCCCGATGCCGCAATACTCGGAATCCTTCCGGAAGGGGGGATTGATGAAGGGCTCGGAGAACTCTCCTAGAAAAGTGATCTTCTCGTTTTCCAGGTTGAACAGGATAAAATCCCCGGTTGAAAGGGTGAGAAAGGCCTCGGATCCCTCTATGGGTGGAGCGAAAAAATTAAAGCCGCGCAATTCCTTTACAAAGCGCATTTTTTTGGACTTCAGATCCAGAACGTAAAAGTCGGACGGGATGTCGAACTTCGGATCAAGGAGATTTCCGGCAGTTGCAAAACCAACGAGCATGTCGCCTGAGAGTGAGATTTGTCCTTTCGGGTCTTTTTTCAAATCATGGAAGCGGGTTTCTTTTCCTGAGCCTTTGTCAAAGCAGATCACGCCCTTCAGGTCATAGATGGTCGTGGCGCAAATCTCCTCCCCGTATTCAACCAGATTGCTGTCCACATGCAGGGGCTTTGAGTCATGAGACTTTGCCCTCCAGACTTCTTTCATGGTTTTCTTTGTGATCTTCACCAGGCCGCCAGGTCCTGTCGGAAGATAGAGCGCATCTCCGGAAACAAGGATCGGGCGCTCGATGTGGCCATCCACTGTAAGGTCGGGAAGCGCTTTCTTTTGTTTCAAGTCAAAGGAATGAAGAACGGTACGGGTGTCCCCGTGAAGACCTTCCCCCCAATAAAGAGTGTCACCGAAAAGAGTCAGCGCCCCTGTCGTCTGTTTTTTTCCCTCTTTGAGTTTCGTAATTTTTTTTAGTTCCGGGTCCGATTCGTACAGCACTCCGGATGTGGAGACGAAATAGAGCTTTTTTTGATACAAAGCGGGCGCAGAGAAGACGCTTCCGACTTTCGAGCGAAGCTGATTCGCACTCGGAGCTGCCGTCAGCGTGGATGGATGGACAAGGAGAGTGAATGTCAGGATGAGAAATGCGAGAAGCGGTGAGTGATGGGAGTTGTTCATGCAAAATTCCTTCCTGTTCTTTCAATGATGGCATACGGCGCTTTTTTTGTCGGTAAATTATGCCTATTCTCCAGTTACCGGATCTTCGGTAAAACTGAAAGGGGAGAGGTGCAGGATGGCTCTTTTTTCAAGGAAGAAAAAGTGGATTTTCGGGGCGGTGCTTTTCGTGGTTTTGTCGGGTCAAGGCGCCGGAGGGCAGGCCTGGGGGTATCTGTCTCAGGGTGCGATGACGGGGCCGAGCCGCGACGGCTATTTCCCGATGCCACCCCTGTATGCACAACCCTATCAGACGAACCTCTATTTCTATGGAACCCCGTGGGGTCAGGTACCACCGGCATACTTTTACCCGAGCCTGACGCCGTTTCTTGGAATACCGCCGACTAACTTTTTCATGCCCCATGGACCCTCTCCCTATGGTCCGGGCAATTTTTGTCCGACCTGCAATCCACATCTTCGTCCACCCTTGATTCCTCAGCAAACAAACCCAAATTGGCAGATCATGTCCTAGGTGAATCCTGTGGGTGAGGCGTTTCCAAGGTTCATCACTTTCTCGATTCTGTTTGCGGCCCTTCTCGGGTTGATTGCGGGTTTCGGATTCGTTTCCTATGAAAAGCTTGTTTTTTTCAATGTCTGGCTGCTGTCTGTGCCGCACACTTTTTCGACCTTCTTCAGGCACGATTTGAGAACCCCGAAAAAAGGAATGTTTGCGATTTTTGCGTTTTTCCTCTTTCTTGGTATTTTGACTGCGGTCAGTAGCAAGGTGGACCTTGGAATTTTCATTGCCGTGTATTTTTTCGCGCAGCAAATCCACTATGCCCGCCAAAACTACGGAATCGCACGGATTTTGGAAGCCGGACGGGATCGAAGTCGGCTCGAGTCGCTTTTTTACCCCTCGGTGGCCTTGATTTCGGTCCTTGGCGCCGTGTCAAAGGGGCCTATCAATTTTTTTGGCTTTGCTGTGAAGAATCCTCTCCCCTTTCTTGTCTCGGAGCCTGTGACGGCAGTTCTGCTTTCAGTCATTCTGGGGGCTTTTTTGCTGAATCGCTCCAGGGACAGATGGCCTCCTGCGCTTATGCATTTTGGCATGAATGCCGCAATCTTTTTATTCAGTCAGCATTTCACTCTGGTGTGGTTTGTCATCAATGTATTGCACAACCTCCAGTACCTGCAACTCATGGTCCGAACGGAACGCTCAGCGCGCATTCTTGTTTTCCCCTACATTCTGAGCCTTGCCCTCGCCTTGTTTTCCGGTCTACCGGGGATGATCCTCGTATTCCTCTCCCTGAATTTCACCCATTACCTTTGGGATTCCAGGATCTGGCGGGGAGTGAGAGTCTCTTGAAGAAAATCTACTTACCTTGATGCAGGGAGCATGTTCTATGGTCACTGCCGAAGGGGGGCGGTATGTTTTCCATCGCCTTGATTCTGTATCTGTTTGGCTTCGGAACGCTATTGTTTGATGCAAGACTTCGAGAGGGGTATTCCCTTTCTCTTGCTGCGTTTGGTGCGATTCTGGTTGGTCTCTCCGTTCTGTTTTTTGTGGCCGGAATTCTGGAGAGGCGGAGGTTGGAGACTGATTCCCACGACACGCTTCCATAGGGGCAAGACGGGTTGATAAATCGGGTGCAGCTGGGTAAGCTCCGGAGGCATGAGCACGAAAACCTCCAAAAAACGCATATTGCTTGCCCTGCTGTTTTCACTTGTGGGTTTGGCTGCGTATTTTTTTTGGAGTTCCTCCTTCAATGGTTCCAAAATGATCAGGTCCAATCCTGCTTTAAAAAAGGATTACGAGCTTCTGCGCGAGGAGAATGCCGGTACTTCGATTGATTCTGTGGCTATGGCGCTCCGAAGGCTAAATAGCTATCGACTGCCCGAGGGCCTGACGGAGGCACTGAAGCGGTCAAATGATCCCAGACCGCAGATCCGTAGTGCGGTTGCCGAGGCGCTTTCAATGAATGTATTGAAAGAGGAGGTTTTCGATGCGGAGTCCCGGCTGGTTTTGGATCCTGAAGAGTCTGTTCGGGTGGCCTCATTGACGGCGTTGACCCGGATCGGTGATCCAAGAAGGACTGAGATTTTCGACCGTGCGATGGCGAATCCCGGTAAGTCGGTTCGTGAGGAGTTCCTCATTCACTCGGGTCTTTATATGGCAGCAAAGGGGGATGAAAAAGGGGGGCATCTCAAGGCGATTCACTCCTTGTTGTCCCGGCACAAAAATGATCCCGACCTGGTCTTCTTTGGATTGAAGACACTGCTTCGAATCTCCCCTGATGACGCACAAAGCGTGGAGCAGATCAAGGTTTCGTTTCTTGACCCCAAGACAACAAAGGAACTGTTGCCTCCTTTGTACCGATACCTGGTCCGAACCCGTCCGGAATTCCTGAAAAAACGGTTTTCAAAAGATGCAAAGTCGGCGTTCGCTCCGCTTCGGGTCACCGCATTGAATAGTATTCTTGAGGTTTGCCCGATCGAAAGGTGGAGTTTGATTCAGTCTGTGTTGAAAGATCCGGTGATTGATTCCCAATCCAAAATCATTGCCAGGCGAATCGCGGGTTCATTGGGGGGAAAAGAGGACTCAAAAGGAATGATTCAAGCACCTCCGCCAGGAACGGATCGATGTGAGAACTTCGGTCAATACAAGTCTCCCCGTGCAACCACTGGAAAAGGCCGTTGATTTCTGAGATAAGTGAGACCGGAATGAAATCCCGGTCTTGGGCTCAGGAGCAAATCTATTTCGATCATCAAGGGTATTTTGATTCGCTTCTGGCCGCGATTGCTTCAGCACGGCACTCCATCGAGGTCGAGTCTTACATATTTGAGCTCGATGTGACTGGGCTTGCGGTCGCAAAAGCATTGCTGGAGGCGGCATCAAGGGGGGTGCGGGTGCGGGTGCTGGTGGATGGAATGGGCACGTGGTTCACCCAGGAGGATTTGAAGCGGAAGTTCGCGGGGTCCCATGTTCAGTTCCGGATCTATCATCCCTTTTCGTTATTTGGAATCGGCTACTCCCATCTCAACAAACGATTGCACCGAAAACTCTGGATCATCGATCACAAAGTCGTATTCACAGGGAGTTTCAACGTGATGGGGATTCCTCACCGGGATACCGGTGTTCGGCTCGAGGGGGGGCCCGTTGGACTGCTCTCGGATGCATTCGAGAGGTTATGGAGCAAAGACAGCCGGATCCACCCGAGGCGCATTCGTTTGGGCTGGGTTCGTCTCAACGAGAACAAAAAAATGAGGCGTGCCAACCTTCAGGATCTGACCCGGCGGATTCGTGAGGCGAAGTCACGGATTTGGATCACCAATGCTTATTTTGTTCCACCGTTTTTTATGTTGCGGGCCCTTTGCCGTGCGGGACTGAGGGGGGTCGATGTGCAACTCCTTCTACCTGCCCGTCCGGATCACCGGTTCATGAAAAGGATGGCAGAGGCGTTTTACCAGACATTGCTTTTGAGCGGGGTGCGGGTTTTCGAATTTGAGGAGTCTTTTCTTCATGCCAAAACCATTCTGATCGACGAATGGGCGATGGTGGGATCCACCAATCTCAACCATCGAAGTCTCATTCACGATCTCGAACTTGACGTGGTATTGCATCAGCCCCGGTCAAAAGAGATGCTGGGGGAGCAGTTCAAGGAGGATCTTTCAAAGTCGCGGGAACTTGAGTACCGGAGTCTCAAGTTTTCCTGGTTTTCAAGGGTGCTTCAGTGGGCGCTCCATTTTTTCAGGTTCTATGCATGAAGATCAAAGTCATGACCTTGAACATCCACAAGGGATTTTCACTTTTCAACCAACGCCCCATTTTGCAGGAACTCAAGGCAGAGATCCGCTCACATGCCGTGGATGTGCTGTGTCTGCAGGAAGTGTTGGGAGAACACAAAAAGCATGCAACAAGGCCTCAGTTCGAGATGATCGCAGATCAGATCTGGAAGCATTATGCGTATGGAAAAAACGCGGTTTATTCGAATGGGCATCACGGCAATGCAATCCTAAGTCAGTTTCCATTTCTGGAGTTCGAGAATTTCAACATCTCCAATCACAGGTTTGAGCAAAGGGGCGTCCTGCACGGGGTGATCAGTGCACCGGAATGGAAGGGGCGCCGGGTCCATGTCATGACTGCGCACCTTGACCTCCTCTCGTCGGGGCGGATGCGCCAGGTGGATCGCATCCTGGGCTTGATCCGCATGAGGGTAAAGCCCGGCGAGCCATTGATTCTGGCGGGCGACTTCAATGACTGGCCCGAGGAACTCAGTCATCGGTTTTTGGCCGAGGCCGGACTTCTGGAAACCCATCTGAATCGCTTCGGCGAACACGCTCGCACTTATCCCTCGGCATTTCCGGTGCTGAAACTCGACAGGATTTATGCCCGGGATCTTGCGGTGGAGTCGGTCCAGAGACTTTCAGGACCCCCTTGGGACTCTCTTTCCGATCACCTGGGACTCCTGAGCGAACTGCGGTTTTAATATAGTAAATAAATTTAGTTGACTTCGCGGAGTAAGGTCGGTAGGGTTTGCCGCATGAAATCGATTTCATTGAATCATGCATCCGCTCTTTTGGTCCTTTTGATACCCGCTCTTTCGGAGGGCTCGGCACTCCTGATGAAAGACGAGAAAAAAAGGGAGATCACTTTTTTCACCCGCTTCATCTACCGGGGCAAGGCCATGACACCAAAACTCGCACTGGATTCAACCCGCGAAATCGCAAGCTTATGGAACGAATCCAAGGGGTCGGTCATGTATCGTGGACGCGAGTATCGAGCGAAATTCGTGTTCTCGTACGCCACGGATGCGGGAAATCGAATGCCGGACTCGGGATCCTGCGCGGAAAACCATGTGATGATTGAAGCCCCTGCCGCTCGGGGTGATCGTTCATTTTACTCCATGTCGGGTCGGTTCGGTACGTTCTACACAAGTGATGATCTCGGTCGATCCACAACCACCGCACATGAATACGGCCATGGCTTGGGGCTTGATCACGATCCCTATGAGCAGTTGAATGCCGGCGTACCTGGAATCATGTTCGCAAGAGGTACCCTGGTAAAATCCCGCTACCAGTGGAATCCCTCTGCTGCTCCCGGGGCTGCCGGTGGAAGCATCAAGCCGCATCATCGCAGGGTCAGGGCGGAGGATTTGAGAAAGTTAAACGTTGATTCCGTGGGGTTTGTGGGAAGCGTCGGGTGTCTTGGCGACGGTGTTTTGAGAATGGTCTCCATGTCCAATCCGGTTTTGCCGGAGCCGGTTCCAGCTTCGGTTCAACACCTTCTGGAATCCTCCCCCTTTTCGCCTGATTTGAGCGAGGAAATGGATTCGGAAGCGCACGATCACTGAATTCATGGATTCTCTTCGGGTGATTCATCATTTCGGCAGTCGATTGACTCCTTTCGGTGTGATCCCCGAGACGGAATGGAGAAGGCTTCGTCCCCGATGGAAGCAGGTACATGGGGTGGGTATCGGCAGATTGGATTTTCCGGGCCAGGAGCTTGGCGAGGTGGATGGAATTTGGACGGAGCTGCCCGATCAGCCCGTGGCAGTGGTCACAGCGGATTGTGTTCCCATATTTCTTGAGCGGAGCGATCTCAAGGCCGTGGGCGCCCTGCATGCTGGTTGGCGCGGGACGGAGGCACGCATCATTGATGCTTTTTTCCGATCCCTTCCCGGTCGTCTTGCGAACCCAGGGGACTGGGTTGCCAAAATCGGTCCGTCCATCCGGTCCTGTTGCTACCGCGTGGGAGGGGATCTTCTGGAGCGCTTCTCCTCCACATTTCCCGACCTTTTGGGAGCAAGTCTTGAGCCTTTGCCAGGCCACCTGGATCTTGTTGCCGTAAACCTTGCTGAGCTCCGGAGACTTGGAGTGCGGGTGGGGCTGGTCCATGCGGACTGCACTTTTTGTTCCAAGGATGCCGGGACCCCCAATTACTTCAGTTATCGCAGGGGGGATCGTGATGCGCGCCAGCTTTCCATGATTTCCCTTTCATCCAAAAAATGACCTGAAATCCACGCCTGGTTTTTGCTATGATTCCAGGAATGGACCAATACAAGACACGTCAGGACATCCCCGAAAAACACAAATGGAACCTCAATCTGATTTATCCGTCTTCAAGGGATTGGGAGGATGACTTTGCAAAACTGGAGTCAGCAATCGCTTCGGTCGAACGGTTCAAGGGACACCTCGCCCGATCGGCAAAAGATTTACTTGATGCGTTTGAAGAACAGTCCAAGCTCGACCTATTGATCGAGAAACTCTACTCTTATGCACATCATCTCTCGGATGAGGATACCCGCAATTCAGAAAACCTGGGAAGAGTGGATCGAATCCGTTCGAGGGCGGCAGAGGCCGGTGCCCGGCTTTCGTGGATGGATCCCGAACTTTTGGAAACTCCGATTGAGGTTCTGAAAAAGTTCCATGCCGATCCTGTTCTTGTCATCTATGCCAGAAGAATCGAGCTTTTGATCCGCTCAAAGCCCCATCAGCGGAGCGCCGAAGTGGAAGAGGTTCTCTCTCTGGCCGCAGAGCCTTTGGGAGGAGCATACAAGGCGTTCAGTTTGCTCGAAAATGCGGACATGAAAATTCCACATGCAAAGGATGCCGAGGGCAAGGATCACGAATTGAATCACGCGACCTACAGCGCCTGTCTTGAATCCCCGGACCGGGTGCTGAGAAAAAATGCATTTGAAACCTATTTTGGAGCCTATGCCCAATACCAGAATACGTTTGCTGCGACTTTGGACGCACATGTAAAAAAACAGATTTTTTATTCAAAAACCCGGCGCTTCTCGAGTGCAATCGAGGCAAGTCTGTTTTCAGACCAGATTCCGGTCTCTGTCTACAACGGCCTAATTTCCACCGTTCATCAACATCTGCCCCTGTTGCACCGCTGGGTTTCGTTGAAGAAACGAGAACTCAAGCTCGCCGAAATGAACGTTTATGATCTCTTTTATCCGATGGTGAAGCCGGCAAAGGTCGAGATTCCCTATGATGAGGGTTGTCGCTTGGTTGCCGAGGCGGTAAAGCCGCTTGGAGAGGAATATGTAAGGGCTCTGGAGTCCGCATTTCACGAACGCTGGATTGATGTTTACTACACACCCGGGAAGCGGGGAGGAGCTTATTCGGGCGGGATGTATACATCAAAGCCCTACATCCTTCTCAATCACAAGAACAACCTCAACAGCACTTTCACTCTCGCCCACGAGCTCGGACATTCGCTTCATTCCTTTTATTCAAACCGCTATCAGCCCTATTCGACCGCAAGTTACCCTATTTTCCTTGCTGAGGTGGCATCCACCACAAATGAGATGCTCCTGCATTTCCATTTGAACGAAAGGGCCCAAGACAAGGAGATGAGGCTATATCTTCTGGATCATTTGTTCACCCAGTTCAGGGGGACCTTGTTCAGGCAGGTCCAGTTCGCTGAGTTCGAGCGGGACATTCATGCAATGGCCGAGCGGGGAGAGCCGCTCACGGCCCAGACTCTGTCCGATACCTATGCTGCGATCCAGTCGAAATTCTACGGACCAGAGATGGTGATGCATGATCTGGTCAGATACGAATGGACCCGCATTCCACATTTCTACTACAACTTCTACGTCTATAAATATTCAACAAGCTTTGCAGCGGCTCAGTATTTCGCAAAAAAGATCTTCGAAGGAGATCTTGCGGTACGGGATCGATACCTTGAGTTCTTGAAGTCAGGCTCCTCTCGTGACCCATTGGATACATTGAGGCATGCAGGAGTTGACCTCGGAGATTCAAAGCCGATCGAGGCGGCTTTCAAGGTGTTTGAGGAAGCGCTTGATGAGTATGAACGACTCTAACTGCCCCCGAAGATTGGGTACGCCTTGATCAAGGTCCGGTTGTGAAAATCCACATAGAGATCAATGTGATCCCTGAGAC
>JAGWXK010000018.1 GCA_018969905.1 Bdellovibrionales bacterium
CCAAATGCCAAAAACATGAATGATGCGCTTTCTCAAATGCAGGGCATGATGAGTGGAAAGGGTGGTATGCCGCCTAATCTTGGAGCGCTCATGGGTCAAATGAATCAACCGCAGATGCAGGCCCAAATGAAGGCGGCAATGGAGATGCTCTCCAAGATGCAGCAAAACGGTCCTCGCCGCCGTTAGGGTTTTCCTGCGGATCGTGCAGGCGTCTTGCGGAAGGCTTTCAGGCGACGGCCGAACTCGTCCTTTAGGCTTGTTTCAATTGCCGGATCCAAGCCAAGGAAGCCGAGGGTTTCTGCTGCGGCCTCCAAGGTGGAGACACATTCGGGTCTTGGTTCCTTTCGAATGTTTCCATATAGCGATCGGGCTTTGGGGACGATGAAGATTCGTTGTATCCTTGTGAGCCACGCGTTTCTCCACCAAAGGGTTTTTGCCTGGGCCCAGGTACCGTCCAGCAGAATCAAGCCTCCGATCCTTGGACTCTGAGGAGCTTCGATTGGTCCTCCTTTTTTATCCAAGTAATAGATCCCCGGGAGCGCTCCGGGATCCACCTCTGCGTTCGTTCTTGTGCCAAGGTAAAGTGTGCACCATGCTTTTGTGCTTTGGAGATCCTTGATTGCTTCCACCTCATTCCAGCCCTTTAAGGCGTGCGAAAGATTCCTCCAGGAAAGGCCCACTTTGACAAAAGAAGGTTGAATCAGATCCGTAAGGATCCGCGCGGATGAAACCTCCTGGTCTTTTCGGGACGGCTCCTGGGGATGTTGAAGAATCAAAATGGGAACCGGAATTTTCATGGCTCTTCTAGGAATACCGAAATCGTGCTTCTCAGTCCACTGCTGATCCGATAGGCTCGGGTCATGAGCGCGGATCAGATTTTGGAGAGGTTCAACCTTGCAGCCCCGTGGACCCGGTTTGACGAGTGGACGGGGATCTGGATTGAAACCACCACCCAGAGCACATGTGTGCTATTCGGGGAGGATCAGGATTCGGATTTCAAAATGCTTGTGCTTCGGGGGAATGATCCTTCTTTCCGGTTTCTTCAATACCGAAGCGGCGAGTGGATTCCGGAATTCGGTCTTGACTTCGCAACCACTGATGGACTTCGGGTCAGCATCATCGAGGACGAGGTTGATTCTTATTTGAGTTGCAGACCGGGTCTACCTCCTGATGCACTGAGACTCGATGAAAAACAATTTCTATTCGAGGTTTTTGACGCCATCACGTACCTTGTGGGGCGTTTGGATGCCGATGAAGTGCCTGTGCTCGGGGAAACAGAGGATGACTGCTACCATCTCTGGAAAGTTGCAGGCACTTGGCGAGCGGAAGTGCGTGAGTTTCCAGAGGAACAGTTTCAGAAATTCCAGCCCATCGAGGTCCAGGAAGCGCGAATGAAGCGCATCAGGGCCGCAGATCTTCCTCAGGAGGGAGTCTGGGAGGCGGCACCTTTTTTTCTTCCGGCGACCCGATTTCAAGGGAATCAGGAGGTTTTTGTCCAATGCGCAGCCGTTGCGGAGCGCAATTCAGGTCTTTTGGGCCTGGTCACCCTCGAAGCCCACGCAAGTCCGGAGCAGGAAGTGGCTGAGGCTCTTCTTGGTTCCATCGAGCAGCAAAAGCGACTTCCGCAGTTTCTGGTCGTGAAAGATGAACGATTGGCGGAAAGGATTCTTCCGGTGGTTCAAAGTCTCGGAATTCAGCTCCGGATTCGAAGGCGTCTCCGTGAACTTGAGCTCATTCGGGAAGAAATGATCGAGGAATTTCCCGATGATGATGCAGACGAGGAGTGAGTGCATCGTTTTTCCTGCATAAACCGTACCCGTCCTGGGAACGGTAAAGAACACAACTCAGGTCCGTTCCCAGATGCGAGCAGAGGATTTCGAATGCGCGTTTTCGCGCACCCCCGAGTATGCCGGTACTGTTGATGCGGGGTTCATGCACAAAGCAGTTGTAGGAAAGCACTTCTCCAGAGGAATTGAACACCGTGATGCCATCCATCGACATCATCTTTCGAATCAGTAGGCCGTAGGAGCTGAGCGAGAGGGTTGCGGCTTCGTCCCTGTATTTGACATAACGATGAATTGCGCAAACCAAACCAAAGTCTTTTTGCAATACCACTCCATCGCGAAGGAATTCGGGATATTTGCGTCCCAAGGGCACGACCGCGGAAAGGGTTCCATGTGTGATGGAAAGAAGATCGATGGCGATCCTATGATAGAACGATTCCATTTTGCGGCGAAGACTGTCAGGCGCATTCTCGGTCACCGAGGCAACCCACTGGGAGATGGTCAATGCAGGATTCTGGGTCATTTCAAGAATTCCGGATGAGTCAATGTAATGGTACCTTCCGCTGGAGTCGCGGATTTCAATCAGATTTTCGCCGATTTTTTGGGCTCCGAAAATTCCCGCCTGGGCATTGGGCTCTGTCAGTGTTCGAAGTCTTTGAAAGCTCGACTCATGAAGAGGAAATCGGTCAGTCCGAAACACTCCGTACTCGAGTGTTTCGGAATCTTCCTGCACGACAATGAAGATTCCCCATTCATGTCCACTTCCGATTGGACCGCAAACCTTTAACAAGGTCTTGATCGTGCTTGCAAAGATGGGTCCTTTTCCGATGGGAATTGCATCGTTCCCCTTGATCGATACCAGGAGCGTTGGCAGATCGTGGCTCACAAAAACCAGGGGCGCATTCTTCACGCCCTCTTCCTGATAGCCGCTCAAGCCGGCGATGACTTCGGCAAGAATGTTCGCAATCCTTTCGGGAGAGCGAAAAGATTTGCTGTATTCCCGGGTCAGGATTTCAAGCGTTGGCCGGAAAGATAAAACTCGATTCATGCGGGTACATGAATAAGGGCTTCCAGTCTTTAGGAAAAGTCCCGGTGCAACAGAAAGGGGGGCTGGCGGGGCCTGGGGAGTTGGATTTGCTTTTGATTCTATGAGTTTTTCTTCTGCCGGCTGTTTTGAATGCGCTGCGCCGGAATGGATCTACGACGTGCGGGGTTCGGGAAGAGATGAGGTGAATTTTGGTGGAGATGCACGGATTCGAACCGAGGACCTTTTCCATGCCATGGAAACGCTCTACCAACTGAGCTACATCCCCACTGTTGAAAGAGGCACACAAGATAAACCCAGATCAGGTCATTTGGCCAGAGTTTTCTTTGGTAAAGGCGGATGACATGGCCGAAAAAAGATGAGTTCAACATTTTTTAACCCCTTGAATCACTTCAGTTTTACTTTCTACATGCCCTTTGCTTAGGATAGGGCACATGAAGTCCTCTCCTCTGATCTTGGGTTTATCCATTCTGTTGAGTTCTTGTGCTTCCGCTCCATCTGGAAGTGCGGAGGACTCAACTCCTGAATGGGTCCGTCATCCGGAACGCCGGTTTTCTTCGGAACGGTATTTGAGTGCGGTTGGGGTGGGCGTGGATCGTGAATCCGCAATTCGTGATGCAAAAAAGAACATGGCGGAGAGTTTTCTTGTAAAGGTGAAGAGCGCAACTTCAAGCGAGAGCGAATCCAAGATGTCCAGAGATACCGGCGGAGGGCTTCAGGGGCGCTCTGATGAGAGTCTGAAAAAAGAGGTGAGTTTTGAATCCGTAGCTCGTCTTCGTGGTGCGGAGGTGAAGGAGGTAGTCACGGTGGGACGAGAGTCATTCGCACTGATTGCCCTGGATCGATTGGCCGCAAGATCCGGTCTACTTCTGGATGCAAACCGGATCAAGGCGAAGCTTGAGGCGGAACTTGGCTCTCTTGATGAAGCCTATTCTGCAGCAGGATTCCAGGAGGCTAAAAAAGACCTCGAATTGCTTCGTGAACTTGGGTCCGAGGCTGCTGTGCTTGGAATGGGGGCCATCTTGCAAATCGATCCGCTTGAGAATCGATTTGCAAGGATGGAGTCTTCCTTACGTGTGCGGAATCGTAAACTTCGCTTCCATGTGAGTACTCTGAAGGGAGATGAGCGGTTTGCAAGAAATCTTGAAATCTGCATCCAGGAGCAGGGAGGGACGATCTTGAGCCCGGATGCTCCATCGGATGGTGCAGGACGGATTGCGGTCTCTGTATTTGAACAGCCGCAGCATCTGGAAGTCGCAGGATGGGTGAAAATCAGGTTCGAGGTTTCCGCAAGTTTGGTCCGTGCAGATGGGAAAAGCATTCGCATCAGCGAGAGCCGCACCGAGACTGCACGAAGCAAGGAAGCTGTTATGGAAGCGGTTTCCGATGTGATCTCCAAGAGTATTTGTGAACAAGCCTGGAGTCGTCTGGGCGAGTTGAAAGAGGAAAGGTGAAAAAATGAAAAAAACACTGATGATGATGGCAGGAGGAATTCTTTTGAATGCGTGCGGGGGAGCGCCGGTGCGGGAGGTTACCATCGAAGCCCCTCGCTTCAAGGTGACAGATGCGGCACCCGGCGGGCGCGAGGCCTGGCTCGATAGTCCGAATTTTTATGCCAAAAAAGAGGGACTCGATGTGGAGAGTTATTTTTTTTACACAGGTGACTCCCAAAGTGCCGACAAGCGGATGGCCTGCGACAAGGCCTCTGCCGATGCGCTGGATGATATCGCAAAACAGGTGAGTACTTTTGTTGACAGCGCAATCGCGCGAGCGACAACGGATTCAACCGGCTCCGATTCAAACGGGTCTTCGGTGGTTTCTGCAAGTCAAACCGAGTCCTCCAAACTTTCGTCTCAGCTTTCCAAAACTCTTGTGAGTGGAGTGGAGAAAAGCAAGCAGTATTGGGAACAACGTGATTACTCCGAAACAGGCGGAGCAAAGTCGGTCTTCTATTGCTGGGTGCTTGCCAAGGTTTCAAAAAAGCAGGTAGATGATTTGATTTTGAAAGCCCAGAACTTTCGTTTCAAGAATGATCCATCGCTTCGAGCAAAGTCAGAGGGAAAACTGCAGGATATTGAGAAACAGTTTGATCGTTACATGGAGTCCCGCTAAGGAAGGAGATATTGGATGAATACCATTAAAGTATTGGCAGTATTGGCCGGTTTGGTTGCGTTTTCCGGATGCTCCTCTTTCAAGGCGCAGAGGGTGGATGAGGCGAAAGCTGACGAGAAAGCGATGGAAATCACTGACAACTGGGTTGATGGAGATACGATCCGGGTCATCTCGGGTTCCATGAAGCAGGTGTATGCTCACAAAAGATTTCAGGAATTCAAGGCGCGTTTTTCCGCGAAACGAATCAAGGTCTTTGTGGGTGAAATCCGAAACAACACCTCCGAATCGTATTTTCCCGTAAAGGATCTAGAGGATGCGCTCCTTGAACAGATGTCCAATTCAGATGAGTTTACCTTGATTGATGCATCCAGGAGGGATTCCCTTTTGAAGGAAATCACCTACCAAAATGACGGGATGGTCGATTCTGCCCAGGCCAAGAAGGTGGGGCGGCAGTCGGGGGCTGATGTGATGATTTTCGGGGACATCAACATGAAGCCTGAGACCCGCGACGGGAAAACCATCAAGACCTACACGGTGAATCTCCGGTTGACCGAGATTCAATCCTCAGAGGAGATTTGCAGGACGAGGGAGAAGATCAACAAATACAGTGAGGGTGGAGCGAAGTGGTAGGAAGCCCTGGAGAAAAACCCAGGGCCCTGTCTCTCCTTTTGTTCGGATTCAGGTCCACCATTTTCATTCTCGGAGCAAGCGGGCTCGGGGCGTGTGCCACGGGAGATCATGCCAAACTCAAATCGGGTAGAGAACATTTTTCCCGAGGGGAGTTTCAGCGGGCAGAGGCCGAACTATACGCTCCAGCGGTTCTAGATCAAAAAAAGAGTCGACTTCAGCATTATTTGTGGCTTTCCTCGTGTGCGATCAGTGAGGGAGTCTATGAAAAGGCATTGTTTTATCTCGGGCGCTCCCGGGAGCTCGCAATCGAGCTTAGGTCCGATCGGGGCGGCTTTGAGTGGCTCTCATCAGAATACAAAAGCAACCCAGTGGAGTATTCCTATCTCCATTTTTTTCTGGTGGTGTCCAATCTCATGCTTGCCGAGGAGGGCTCGACTCCTGCCTGGTCGATTCCGGAATTGATGATGAGTGACGGGACGCTCTTGACCCCGGCCCAGAGTTTTCCCTCCAGGAAGTTCACCCCAAAAGAGGTTGCGGATTTCAGAGTCAAGGCGCGGGCGGAGTTGAAGGCTTGGGATCAGTTTCTTGTGCTTTTGAAAAAGACTTATCCGGATCATCCATTTTACAAGGAAGATCTGCTTGCGAGAATTCTCGGGAGTTTTGTTCTCGGAGGTTCCGGCGGACGGGAAGAGCGTCGCACCGCTGAGCTCCTCGGATCGCAGGCGTTGGAAATACTAAATTCAGGCACGAGTCCTTTATCTCTCGAAAAAAGAGCTGAGGCGCTGCGGGATTTGGCAAGGCACTTGATGAGGCGGGCGGCTGATCCTCCTTCCCGGAATCCTGAGGGGTTTGTCGTGGTGGAGTCCGGGATCATCCCCGAATTGAAGACGAAAAAGGTGGTGGTCGGTCTCAGTACGATCTTCGAGAAGATCGAGGACCCGGTATTGCGCTTTCAATTGGAGAGGATTGGACTCGAGGTGCTGTTCCAATTTGCGCCCGAGTTCGGGTTGGTGGCCTTTTCCGGCGCCCTAGCCGGAGCTGTGGTAGGAGGTTCTGATGATCCTCCGAAATCCATCACTGGTGCCATTGATCGGAGTTTCGGTTTCGAGATTTCTTTTCCGAATCTAGGCCCCCCGGTCCCGGACTTGCCTGAGCCAAGACTGGTGCTCCAATCCTCCGAAGGAAATGTCACGGAATTTTCCTTGAAAACGGTGAGTCCACTGCGCGAGATTTATTCCAGGGAGCTTGAATTGAGACAGGAGCGCGAGTGGATTTCAAAATCGGTCAGCATCGGACTCCAGTATCTTTCGATTCTTCTGCCTGCGGTTTCGGCCTATCGGGATGCCGTAAGAGAGGGGAATCTTTTTAAGAAGCTTGGGATACTTGCCGGATTTTTTCTTGCGAAAAAAGCGATTGATCGAGCAAATGCCCCCGATCTTCGGTCCTGGAGCCTTCTGCCGGAAATCATTTATGGAGGAATGGTGCAGGTGTCTCCGGGAACGTATTCGGCTACGTTGGTGTTTTCGGAGGGCACCGCTGAAAAACGCCACTCTTTGGGGGCGGTTACGATTCACCCGAAGGCTCCGTTTTTCCTGCATCGAAGAGTTTTTGATTCGTCACCCCGGGGCTTGTAAAAACACCATCGGTCTGACACAATCCACCGGTCATCAAGGAGAGGCATTCATGGTTAAGATTGAAAAAGTGGTTGCGCGTGAGGTTCTGGATTCCCGGGGATTTCCCACAGTCGAAGTAGAACTTTTTTCAGGTGACATGAGGGCCTCCGCCATTGTTCCCTCTGGTGCTTCCACCGGCGAGGGAGAAGCATTGGAACTGCGTGACGGAGATCCATCGCGTTTTGCGGGAAAAGGGGTCTTGAAGGCGGTACAAAATGTCGAGCGAGAAATTGCCCCGGCAATCAACGGTAAAGAGTTTTTGCGACAGTCCGTGTTTGATGATCTTTTGAGAAATCTCGACGGAACCCCCAACAAGGCAAAACTTGGGGCGAATGCGATTTTGCCGGTGAGCATGGCGTTCGCAAGACTGCAGTCCATGATCCACTCAAAACAGGGTTTCTCCGCGCTTGCGCTCACGGAGAATATTTCCGGGGTTTTTGGAAGCCAAGGCATGACTCTTCCAGTCCCCCTCATGAATGTCTTCAACGGAGGTAAACACGCTGACAACGGGATTGCGATTCAGGAATTCATGATCGTACCCACAGGGTTCAATCGTTTTTCCGATTCTCTTCGTGCGGGAGTTGAGATTTTCCACTCCTTGAAAAAGATTCTAACAAAAAAAGGTTTGACCACTGCAGTGGGTGACGAGGGCGGATTTGCTCCCCGTATTTCTTCAGAAGATGAGGCGGGTCCCGGTTCTCATGAAAAGGTACTGACCCTCCTTTTGGATGCCATTGAGACTGCCGGCTACCGGGCTGGCGAAGATGTATTTCTTGCCCTGGATTGCGCTTCCAGTGAGTTTTCAAAAAAGACCGGAGCAGGGGTCAGCTATCAGTTCGAGGGCTCTTCTCGAAGCTCGGCGGAAATGACACAGATTTATGAAAAGTGGATTTCCCAGTACCCGATTCTTTCCATTGAGGATGGACTCGCAGAGCATGATTGGGAGGGTTGGAGGATCCTTACCCAAAGAATTGGAAAACAGGTGCAGCTTGTGGGGGATGATCTGTTTGTGACGAATCCAGAGTTTCTTAAAAAAGGCATTGAAAGAGGAGTGGCAAACTCCATTCTGGTCAAGCTCAATCAGATCGGAACCCTGACAGAGACTCTTGAGGCGATGAAAATGGCTCATCTTTCAGGATACACCACCATCATCTCTCATAGAAGCGGTGAGAGTGAGGATTGTTTCATTGCGGATCTCGCGGTCGCGACGGATGCGGGGCAAATCAAAACCGGATCGGCATCCCGTTCGGACCGCCTCGCAAAATACAATCAGCTTTTAAGGCTTGAACAAGCCCTGGGGTCCCGTGCTAGATTCAAAGGGAAGGGGTCATTTCCGGCACGGTGAATCTGAAGAAAAGTCTCGATCGGAATCGAATTTGGGGAGGTTTTTTCCTGGTCTGGGTAGTTTTGCTCAGTGGCATTCTGGACTTTTGGGTGAAAAGTCCAGGGCTGAAGCAATGGATCAAGGTGAACTCTCTTTTGAACGAGAAGCGTCTTGAAATTGGCGAAACGGAGTCCCGTACCACACTCCTTTTGCAGATCTCACGTGAGCTCCAAACCAACTCTGCCGCCCAAGAACGGGAAATTCGAAAAGTGCTCGGATACCTGAATGAACAGGAGGCTGTTTTCGAGTTTTCTCCTTGATCCCTGTTGATCTGGATTTGACATCGCCTTTGTTTGCGTCACAATCATATCAGGGGAGGCATCAAGGAGCGATGCATATAGGACAAGTGATCTGGTTCAACGATTCCAAGGGATTTGGCCTGATAGAAATTGAAGACGGGAATACGGTTTTTGTTCACTATTCCTCCATCCAAGGGGATGGGTTTAAAAGTTTGAAGCAGGGGCAAAAAGTCAGCTTCGATCTTTATGAGGATGAAGCAAAAGGGTATCTTGCAAAGAACGTAACGACTTGTTGAGTTTTCATGAAAAGTAAAACCCCTGCCTTCCGTTGGGAAAGCAGGGGCCCTTGTGAGAGTTCACGTTGTCGTGAGGAATGAAATGAGGATCAGAAGAAGGAAATCGGTCCTATCGGCATTTGTGAGTTGTTCAGATAAAGATAGATTTGAGCGCTGAAAATCTGGCCCATACCCGAGAATCCAGTCATGAGTGCCTGATGCACGATATGAACTGCGAGTGAAGATACACAGACATTCGGGTTGAAGTTATTGAATCCCTGATTTGGCAGGGGTGGTTGGGGATTTTGATAAGCGCCAAGGTTCGCAGCAAGTCCGAGAACCTGATAGAGCGTGGTTTGGCTGAGATTGATCATCCCGCTCACCAAGCCTCCCTGGGTGCCGCCCTGAGAAGCTGTGATCTGAATGGTCCCTGCACTGGACTGAAAGGGGGCGTATTGGATCATGCCCTGTCCTCCGGTCATCCCACCGTTTCCGATCATTGCCTGACCATAAGTTCCAGGTCGTAAACTGTTCATTGGCATCATTCCACCAAGGATGACGGCTCCGTTGATGGCTGCGCCCTGTACGGTAAAGGGGATGGTTCCGTTTTGAAGAGGGACACAACCTCCTGGGCCAGCCGGATTGGGTCCGGTCTGGGGTCCCCATGGATTGTTGTTAAATCCATTCTGATTGAAGGCAGGAACGGCACTTGTGCCGCATGCGCCGATACTCAGCGCCAAAAAGGTTAATCCAAGAATACTGGACAGGGTTTTCATAAAATATCTTCCTTTCACAAAAATGGAACTCTCGAGAAAGAAAGGAGCAA
The DNA here is from genome assembly GCA_018969905.1 of Bdellovibrionales bacterium. Taxonomy (GTDB): domain Bacteria; phylum Bdellovibrionota; class UBA1018; order UBA1018; family CAIMNF01; genus CAIMNF01. Next base: position 9,969 of record JAGWXK010000018.1, read on the forward strand.
GGAGGATGCCAAAGTTGATAAAAGTGGTCTATTTTTTTAAGGCCATGAAATCATGAATAAAAAAAAATAATGATTCCTAAGTGGCGATCGTGGTGATCCTCTTGGTGCAGGCGGGCTGTCAAATCATTAGACGATGAGGAAAAACCCCTACACCCTGGCGTCCAAAATAGGGAAAACAGAGGATTCATCACCTGTTATTGTTAAATTACGGCTACTTAAGAATTCTGAATTGTAGATCTTTGATACATATTTTTGACCCGAATCGCAAAGAATGGTGACGATTTGATTTCCGGGGCCCATTTTTTTTGCGAGTAGGTAGGCAGCGCAAAGGTTTGCCCCCGAGGAGGATCCGAGAAATATGCCTTCCTGCTTCACAATATAGTGAACCATGTTCACGATGACTTCATCTCCAAGCTGGTGGCACTGATCTACCCGGCAGGGGCGCACGTTGGCTGTCACTGCTCCTTGGCCAATCCCTTCCGTGATGGAGTCGCCTGGGCTAACCTCGGCAACTCCTCGATTAAAATAGTTGTTCATCGCCGATCCTGCCGGATCCACGCAACCAATTTGGATCTCGGAGTTCTTCTCCTTTAGAAACAAGGACACTCCGGCAAGTGTTCCACCGGATCCAATTGCACAGGCAAAACCGGTAACTTGATGATCGGTCTGCTCCCAGATTTCGGGGCCAGTGGTCCGGTAATGGGAAAGGTAGTTCGATTCATTTTCAAATTGATTAATGAAGAAAGCGCCCTCCCTTTTTGCCACCTCACCTGCGATGATCCGGTAATTTTCCGGAGATGGATAAGGCGCGGGGGGAATCAGGATCACTTCTGCACCCATGCCACGGAGAGTATCGACTTTTTCCTTGCTTTGGTTCGAGGGCACAAAAAGCTTCACTTTGTAGCCCTTGATGTTTCCAATCAAGGCAAGTCCAATTCCCGTGTTCCCAGCGGTTGCTTCAATGATTGTTCCGCCTTTCTTCAACAATCCCCTCGCCTCCGCATCCTCAATCATTCCGAGTGCGGCACGGTCTTTCACCGAGCCCCCCGGATTCATGAACTCCGCTTTCCCATAAATTTCACAGCCTGTTTTTCGAGACAAGGAGTCGAGGTAAATCAGGGGAGTGTTTCCAACGGACTGGATGAAGTTTCTTTTCAGCATGTCTACTCCGGCAAAAATCCCGCAAAATAAAGAATGAACAGCACGGTTCCAGAGACTATGCTCAACCATTGGAAGTTCTTGAAGCTCGTTTCTGAAAGAGATTTTTGCAAATGCTCAAGACAGATCCAGACCACGGTGAATCCGATCACCACCACGGCAGTAGAATTCAGATACCCGACCCGCTCAAAAGCCTCGCGGAGGGAAAGCGATTGGAGAAGGGAGATGGTTTTGGAGAAAACCCCAAGACCGACAAGAAGACCTGAATATTTGCCAATTGCTTCGTAGTGGTAGTTGCAAAAAGCGAACCCGATCCAAAGAAGGCCGACCAGCGGGAAGCCGGGCATCATCGAAAATCCGCCCGCCAGGGCGATGGCAAAAGCATGGGAAAGTCTCAGGTGATTGAGTCCGTGAATGCGTTTGTTCCATCGGGAAGAGGCAAGGAATCCAAAACCGGTCAGCAAGAGTCCTCCTCCTGCAAGAAGAGATGGTGAAACTACGCTGGAATCAATCAACGGCTGCTCCAGAAACAAATGGAGCAGAGCTACAGGAAGAAAAGAGATCAAAAGAAACATCAGGGAGTGTTGATCAAGATTCCGGCTCTCTGAGCGAATGCTCATGGGACGAAAAAGCGTGGTGATTCCGGCGGAGAGCAATCCGAGCCAGTCGTATCGGAAGAAAAGAAGGAGTGCAAAAGAGGCAGTTGCAAAAATGATCAGTTCAATCTCGGAAAAGGGCAGGGTCCAGTTCAGGAGATGCACCGTGAGAGTCCTGATCTGGCTTTCCGAAATCGGAAGAATCAGGGTCAACGCTTTAAGAAAAGACTCAAGTAGAACCTGGAACGTGGTCATGGTGGGTGTACGCTAGCACGGACAAGGGATTTCATTAAAGAAAAGACTTACAGAGAACTTACCCTTCACTCCTTCTGATTTCCCTCCGCCCATGGTCCAATGTCAGTATGAAAAGTTCAAAGTTAAAGGATTTTGGTTTGCTTGCCCTGATTGTGTCCCTTTGGGCGGGGGCTTGTTTCATGATCCCCCGGGTTTTGGGATCCGCCGGACTCTGGGGTGGTTTTTTTGAAACAAATCCCGGATGGAAGCTGCTGGGGATCTGGGTTCTGATGGCGCATCTGACCATCACGGCAATGAGCATCGCATTTCATCGCGCACACACGCATCAGGCAGTTCAGCTTCACCGTGTCATCGACTATGCGATGCAAACGTTCTTGTGGGTCACTACCAGCATGTCCAAGCTCGATTGGGTGAGTGTACATGTTTATCACCATGCCCATTCTGATACACCGAAAGATCCGCACAGCCCTGCCCAAAAGGGTCTGGCCCATGTTTTCTTTTTCGGTGCACTCGACTATTCAAGGGCCAAGAATGATCCAGAGGTCCTAAAGATCCGGGCTCGGATTCCCGTGACAACATTTGAATCCTACATTGCACGGCATTTGTTTCAGGGGCCTGTCTTGATGGGTGCGATCCTGATGGTGCTCTTTGGACCATTTTTTGGCTCCGTTCTCACCTTCATGATTTTTGCGATTTCACCCGTTTTTGCGGTAGGCGGTGTGAATGCACTGGCGCATGCGTTCGGTTATCAGAATTATGATTCCAAGGATGAAAGCCGGAACCTTGGGTTTCTTTTTTTCTTGAATTGGATCATTTGCGGGGAGCTAGATCACAACAATCATCACAAATATCCGAAAAGTCCTACATTCGCTCATCGTTGGTTCGAGTTTGACATCGGTTGGGTCTATCTAAGGGTTTTCCGCTTGCTCGGACTTGCGAAAATCACTGGAAAGATCCCAGTATACAATGGTGGGCGCGCCCCGGTGAATTCACAATCTGAAGTTGCCTTCGTGTCCTGAGTCTCATGCATACGATACTTCTGGGTGCCCAGTGGGGAGATGAGGGAAAGGGAAAGCTTGTCGACCATCTTTCTTCGAAGTCGGATTACGTGATCCGTTTTCAAGGAGGCAACAACGCAGGCCACTCCCTGTGGGTTGGGGGGAAAAAGACTGTACTTCATTTGATTCCAAGCGGAATTCTTCATCCTCATACGACCTGTGTGATCGGTGAGGGGGTTGTGCTTGATCCGTTGGTTCTACGGAGTGAAATCCATAAATTGATGGATGCAGGGGCACTGGCCGATGCAAAAGATCGGATTCGGGTTTCGGAAAGAACCCATCTGTTACTGCCGCTCCACCGGGCTCTTGATCAGGAACGCGAGAGAAAAAGAGCGGGGACAAGAGGTTATATCGGTACCACGGGGCGGGGAATCGGTCCCTGCTATGAGACCAAGGCCAGGAGAACTGGCATCCGGTGCATTGACCTTGTTGGTCTGGATGCTGTCTCATTTGCCGCACTCATGGAACGTCTTCACGAATCCTACCGCGAGGAACTCGGATCGGATCGAAATCAGGAACTGATGGGCGAGGCCATGGGGTTTCTTCCAGAAATCCGGAATTTCCTGGCTCCCCTTTTGATCGATACCCTTGAGTTCATGAAGGCTGGCAAGGCTCAGGGAAAACGCTTTCTCTTTGAGGGGGCCCAAGGGGTGATGCTTGATCTGGATCACGGTACTTATCCTTATGTGACATCCTCACACACCACCTCTCCTGCAGCCGGAATCGGGGCCGCTTTCCCCAGCCTCACACGGGATGCCAAGGTGATCGGATGTGCGAAAGCATATCTGACCCGGGTTGGAGCCGGTGATTTTGTCACAGAACTTCGGGGACGCTGGAGTGCCGAAGAGCTATTGATCGCGGAAGAAATTCGTGCGGCAGGGGGCGAGTTCGGAGCCACTACGGGGCGCCCAAGACGAATTGGATGGCAGGACCTTGTTGCCCTGAAGTACGCGGTTGAGGTTGCAGGAATGGATGCACTTGCGATCATGAAGGGGGATGTCCTTTCCTCCGGGCTGCACAGTTTGAAAGGAAGCATCAGGGTTTGCGTTGCATACCGTGAAAAGGGGGGAAGAATCCTCAATCATTTTCCTGCGCTTGAATCTACCTTCAGCGAGATCGAGCCTGTCTATGAGGAGATCCCGCTTTGGAAATCCGCTCGTAGCACCGATCCTGCCTACAAGAGGTATCTTTCCTTGATTGAAGCATTCACCGGTGTGCCGGTTCTTTTTTCCGGCCATGGACCAGAACGTGAACAGATCGAGATCGTTTGAAAGGGCAAGCTCATGGCATTCGAATTGGACAAACGTCAGGTAAAACTTGGAGTTTCAGGGAGCCTCATCGTATTTGGCCTGGTTTTGCTCTCTCTGAAGCCGCATCTTCCGGCTGCGATCCTTTATAACTTTGCATCCATTGATGATCATCAGATCTTTTTCAACCGGATTGTGAAGCGTGCTCCGGTTTCTGATCCTTTTTTGGTTTCCGAGATCAAAAAAAAGCCGCCAAATCATGAGACCCGGGCCCTGTTGCAGGATCTGGATACGACGGCCCTATTGATGCTTCAGGAGGGGAAAATCGCTTTTGAGGAGTATGGCGGCGGTGGAGGGAGGGACGTACTTTCTGGCTCTTTTTCAATGGCGAAAAGCGTGGTTGCGATGCTGGTTGGAATTGCATTGCAGGAGGGCAGGATCAAGTCGATTGAAGAACCCATCGCTCACTATTTGCCCGAGTGGGCTGAGCGTGACGAGGGTAGAATCCGGATTCGTGATCTTTTGACCATGACTGCGGGATTGGATTGGAATGAAAGTTATATTAATCCATTCTCCATCACGACCGAGGCATATTACGGGTCGAATCTTCTTGCCACTGTTTTTAAACAACGACGAATTCAGGAACCCGGCGCGGTCTTTTCCTATCAAAGTGGAACCACTCAGCTGCTTGGAACGGTGTTGAGTAGGGTCACGAATCAGACCCTCTCGGAGTTTGCTTCGCAGAAGCTGTGGAGTCGGATCGGCACGGAACGGGATGCGATCTGGTCTTTGGACCACGATGACGGAATGGAGAAGGCTTACTGCTGCTTCAACGCAACGGCACGGGATTTTGCGCGAATCGGAGAGTTGGTGTTGAACCAAGGGCGCTGGAGGGGAGCAAATGTTCTGGATCCGGGATATGTTTCGGAGATGGTGAAGCCTCATCGTATCTTGAACCACGATGGGGTGGGTGTGGACTACTATGGGTATCAATGGTGGATTCTTCAAACGCCGAAAGGCGAGGTTCCCTATGCGCGGGGAATTCTCGGTCAGTATGTGGTGGTACTTCCTCAAACCCGGCGTGTGATCGTACGTCTTGGGCGAAAGACGGGAGAGCGGGTCGACCATCATCCGGTGGAGCTCAGGGCCTTGGTTGAATGGGGTCTTTCGGAATCATGAAATGAATCGAAAACTGATTTTTCAGTACGCCCTTCGTTCGTTGATTCCTGCATGGCGTTTTTTTGATGAAGTCGAGACGCACCTTGTTCTCGAGATCAAGCCAAAATGTGCTCCGGATTCGGAATGGAGAAGGCTTGACCCGAGTTCCCGGGTGGGCCTGGCTCAGCTTTTTTTCAATCCTTCTGGCCTCCTGGTTCACGGGTTTCAGAACTTCCTTTTGCTCGTACAAAGGGATTCCAACGATCCCCGGATTCAATCGGTTTTCCGGAGTTTCTGCGAGCGTCAGGGAAAGATGCTTTTTCCGGAATCGAAGGAGTTCGAATTCAGGATTTTGGGAGAAAGCAAATGATTGCGCCCCATTTGAACGAGGAGTTTTTGTTTTCACTGGTGCGATTCTTTTTTTTATTCGCAGTCCTGCTTCAGGCAATTGAGGAGATGTTCCTTGAAAGAATTACTGGAGCCGAACTTTTGCCAAATCAGCGCGAAATGGATTCATTCTACGGCCTGCGACAGCCCATCACGGTTTCGATGATCGGGGTTATTCGGTTTGCTTCGGTGATCTGGTGTATCCTGGATTCGACCAACCTTGCGCCGGTGCTTGTTTTGCTTTTCGCAACGCTCATGAGGTCGCTTCGTTTTTTCGGGTCCTTGAACGGAGGAAGTGACTCCATGACCCAGGTGATCCTGATTCCGCTCGTATTGGCACGTGTGTTTCATGAAAACATGATCGTGGTACGCGCTGTGCTTTATTGGATCGGGATTCAGGCGGTTTTGTCTTACTTTCTTTCCGGGCTCAGAAAAGCGCGAAATCACGAGTGGTGGAGCGGCTCGGCCCTTGTGTCTTTTGTCTCGGAATCAAGGGTTGCCCATTCCGGAGTTCGAAGAATCTTTTTGTCTCAAATGAAGACATCAAGATTTTTTGCAATCCTTGTGGTTTTGTTTGAACTCGGGTTTCCCCTGTCCCTTGCATCAAGGGAAGTTTGTTTCTTTTTTCTTTCAGCGGGTGCGATTTTTCATTTGGGGGTGTTTTTTTTGCTCGGATTGAATCGATTTTTCTGGATATGGCTTGCAGGCTATCCGGCGATCTATTTCATCGCGTCTTTCGGCAGGTCTTGAGTTTTCGGCTCTTCTCGCTTTACCCAGGAAAACCTTAACAAAGATGTATGGGTAATCCTTCGAGTGGGTGAGCCCGATGCGATATAGAATAACATCGGAAAGAAGTGAGGCGAAATGGTGGCTCGGGGCAGACTTGGCGTTTCGGCTCCTCGCTCCTGCTCGGAACCTCCGCATGGACAATTTCCTAAGTCGCACATCGTGTGCGACTTGCCGCGAACCGAGCAGTGCTCGTTCGCAGCCGAAAATTCTCGTTCAAGTCTGCCCCTCGATCTACAAAAAACTTCCCAAATTCCTTTTTTAGGAAATCGAGCAAATCGAATCGACTAAGGTGTACGCGAAAGTACTCCGCAGGAGATGAGATGTAGTGAGATGATCAAAAAAAGGAATTTCGGAAGTTTTGGTGGCTCGGGGCAGACTTGAACTGCCGACCCCCGCGTTATGAATGCGGTGCTCTAACCAACTGAGCTACCGAGCCGGATTTAAAATGAGTTTTTAATTTTAGCCGGTTTCAGTCATTTCGGCAAGCTTGAATTTATTGCCCTTTTTTCCATGAGAAACCATCTGTCGCCGCAACCAATGCCCTTGAAATGCCAGGCTCCCGCGATGAATGTCCCGCATCTGGGATCATGAAAAATTTGGCCTCCGGCCAAGCAAGGTGCAAATCCCACGCAGTCGTTGCGGGGCAGACCACATCGTAGCGTCCCTGCACGATGACGGCCGGTATCTTTCGGATCTTGTCCAAGTTATCGAGAATCCAGTTCTCGTGCTCGAAAAATCCCCGGTTGATAAAGTAATGACATTCAATACGGGCAAACTTGATTGCAAATTCAGGGTTCACAAGGGAATTCAGTGTTTCAGGTGACGTATACAGTCGGGCTGTGGCCATTTCCCAAGTCGTCCATGGAATCGCCGCCGCCAGGCGGACAGCTTCGTTGGGATCGGTGAGGCGCTTGTAATAGGCTCTTACGAAATCATGGCGTTCAGTTTCGGGGATGTGATCCCGATACTGTGCCCACACATCCGGAAAAATGGAACTGGCGCCCTCCTGGTAAAACCAGTCGATCTCTTTTTTTCGGATCATGAAGATTCCCCGAAGCACGAGTTCCGTAACCCTTGGCGGGTGCAAAATCGCATAGGCCAAGGAAAGCGTACTGCCCCAGGACCCGCCGAAGACTTGCCAGGTGTGAAGCCCAAGATGCTCCCTCAGTTTTTCCATGTCCTCCACTAATTTCCAGGTCGTATTTTCGTGAAGAGATGCGGCCGGAGTTGAATTGCCGGCACCTCGTTGATGGAAGAGAATGATGCGGTACAGGTCTGGATCAAAAAAACGCCGATCATCGGCCGAAGTCCCGCCTCCGGGGCCCCCGTGGACAAACACTACGGGTTTGCCCCCGGGGTTTCCACATTCCTCAAAATACAGGGAGTGGCCGTCACCGACCTCAAGACGAGCGGAGTGATAGGGTTCGATGGGGGGATAAAGCCAGGTTTGGGGATCTTGAATCATTTCTTTTTCACCTTTTGGAAAAAATCATGGAGGGCTTCCATGAGAAACTGTTTGATCTCGATGTGCAGGGCTTCATTTAGGCCATGGAAACGGCAGCCGGCGGATTCTTTGAGACGTGTGGTGATCCGCACCCCGAAGTCGGGGGATTGAATTTTTTTTCCAGAAAGAATCAGGGAGCATCCATCCAAGACATGGATCGAGCGGGAGAGAGACTCCGGAATTGCCACTCTTGCGCCACTGGTGCTGAGGTCCAGTACTGGAAAAGTCCCGTGGTGAGTTTTGAGTTTTCCTGCGCCTGGCTCAAGAGGAACGCGGAGCGCTGCCCTTCTTTGATTTTTGAAAAACTGTACGGGAGTTCGATACTGGAAGGTTTCATCAGGAAGTCTTCGAACCAGCTCGCATTTGAAAAGAACCGGGAAGGAAACCAAATTCACCTTGAAGAATGCCCTGATTCCGGTTTTTTCACCGGATTTCAGAAAAAACTCGCGGGTCAGTTCGGACCATTCCACGGTGAACAATTTCTTGGCTTCATTCCATTCGATGATTTTTCCTTTGGCGACGGAAGGATGATTCTCAAGTGTCACCTCCGCAGGATGGGTGAGGCGCTGCAATTCCAGAATGATCCTCTTGATCTCCTGGCCCTCATCAACCCGTACGAAAGTCGGTGCCTGGTGGACCTTGCGCGAAGTCATGGTGCACTCCCGGGGTCTCGGGAGGATTGAAAGGCAAGAAAGGCTGCACCCAAGGCCCCGGCGGCATCCCCAAGCGAGTTCTTTAGAATTGCCGGCGGATCGGAGGTCAGAAAACAACCCTCACTCAAACGAGTTTCCAGTCCCTCGTAGATCTGGTCCTCAAGGCTGATCCCCCCTCCGAGAACCATCAGGTGGGGATCCAGAACGTTCGAGAGGTTTGATAAGAGGTGCAAGAGGTCCTGTTTGTATCCCTCCACAGCGGAACGAGCATAGGGGTCGTTGTTTTCGGAGCGGGCGAAAATCTGTTTTCCTGGGACGGGAGTTTCAGGATGAGCCCTGATCCGGTAGGAGTGCTCGAGTCCGGGGCCGGATAGAAACTGTTCGGCACATCCTGATTTGCCACAATAACAGGAGCGATCCGCAGGTCTCAATCCCATGTGACCGATTTCTCCTGCTCCCCCGCGTCTACCGCGGATCAATTTCCCGTTCATGATGATTCCACCACCCACACCTGTGCCCAATGTGATTCCTACCATGCAGAGGTCGGAAACCGAGACCTTATTCTTCAGCGACCATTGCCTTCCTGCCCCGAAATTTGCCTCAGCAAGGGCAAAGCAGTTTGCATCGTTTTCAAAAACCATCGGTCCATCAAATGGGATTGCGCGCCTGAACTCGGAACGCAAATCAAGGTCCTTCAGAAATGGAATGCTTCCTTGGGCCATGACCTGAAGACCGGGATGAATCGATCCTGGAAGTCCGATCCCGATGCCCTTCAAGGCTTCAAGTGAAATCTTTGAATGACCAAGGGTCTCCTCCACGACACTTTTCAATCCGGTGAGGAAGGATTCAAGTCCATGATTCCTCTCCGTGGGAACCCGTTTGCTAAACAGAACTTTGAAGTCCTCAAACGAATTCGGAGCCTTCAAGGTAAGAACGCTTGCCTCGGTTTTGGTTCCGCCAATGTCAATTCCAAGGTAATGGTGAAGCATAGGGAGCATGATAGACGATCTTGCATTTCTTCGAACAAAAAACCAAAAGGAATTCGAGGTTTTGCCCTCCTGTGAGGATCCTGAGGGCAAGCAAAGAGTCCAGATTGTTGAATCTAAAGGAATTTTTATTGGAAGGGTTCGGGCCTGAAGGAGTCTCTGGACAGAATCCTTACATTTTTCTAGCATTTCTCACTTCACGGGAGTGTGGTGTGAAATTTCGAATTCTGGCGTTTCGTTTGTTTTTGCTGTTCATGTTTTTTGAAGTCCGGCAGGCATTCTCTGCGGAGTTTGCATTGCGGAGACTTTCGGATCAGGAGATTCCCCAATTTCAAATTGATGATTCCGCTTTAGGATCAGATGAGGCCGGATCCCGTGAATTGTTCGAATTGGCGTTGCGCAGGCAGGTTCCACTTTGCGGTCGGCTGAGTGAATCCTGGGATTTTGCAGGCGTAAAGGTTTCCCAATCCCGCTGGTGTCGCGACACGATTCGTTGGTTTCTTGCACAGTTGGAGAGCGGGTTCATGCTAAATGATGTTTTTCAAAAAGCACGTGCCGAGCTCCAATGGTTTGAGTCAACCGGGAAGCCGGGTACTCGCGAAGTTCAGTTTACCGGATATTATTTTCCGGTTTATCGCGCAAAGCTTTTGCCTGACGATGTTTACAAATTTCCGGTTTATCGGGCTCCTTCGGATCTGGTTCGCCCTTATTTTTCGCGCGCTCAAATCGACGAAGGAGGTGCCATTCGCGGACGTGGTCTTGAGATCGCGTATCTCGACAATCCCGTGGATCCCTACATCCTTCAGGTTCAGGGGTCTGGTGCGCTCTTGTTGGATTCAGTGAACGGGGGCACTTTCCGTTGGATCTTGAATTATGCCGCGGATAACGGTCGTCCGTACTCTTCGCTGGGCCGGGCAATGCGACTTGCGGGTATCGCAGAAGAATTCATCAATCTTCAAGGGATCAAGCGGTATTTTACCGAGCTTCACCCGGAGAAGTGGTCACGGTTTGCAAATCAAAATGAAAGTTATGTTTTTTTCAAAAGGGATGAGGAAGGGCCATACGGATTTTCGGGAGTGGTTCTCACACCAAAACATTCCATTGCCGTGGATAGAAACGTGTTTCCGATGGGGGCCGTTGGATTGATTGAGACCGAGCGACCGGATCAAGTCGAGGGGGATCAGGCGATCAGTTGGAAGCGATTTGCCCAATTTGTGGTAGCCCAGGACACAGGGGGAGCAATCAAGACTCCCGGCCGGGTGGATGTGTTTTGGGGAGAGGGGCCCTATGCCGAGGTGGCTGCAGGCCGGACAGACCGGTTGGGTCGTCTGTTCTTTATGCTGGTTCCCCCGAAGCAGTAATTCTTTTCAGAGCCTTGTGCCTGGTGCATGGAGAATATGAGACGAACGGGCATTCTCGCCACAATCAGTTTGACTTTCGCTAGGGGATTCCATCCTCAAGGGAAAGAAGGCGCGGAGAAGCCAAAAATTCATCCTTTGGATCAGGTCGGATTTTGGTCTGTTTGTCCAGACCTGCGATCAGGCTTCGTACTCCGTAAAACTCACTTCCCCAGTTGATCAGCTTTGACCAGCAAAGGTCTTTCCAGAACTTACCCACCCGTTTTTCGTGTTTTTTTGCGCCCGTGATCATGATGGCGACCCTGCCCGCAAGCACCCGCAAAAAGTCAGCAAGATTTTTTCGATCCTGCGCCTTAATCAGGAGGTGAATCTTTCCTCCTTCCACGTTTGCCCTGTATACACGGATTTTGTATCGCTCGGCATACACATAAATTCTGGAGGAGACTCGAGCGCGGTTGCTTCGATGCCCCAAGGACCATAGTCCCCGGGCGCGATCCGAACTCAGGCAAAGATGAATTGGGGCATGAGTCTCGAAGGGACGTTTGGTCTTTCGTTTTCCTCTTGATTCCGCACCCCCATGGGAGCGTCGGGGGTGAAACATGTCCTTGATTCTGCGTTGTTCCGGAGTTCCCGGTGGCAGAATGTCTGCAATATTTCTTTGAATTCCCGTCCCTGTCATAAAGTTTAATTTATTCTAAAAATAACGCTGGGGCAATGTCATTTTACGAATTTTTTTTTGAACAATCAGAGGGCGGGACGGAGTTTTGACGATTCTGCTGTTTCGTGCGAGGATCCCTTGACATGGAGAGTTCTGCGCTTCGATTTCAAGTTGAACATGTGATCAAGGACGAGGCGGGCGTTGCTCGATCGCGTGCCGGCCGGCTTTTCCTGAAAAAGCATTCTTACGCGAAATCCCTCGGAGATCTCGCAATGGGTCGAAGGGGAGGCTTGGATTTTTTTGAGATTGAAACTCCAACCTTCATGCCGGTGGGGACTGTGGGTTCGGTGAAGTCTGTTTCAACCCGCGAACTCCGGGACATGAATGCCCAGATCATCCTTGGGAATACCTACCATCTGTACCTGCGTCCTGGACACGAGCGGGTAGAGCGTTTGGGAGAATTGCAGAAGTTCATGAATTGGGATGGTCCGATCCTGACCGATAGTGGTGGTTTTCAGGTTTTTTCCCTCTCGGGGCTCAATCGGATCACTGAGGAGGGTGTTCATTTTCAATCCCATCTTGATGGGTCACGACATCTGTTTACGCCTGAGCTTTCCATGAAAATCCAGAGGGCACTCGGGTCCAATATTGTCATGGCCTTTGATCAGTGTCCGCCCTTTCCAGCAACCCCAGATTTTGTGAAGGACGCGATGAGAAGAACGCTTGCGTGGGCCAAGCGGGGATTGGAAGTGCCACTTAAGGATCATCAGGCGCGGTTTGGAATCTTTCAGGGTGGACTGGACTCGAATCTTCGACGCGAATCCATTGAAGACCTCTCGAGCCTGCCATTTGATGGGTTCGCACTGGGTGGATTTGCGATCGGGGAGCCCATGGTGATGATGCATCAAGTGGTGATGGACGTGGCTCCGCTTATGCCGTTTGATAAACCCCGTTATTTGATGGGGGTCGGGCGCCCGGAAGATTTGATTGAAGCGGTTCGGGCGGGGGTTGACATGTTTGATTGTGTGATGCCAACCCGGAACGCCCGGAATGGTCAGCTGTTTACATCAAGAGGACGGGTGAACATCAAGAATGCAAAGTACATGGATGACGGGGGACCCCTGGACCCCGATTGCTCATGCGAAACCTGCCTGAATTACTCGAAAGCATATCTTCGACACCTGTTTGTTGCGGGGGAGATGCTCTCTGCGCGTCTGAATACCATTCATAATCTACACTTTTACTTGAACCTCATGAGACAGATGCGGGAAGCGATTCGGGAGAATCGATTCGAGGCCTGGGCTCAAAATTTTTATTCCCAATTTCAAGTCAAGCAGTTACCGTCCTAGGATCATGAAGAAAACTTTGATTTTGACATTGATGATTGCCTTCCTTTTTGTGCTTTCAGGTGCGACGTCCTTTTCGGCGGATCCGTCGAATCCTGTAGGCGCCCCCCCGGTTTTTGCTCCCGGACAGAGTGTGCCCGCCCACACGGCTGGGGCGGTGACGGCCGAAGCGACCGCCCCCTCGACAGCACAGCAGCCTAGCGTGTTCGGAATGCTTCCGTTCATGTTGGTGATGTTTGCTGCCATGTATTTCCTGATGATCCGTCCGCAACAAAAAAGAATGAAGGAACATCAGAGCCTGATCTCCGGATTGAAGAACGGGGATGAGGTGGTAACCTCGGCTGGAATCATCGGTACGATCGCAGGAATGAGCGAAAAAGTTGTGACTCTGGAGGTTTCCAAGAATGTCCAACTGAAGATCCTGAAGAGTCAGGTGAATCAAGTTGTGAAGGGCCAGATTCAGGACATTCAGAACAACGCTTGATTGCGTAATATCCGGCTTTTGAGGGAGAGAGCATGAATAAAAAATGGTGGTTTAAGTTTTCCTTTTTGATCCTTGTAACCCTGATTTCCGGCTTGATGGTGCTTCCCACCTTTACCCGGATGAATCCGGAGAAGCTTCCGTTTTCAAGAAAGATCAATTTGGGGCTTGATCTCCAGGGTGGCCTTTATCTGGTCATGGGAGTGGACTTTAACAAGGTTTTCAAGGAAATCACTGATCGCCAAATGACTTCTCTTGTCGAGCGGTTCAAGGATAAAAACCTACTGGCACTCGAGTCGAAGTTGCGTCTTGAGGGCGTTCCCCAGGATGACCCCAGGATCCAAATCCGGATTGGCGTAAACCAGAAAAAAGACGCGATTGAACTCGTGAACAAGGATTTCCCAAACCTTCGCCTTACGGACGATAAGGGTGAAAATCTTGAGTTCGGGCTGAGCAATGATTATCGGAATGACATTCGCGATAAGACAGTCAACCAGAGCATTGAAGTAATCCGGAACCGGATCGACGAATTTGGAGTTGCGGAACCACAGATCTCCTCACAGGGTTCTGATCGGGTCGTGGTGGAACTTCCAGGAATCAAGGATGTGGATCGTGCAAAGGACCTGATCGGCCGGACAGCCAAACTCGAATTCAAAATGGTCGATGAGGAGGCGCTCAAGACGGTTGTGCTTCCCGAGTTGATTGCACAGATTGAGAAGGAGAAAAACATTTCTTTCAAGGAGGGTGAGGAAGGGAAGTTTTCGGATTATGTGAGACAGATCAATGAAGCCGCAAAAGGGAAAATTCCCGAAGGGTCGGAGATCGCGTTTGAGAAATCCGAGACCGCGAGAGTTCCCCTTCTACTGAAGTCCAAGGCGGAGGTGACTGGAAATGACCTTCAGGACGCACAGGTGAGCTTCAACCAGGAGTCCCAGCGGCCCGAGGTTGCTTTTGAACTGAACCCCAAAGGTGCAGTGACTTTTGAGAAACTCACCGAAGAAAATGTTGGGAAACGTCTTGCCATCGTTCTTGACGGAATTGTCCACTCCGCGCCGAACATCAATTCAAAAATCGGGGCTCGTGGCGTGATTACCACCGGTCGCGGTGGGTACGATGAAGCCCTGCGTGAGTCCAAGGATCTTGCGATCGTTCTTCGGGCGGGAGCACTTCCGGCCCAGCTTGAGCTCATGGAGCAGCGAGTGGTCGGACCCAGTCTTGGGGCAGACTCCGTGAGCAAGGGAGCCTTTGCCAGCATTCTCGGTATTCTTGCGGTGTTTTTGCTTACTGCGGTCTATTACAGGATTTCAGGAATGATCGCAGTGGCGTCTCTTATGCTGAATGTCATGTTGGTCCTTGCGATCCTGGTCTGGCTTGAAGCGACTCTGACTCTTCCCGGGATTGCGGGGATTGCCCTTACCGTGGGAATTGCGGTTGACTCGAACGTCGTGATTTACGAGCGGATCCGCGAGGAATTAGGCATCGGGAAGCCGATCGGTGCGGCGGTTGAGGCCGGATTTGACAAGGCGTTCAAGACGATCCTTGATGCGAACGTGGCGAATGGAATTGCTGCCATTATCCTCATGATGTACGGATCTGGTCCTGTGAAGGGCTTCGCAGTCACAATGATCATCGGAATCATCACAACTTTGTTTACCGCGGTATTCGTTTGTCGTGTGCTGTTTGATTTCTATCTGAGGCGCATGGAAGAGCAAAACGCGAAAACTTTGAGCATTTAATCATCATTTGAAGGAAAGAACCCAATGTTTCACTTGATCAGACCTGACTCAAAAATTGATTTTGTTGGCAAAAGATTTCTTTGGATTGGCCTTTCGGTAGTGACGATCATTGCGACGTTCGTGCTGTTTTTTACCAAGGGGCTGAACTACGGAATCGACTTTACGGGTGGAGCCGAGGTGAAAGTGAAGGTGCCCGTTTCCTGGGATATCGGCAAGGTAAGGGCAACCCTGGAAAAAGGAAACCTTACGGGATTGAAAATTCTCTCTTTGGGCGACCCGAAAGACAGCGAGTTCATGATTCGCGCACAGGAGGAGGGCAAGGACTTGAGTCTTGTGGTGAAGAAGATTGGCGATTCTCTGGGGTCCGAATTGAAACCAGGGGAGTTTGAGATCAAGTCCGCCGATATCGTAGGACCATCAGCCGGGGGACTGCTCCGGAAGAACGGTTTCCTTGCGATGTTTTATGCACTTCTTGCAATTCTGCTCTATGTGGCAATCCGGTTTGATTTCAGATACGCGCCTGGGGCCATTCTCGCTCTTTTTCATGATGCCATCATCGTGATAGGGATCTTTATCCTGACGGGAAAGGAGTTTGATCTCACCGTACTTGCGGCAGTTCTTGCCTTGATCGGGTACTCCAACAACGATACGATCATCGTCTTTGACCGGGTTCGTGAGACGTTGAAGCTGAATCCCTCCCTCCCGATTGAAGAAGTGGTGAACCAATCCATCAATCAGACTCTCGGGCGTACCATCATGACTTCGCTTGCAACCTTTGTTTCGGTTGCGATGCTCTGGGCTTTCGGGGGCCATGTTCTTGAGCCGTTCTCGTTTGCGTTGATGTGCGGGATCGTGGTTGGGACTTATTCCTCGATTTTCATCGCCTCTTCAATGATGATCGTTCTCACTCACTATCGTGAGTCCAGGTCAAGACGAGGTTCAGGGAAAAAACCCCGAGAGGTTAAGCTTTCTCCTGAGGCCCATATCGGGATCTGATCCAGAATGAGATATGTAGTAAAGAATGAAGAAGAAGGGTCGCTGAAAGATGCGGCCCTTTTTTTATCTGAAAAGACCGGCCTTAGTCTTCTAGCCTCTACGGTTTGTGTGAACCGCGGGATTTCAACGCCCGAGCAGGTGGATTTGTTTTTAAATCCGAAACTCGAAACGCTGACCCATCCCTTCCGAATTCAAAATCTTGAGAAGGCGGCTATCAGGATCTTTGAATCACAAAACAAGCAAAATCCGGAAAAACTTAGGGTTTTTACGGACTATGATGTCGATGGCACTACGGGAGCGGCGCTCCTGAGCTGGTTCTTTCGGGATCTTTCGTTTCAGTTCGATGTGGTCCAACCCGATCGGTTTCGGGATGGGTATGGTCTGAATGTCGGAGCAGTCGAGAAAGCCAAGGAAGACGGAGTCGGGATTCTGATCACGGTCGACTGTGGGGTGACGAACTTTGCAGCCGCCAAACGTGCCCGAGATCTGGGAATTGAGCTCATCATTGTGGATCATCATCAGATTGATCCGATTCACGGGGTTCCGGACGCCTTTGCGGTGATTGATCCGCAGCAGGAGTCCGATCTCTCGGGTCTCAGGCAGCTTTGCGGGTGTGCTCTTGGATTCTACCTTTGCATGGGGATTCGCATCAAGGCTCGCGAGGCAGGCTTCTTTAAGGCGCGCTCCATTTCCGAGCCCAAAATGAGAAATTTACTGGACCTTGTAGTGATCGCGACCGCAGCTGACATGGTTCCCTTGATCGGGGACAATCGAACTCTCGTGCGACATGGTCTTCAGGTTTTGCGGGATACTGATAAGCCAGGACTCAGAGAACTCATGAGGGTTGCGGGAATCGAAGTAAAATCTGTAAGCGCTTCAAATCTTGGGTTTGGCCTTGGGCCCCGGATCAATGCCTCCGGGAGAATGGGCTCGGCAGAAACAGCATATCGTGTATTGACCACCCGCGATCCGGATGAGGGCAGACGCCTTGCCGAACAGTTGGAGGCCATGAATCAAGAGAGGGCTGAAACGCAAAATCTAATTTGGGATCAGGTTCGGGAGCGAGTCAGTGCTGGAATCGAAAAGGGAGAGCATCCGTTTGGTGTGGTGGTGGCTTCCGGTGAATGGCATGAGGGAGTGGTCGGAATCGTTGCATCCCGGGTCACGGAGTATTTCAAAAAGCCCGCCGTTGTTCTTTCGATTCGGGAGGACGGGATCGCCAAAGGCTCAGTTCGTTCTTATGGTGGCTACAATGTTCTGGAAGCCCTCCATCTGAGCAATTCGCGACTTCTTGGGTATGGCGGTCATAAGTTTGCAGCAGGCCTCTCCTTGAAAGAGGAAGATTTCGAAGAGTTTTCGAAAAGTTTCAATGAGAGTCTCTCAATGCTCATTCCCCGGGAATCAGATGATCGGCTAAAGCTGGAGTGCCGGGTGAAGCTCTCAGATCTTGATCTGAAGGGTCTTTCTGAACTTGAGAGTTTGGCGCCTTTTGGGCCTGGAAACCCCGAACCCTTGATCGGCGTTGAAGCCAGGATTGAGGAGCAAATGGTTCTTAAGGGCAGGCATCTCAAGCTCAAGCTTCAAGCTGAATCGGTTAAGCGGTTTGAAGGGATTTGGTTCAATGCTGCGGAGAGACTAGAATTCACCGAGCTTGTGGAAGTTTCTGCCCAGTTGAAAAAGTCTTGTTTTTTCGCAGGCATACCCGAAATTAACCGATTCATGGGGCGCGTAACGCCGACACTTCGGATCAAAGAAGCGCGCCTCGTTACATAGGACTTGTGTAGGTGCCCCGATCGACTTCATCCTGATTCAAACGAAGTATATTTTTGATCCACGTTCATGGAGGAACGGGTTATGCGAATCGGGTTCACCCTTTTTTGTTATTTGATCATCAGCGTTGCATTGTCATCTCCGGCGCTTTCTGCAAGTCAGGAATACCAGTCTCGACCAGGGGACTGGGTGGTACGAACAAAAGCCTCAAAGATTGATGGCGCATTTGAGAGAATCGCAGCCCGCTTGGGTCGAAATCTGGGGCAGAAGCAATCGGTTCAGATCCGGAAGTTCATGACCTCCTCCGAGTTTGCGACTTTGATCATTCGCGGCGGGAGTTTTTCCGATACCAAAGCCGCCCTTCGCCAGGATCCGGAAGTGGCGTATGCAGAGCCGAATTATCTTTTTCACGCGCTCGGTCGCATGGATCCCGTGCCGAATGATGCCCGGTTTGGTGCCCTCTGGGGATTGAAGAATACAGGTCAGGCCGATGCCGCAGGTCAGATTGGTTCGGAGGGATCTGATATTCATGTGTCTCCGGTTTGGGCCGAAGGTATTACTGGCAGTCGTTCCATCAAGGTTGCAGTGATTGATACAGGAATTGACGGGGTTCATCCCGATCTTCAAGCCAATGTGGATGTGGCAAATGGCTATGATTTCGTAAGTCAAACCGTGGGCGGAGCAGATGACCACAATCACGGGACGCACTGTGCGGGCACGATTGGCGCACTCGCAAACAATGGCGTGGGGGTTGCGGGAGTGAATTGGAACGTCACTCTGATCCCGATTAAGTTCCTGGATTCGCGCGGCAGCGGAACTTTGGAAAACGCAGTTCAGTCGATTCAGTACGCAACCAGGTTAAAGGTGGACATCATGAGCAACAGCTGGGGCGGCGGTCCATTCACCCAGGCACTTTATGATGCGATTGAAGACGCAAAAAAACAGGGAATCCTCTTTGTTGCCGCAGCCGGAAATGATTCCAACAATAACGATTCACGGGCAACCTACCCGGCAGGATACGAGATCGATAACGTTCTTTCGGTAGCGGCAACCGACAACCGCGATCGACTTGCGGGCTTTTCAAACTATGGTGCTCGCACGGTTCATGTTGCCGCGCCTGGCGTGAAAATTCTTTCCACTCTGAAGGGTGGGGGATATGGCGCGATGAGCGGGACATCCATGGCAACTCCCCACGTGGCGGGGATGGCCGCACTCCTCTTGTCAGCGAACCCGTCACTCGGGTACGGTCAACTCAAGGATCTGATCATCCGATCCAGTGATCCGGTTCGTGGTTTGTCACGCAAGGTGATCTCAAAGGGTCGCGTAAACGTCTATAATGCAATTCATGGAATTTTCCCGGTAACTGAAGGGCCGGATTCAACCAAGTGGCGTGATGTATCTTACCCAGTTGAGTCCGCGCATCCTTATGAAAATGGAAAGGCCGTGAGTTTCGAGGTCAAAGTCCCCGGTGCGAAATATCTGAGAATCGTGTTTGATCAGGTGGATACGGAATCCGGATATGACTTTGTTGAAGTCAAGCAACCGCGAGGGGAAGTGGTGGAGTCCCTCTCTGGCAGCCAAAAGGCCTATACCAGTGATTACGTTGAGGGAGATGCGGCTGAAATCTGGATTCGGGCTGATTCCAGTGTGAACAAGTGGGGATTTAAGGTTTCAAAAGTTCAGGCAATTTATTAAGGTCCCTTCATGCCGAGGAAGGTACTTTTGATTTTTTTGGTTGCCTCAATGGGGTGCCCCGGTTTTGCCGAGGAGTCGCAGCCGGCTGTGAGTCCCCTGCTTCAGCCAAGTCCCACCATGATCCCGATTTCAAGGGAAGAGAAGGCCAGGATTTATTCCCAATTCAAAAAGAAGCTCGCAGAAGAGGAGCGTGAATTTGAAAGGCAGGAAAAAACCAGGCGGCGCGAACTGGTGAAGTCGCAAAATGAGCGTCGCAAGGAGTGGCGCGAACGCGAAAAAAAGGCGAGAAGGGAGTTCTTTGAATCCCATACGAGCGGTCCGGAAAGGCGTCACTACGTGCAGGATTTCGTAAAAAGGAAAAAGGAATTTGATGCCACTGAAAAGCGGGAATGGGTGGAGTTCAAGCAGCGGCAAAGCGAGGAGCGCAAGGCGTTCCGCCTCTCCCGTCAGGAGCGCAATCGTAGGGTAAACGAGTCCCTTGATAAGAATATCAAGCCGGAAATCTAGACGCCCTTCGTATCAGGCCCCCAAAGATATTTGTGAAGCTGGATCTGGAAACGAACTGCCAATTTATCCTGCAAAATCAGTTCGGCCAAGGATCGAGCCGGAAGTCCCTCAAAGGTGCCTGGCGATCCGAGCGCTTTAACTGCAGGAGAAAACAGGATTTCCCGGGTGGGCAGCCTTCCATTCCTGACCAGGTCCCGCGCCCATTCGTAATCGGATTTGGAGGTGATTACGAATTTGATCTCATCCTCCGGTTTTAGAAACTTCAGGTTCTGCTCGAAACCTCCGCGACTCATCCCCGAGCCCGGAGTTTTGATGTCCATGATGATTCTTGCAAAAGGGGAGGCTGCCTCGATCGAAACCTCGCCATGGGTTTCAATCGAGACCGCATAGCCTTCCTGCCTCAGAAGTTTCAAAAACGGAAGAGTCCCTCGCTGGAGCAGGGGTTCGCCCCCGGTCAAAAGGACATGTTTGGCACCGGTTTTTCTGATTTGTGCCAGGATGGATTCAAAATCCATCCGTTTTCCGCCTTTGAAACTATACGCCGAGTCGCAATAGGTGCACCGCAGATTGCAGCCTGTGAGTCTTACAAAGACGAAAGGAATTCCACTGAGTGAAGTTTCTCCCTGAAGGGAATGGAAGATCTCAGTGATGAGCAGTCCATCAAATGCCATAGATTTTGGAAATTTATCGCAGCGTGATCAAAAGAGAAAGGCGCGAATGGGGCTCAATCCATTCGCGCCTTGTTGGAATGAAGAGAGGGTCCTTTGCTCCTGTTGATCTATCGGGGTGAATAGATGATCAGTTGCTGTGTTGGGACCCCCCTTGAAAGCTTTGAAGGCTTCCTCACCTTTGGCAGCCCAGCCGACGTGGGTCTTCGGGGTAAAAGACCTGTAGTCCCGTTGGTTTTGCGTCTCCGACGTTTCCGTCGGGTTGCCTTTTTCAAAGGGGGTTTGGATTTCCCGCCTCTTCACGAGCCCCATTCTTTAGGGCTCTATAAATTTTGTTTGATTCTTAACCTCCGTTAACTCCCGTTAAAGGAACTTCATACTCTTATGATAGCTCATTGCGTTATTTGCGCAAGTGCGCTGACTGTTTTTTTTATGAAAGTTTCAGATTTCGCTGTAAGTTCAATGGGATTTCAATGCGCCATCTACTACTTTCATTGACGGTTTTTTGGACACTTCTGGTTGCAGTTCCATGTCTTGCGATTCAATCCTTCACTCTTCAAGTCGAGCAGGATCTTGCGTTGAAACATGCTCTCCCGGTGTACATTCAACATCGGCTTGGAGACCTGAGCGTTCAGGGATGGGTTCAGGATCGAATCCGCGTAGAAATGAAGATGAAGGTTCTTGCAGAAACCAAGGAAGCCGCCGAGCAAGAGTTCAAAAAGCTTGATCTGATCACCTTTGAGGGAAAGGACCGCTTTGAAATCAGGATGGGGCACTCTCAAGGGGTGGACTTGGTCTCCAAGATGCGTGATCGAGCCAAAAATCCGGTCCAAGTGGATCTCTTCATCAAGGCGCCCTATCAGAGCAATCTTTCAATAGTGATGGGCGAGGGCAAACGGATGAAGCTGGAGCAGTGGAGGGGTTCTGTTTCCCTGACGGGAAAAGGCGACTTCCTTTCTTTCGGAAATCTTGATCTTTCCGGTGAGATTTCCCTGAACTGCATTCAATGCGAAACCGAGATCCGAGATTCCACGTTGAGTGGAAGAATTTCCGTGGGATCGAAGCCGGTAACCCTGTCTGGTGTGAACTCAAAAATACTGAACATTGATGGTGGAACCGAGGAGATTCGGATTGATCAGTCCACCGGAAAGTTTACAGTCCATACACGATCCGGAAGACTTACGGTTTCGCGTTTCAAGGGTGATGTCCAATTTCAAAGCGAAGAGGGTGGGGCGTACCTGAGTCAATACAGCGGGGGTGCAGACATCCATACCGGAAGTGGGCAGGTGGTAATTGACATGGACGAGGTTCGAAACGGATTGAACGTCGATACGGAAAAGAGCGACATCCAAATCGGGCTTTTGCCCAGTTTTGTAGGAGGTCTTGATTTGAAGAGTCTGCGAGGGGACGTGATCGTGCAGTTTCCCTACGAAATCTCAGGAAATTCGAATCTGAATCGATATGGCCCTGCATCTTCCGGACAGGTGGATGGTGCGATTGGAAGAAAGACACGGCCCTTGATCCATGCGTACAGCAAGCAGGGCGGAGTCCGAATCATTCGTAAGGTTCCGACCCGATGAAACCGATCGTGTTCCGGTTGAGCAGTCTTGGAGATTTGATTCTGTCGACTAGTTTTTTGGAAAGCCTGCCAGACGGGATCTTGGTGGATTGGGTGGTCTCCTCCGAGTTTGAGTTCGTTCTCAGGGGACATCCGAGAATCGGAAAATTATGGGTTTATGATAAAAAAACCGGCCTTCGCGGATGGTTGAGACTGATTTTGTTCCTGTCCAGGGAAGGGTATGACGTTCAAATTGATCTCCATAGAACGCCGAGAACCAGAATTGGTAGCTTGATGCTTGGCATTTTGAATCAGTTCTACCGCCGTAAAGTTCGACGGTTTTCCATCTCTAAAGAGAGGATTCGAACATTGATGGTCCTTCTTCTGAAGAAAAGGATTCCCAAAAGGTGGATTCCATCTCCGTATTGGATGAGGTTTGGACTGCTTGCAGGTAGGATCGCACAAGGGGGGATTCTGCGAAAACCATCCTATATTCCGATTCTTTCGAAATCAGGACTCTCCGAAAATCACATCCTGGATTCTTTGGGCATTGCTCAGGGCTCCTATTTTTGTTTGATGCCCGCGTCCCGTTGGAAAACCAAGGAATGGAGTGCTCGGTCTTTCTGCAAACTTTCTTCGAGTCTTGAAAAAAAGGGACTCATTCCTGTGCTGTTGGGGCGGGAGGGGGACCCGGCCTGCGGTCAAGTGAAGCAACTGTTTGAGGCAGAGGGGGTCACCCATCGGAGCTTGCTCCAAGAAGCTGACTTTCGGGTTACGGCGATCGTTTTGAAGAGTGCTGCTTTTTTTGTCGGATGTGACACCGGACTCTCGCACCTTGCGGAGTCCGTAGGCTGCAAAACCCATGTTCTGTTTGGCCCCACCAGGCCCGAGATTGGGTTTGGCCCCTGCCAGGATGGCAGCAAATCAATTGGATCACGAATCGGGTGTGCACCCTGTTCAAAAAGCGGTAAGCGTTGCTATCGGGTCTGGAGTCCAAATGAGTGCATGAAAAAACTGCTCCCCGAGGTTGTGGAACGCGAGATCCTTTCATGATTCTACTTTTGATCGAAATCCTTGATTTTATCCAAGGGAGCCTTCCGCTGAAGTGGCTTGGTGTGAGGAAGCCGAGAGAAGAAGCGTTTAGGAAGTCCTCGTGGAAATCCTTGCCGAAACCCCAAAAGACCTCGAACTGGTTTCATGCCTCAAGCCTTGGGGAATTGGAAATGCTGCGCCCCCTGATTGATGACTTTATCGAGAGGGGAGAGCTGGTATGCGTGAGCGTGTTTTCGGATTCAGCACTCCCCGGACTGCGCGATCTTGAATCCCGGTGTCTGTATGTCGGTTTCTCACCCAGGGAAAAGGAATGGCTTCCGCTTTTTGAACATTTCCGGGTAAAAAAACTGATTTTGGCGAAATATGATTTCTGGCCTGGGATGATCCGGTCATCCGCATTCCGGAATGTGCCCGTTCTGGTGATCAATGCAAGATTGCGGAGGTCATTTCTGTGGATGCGTGCACTGTTCGCATTTCAGAAATTCCCCGTTTTTTACCTTTTCGGGAGTGATGAGAAGGAGAGAACCCTGAATGGACTCCGAATTCATTCTGGAGTTGACCCCCGTTGGGAAAGGGTTGCCCGGCGGGCGAATCAAGAGGCAAGCCATGCCGAAAAAAAAGAACGGATTCTCTATTGGAGAGAGCAGATCGCAAGGCTCCCCCGTCCCTTGGGTGTGATCGGTAGCGCATGGCCTGAGGATCTTGAGATGCTTTTGCCAGCTCTCGAAGGTTTCAAAGGAGCGATTGTGATCGTGCCCCACTCCTTGGCGAACGAAACGCTCGCTCGCATCCAAAGTCAGGTTGCTATTGCACGGAACTGCAAAATCGTTGTGATTTCTGAGGTCGGTATCCTGGTCGAGATTTATGCCGAGGCTGATTTTGCCTTTGTCGGAGGTGGCTTTGGAAAGGGGATTCATTCAGTGATCGAACCCGCGGCATTCGGGATTCCTGTCGCCTCGGGCCCCGCCCGCGTTCGGGATTTCTCAGAAACATCCGAGCTGAGGGATGCCGGAATCCTCACTGTCTTACGCAATCCGCTTGAAATTTCGCAGTGGCTCGGGAGTATTTCCCCCCATGATTCGGGTTCAGGCCTTCTGGACCGAAAACGGAATCGTTATCGGGCTCTTCTTGAAGAGTGCCTCAGGATTCGATAGGGTTTTGATTCCATGGAATTTTCGAGCCATTATGATTTTGTTTTTCTCGGAGAGAATCCTGCTGGTCTCTGGGTGGCCCACAGGCTTCTTGAGCTCGACAAAAAGGTTTTGATTCTCCCCTTGGGGCATGATTCCGGCATGAATGCGGCTCCCAGGATCGTACTCCGGGATTTCGGCTGGGATGAGTTCACACAATCAGAACGAGAGTCCGGTCCGATTCAAATTCTTACCCCGGAGCGCAGGTTCCGCGTGGGTGCCACATTTGAGGAAATCGAGACGGAGTTTGAGTTCCAATTCGGGACAAAACCATCTGGTCTCGTCGGACCCGACATTCTGAGAGGCCTTGCGTATCTTGCCCGTGGCGCTGAAACAGGCCCGGTTTTTTCAGAGGATTTCGTTTTGTGGGCCAAAAGAGCGGTTGATACCGTCTATCTGGAGAGGGAGGACGGGTACCTCACCAAAAGGATGCTTCATTCTCTTTCAGAGA
>JAGWXK010000118.1 GCA_018969905.1 Bdellovibrionales bacterium
TTTCCAGAGGAATCACGGACGATCCTGGGAGCGCTCCGGGGGGGCGAGCATGATTACGGGGTATCTTGAGGGAAAACTCCTCTCCGTTGCGCAAGTGGGTGCCTGTCGGATGCATCTCAAGCGGGAGCGCACACTCAAGCAGGTGGCATCACCGAAAACGCTACTGTCGCAGGTAAACCCCTTTCTCGACGAGGGTGAGGGTGACTTCATTCCGCTCATGAGCATTGGAACAACCCGTCGGCTGGAACCCGAAATCATCGAGGTTGAACTGAAGCCGGATGATCAGGTCTTTTTTGAGACGCCCGGGGTGGGGAAGAGACTCAGGGAGGCCGTGAGCAGGATCTCAGGCCCCTCGGTCTTAAGTCAATTGGTTGACGAAGCCCGGCCCGAGCTTAAGTCCAATGCCTCGATGATCTGGCTTGGGTTTTAATTACACAGAACCCATGTAATAATTAGGAAGAGGAGGGGCTTCGATGAGCAAACGGTCCAAGGAGTCGGGGCAAGCTGTGGTTGAGTACATCATTCTTTTGTCCATCACGCTCGGGATTGTCGTCGCCTTCGCTAGGAACATGACCTCGATTTTTGATAAGGGTGCGCCGAAAATCGGGGGTAAATTTGAGAGACAAATCCGGGCGGGAGCCGCCCCGGCGGGGTTATGGAGAGAATGAACCGATCCGGTCAGGCGATTGCGGAATACGTCATGCTCCTTGCGATTGTCGTTCTCATCTATTCCGCACTCTTGAAGAGTCTTGGGGGGAGCGGTTCTTTTCAGGCCCTTCGAAAGCCATTTGTGGAACAGCTCAAGTATACCTATCGTTATGGTCATCCGGATGCTCGGGGTCAAGAGGATGGCGGTCCGAGGCTGATTCCGCAATACAGTGATTTGGGCGGTGGCACTGAAAACTTCAGAATTTTCATCAATCCGTCGAAACAGTAGAGGGATGGAGAAGAAAGTGCAAAACCGCAATCAAGGTCAGGCGCTCATGGAGTTCGTGCTCGGACTCATGGTGATCTTTTCTTTCTTCTTCTTCTTCATCCGGATGTCGGCTTTGTTTGCGGTATCCAATTACATCCACTATGCAACCTTCATGTCGGCAAGGGCGTTTTCCTCCGGGTCGATAGATCCCGAGATAAGGAGAGAGCGGGCCCGTGAGGTTCTCGATGCCACCGTAACAGGCAAATTCAAATCCTTGATCTCAGCAAAGGATGAGCCCCTGATCGGGGGCGGTCCTTTTTTTGAGGCAAATCCGGTTTCCGATTTTTGGAATCAAGGGGTTTCGTTTCCCTTCAAGGCGAAGCTCAGTCTTCATCCTTTCACCCCGAAAGGACAGGCAATTGAAATGGATCTGGTATCTGAAAGCTGGATGCCGACAAGTCCGACGATTCAGGAATGCAATGCTGAAAAGGCGAGCATTCAGAATGCCGTCGGATCAGCCGGTGTGACCGGAGTGATCGTGGAGTGGGACAATGGATGCTAAGGGCCAGAGCATTCTCGAAATTGTGGTGGTGCTTCCCTTCCTGTTCATTCTGGTAGGTTTGCTTTTCCGTCTAAATCTCGCCCTTCAAATGGCCATCAACAATGTTCAATATTCCCGCTCCCAGCTTTATGTGTTGACGGGGAACTCTCCAGAGTACCCACGCCTCTCTTTTCGTCACAAAAGAGAAGGGGCGGCGGGGAGAACGTTTGTGGAAAGGGAGCAGGATCTGATGGTGCTTGGGGTTTCTGATCCGAGGGCTCTGACCGAGGATGAAGGCGAGGGTTCAATGCCGGCAATCCCTCAGAAGCAGAGGATCACTCGAGCAGGTGTCGCAGGCGGAAGCGAGGAGGCGGGTGAGCAGGAAAAGCGGACGAATGTCCGCGTTCGTGAAACCTCAGCGATCTGCACCCAGATGAATTCAGTTTCAAAAACCGTGAATTTCGACTCTTTTGGAGTCGTTGGGCTCAAAAATCAGAGCTGGCCATTCAAAAAGTTGGTTTGCCAGTACGAGAAGAAATGGATCGGAGATTACGATGAACAGTAAAACGATGGGGTTATCCGTGATCATGGCTGGATTCGCGGTGTTTTTTGTTCTGACTTCCGTTCAGAGCATCGAAGACAACGCGAAAACCCGCTTCGGAACTGAAATCACCGTTCTTGTGGCCCGCGACGACATCAAGGAAATGGATACGCTGGTGGAAAGCATGATCGAGTCAAAGGTTGTGCCGATGAACTTTGTCGAACCGACCGCAATCCGTTTCAATAAAAAAGTGAAAGAGGATGAAGCGGATTTCCAGGAGGAAGTGAAAAAGCTCATCGGAAACGTGGCGCTCGTTTCCATCAAGAAAGGTGAGCAGCTTGCATGGAACAAGATTACCGAAGCAAGCATCAAGACCGGTCTTGCACCCCAGGTTGCTCCGGGAAAGCGGGCGATGTCGGTCATGGTGGATGAAATTTCAAGTGTTGCGAAACTTTTGAAGCCCGGAGATCGTGTGGACCTCATCTCGGTGATTGACGTAGGTTCCAGTGCGGGAGGAAGGGAGAACAAGATAGCCAAGACCCTGTTGCAGGATGTGGTGATTCTTGCTGTTGGCCGAAATGTGACCAACAATCTCGCTCGGAAACTGGATTTCGACCCACAAAACGGAAAAGCCAGGGTCAAATCTCTTTTGGATTATGACGGCTACTCGTCCATCACGATCGAGGTGGATCCCAATCAGGCTCAGCTTCTGGCCGCAATCATGGCAGGGAATGGAAACAGGTTGATGTTCACTCTTCGTAACAACGATGATGTGGACCGATCCGCGCTTGCTCCGGCGCGCGCGACAGACGCACTCAATGAGGGCGTGAGATTGCCTGCCTCGACACCGACAGGGGGTAAGTGATGGACAAGCAATCACGTTTCCGGACTCGCTTTTTTCTTCAAGTCTGGACGGTCCTTTCAATTGCAGCTTTGGTACAGGGGCCTTTTGTCCGGGCGCAGGAGAAAGAAGAGCCTCCCGTGGAAGAGCCCTCCCCGCGACAAAAACGACTCCCCAAAGTGAAATCATCTTTCATGCGTTCGCGTCTGACCTCGGATAAAACCGAGCTCGAAGCGGATCATCGGGTCCTGGTTCTGGCAACCGGAGTGGACAAAGTGGTGGATCTGGATCCTGATCTGAAGCTTGCCGATTTGAATGCGAAGGACGCGATCGGGATTGGAAATACCCAGGTAGTCATGGTGAATGTCGTCAAGACCGGTGAAGAAAAGCAGCTGTTGATCAAGCCTGTGGGTGAGGGGGAAACCAACGTCCGGGTCCGGGATCAGTACGGAAACATTGCAATCATTTTTGACATCATGGTTGCCAAGCAGAATCAGGTTCGCTTCTACGAGCGTTTGAAGGAAAACTTGAAAGAGGTGGAAGGGATCACGATATCGCTTGAGGACAAGAACATCGTTCTCAGGGGAGAGGTCCTAACTGTTGCCGATTACGGGATGATTTTCAATGAAATCGGCGATAAGGCCTATGGGGAGTATGTGATCAATAAAGTGACCATGTCTCCCGTAACTCTCGGGATTCTTTCCCGGAAAATCGAGCAAGATTTGCAGAATGTCGTTGCTCCGACACTCAAGGCTGAAGTCATCAACGGGAAAATCATTTTGGGAGGAACGGTGGAGTCGGCGGACCAGAAGGTTCGAGCGGTGAATCGTGCATACTGGTTCCTGCCCGTGATCCGTCTGAAGGATCCGATCACCGGAGCCATGAACATTGAAAGCATGTCGGAGGATAAGCGCGCATTCATTCTTCAAAATGACATCAACGTGGTGCCGCCTCCTCCAAAGAGAGACAGCAAACTGGTGCGCATGTCGGTTTATTTTGTTGAGCTCTCCAAGGATTTCATGAAAGCATTCGGGTTCAAGTGGCAGCCGGGTTTCACGGCCGATCCCACCATCGCGATTGGAAGCAATGTCAATGGGGGCGTCGGGGCGGGACCACAAGGGGGTTTCAGCTTTAGTGCAACCTTGAGTTCCCTCTTTCCTGCCCTCTCTGCGCCGCCGTCAAATGCCTCATATGGGAGGGTGATGAAATCCGGAACGATTGTCACCAAGAGCGGAAAAGAAGGCAAATTCATTGATTACATCAACCTGCCCACCCAAACGCTGGGACAGAACAGCCAGGTGGGAAATGGGCCCCCCATCCGGGTCGGTTTCGAAGTCGCAGTCACTCCCACCATTCTTCAGGGGCAGGATATTGAGCTTGATATGGAGGTGACGCAGACGAGTCAGGTCGGAAAGGGCGTTGCAGGGACTCCGATCACCGCAGAACACAGAGCCAGGTCCAATCTTTATATGAAATCGGGAGAGGTTGCCGCGGTCACTGCGGTAAACAAGCAGGACGTTTCCACTTCGTTCAATC
The DNA here is from genome assembly GCA_018969905.1 of Bdellovibrionales bacterium. Taxonomy (GTDB): domain Bacteria; phylum Bdellovibrionota; class UBA1018; order UBA1018; family CAIMNF01; genus CAIMNF01. The sequence goes on from JAGWXK010000118.1 coordinate 4,376, forward strand.
GTGACGATCCGAAGGTTGCTGGGTCCGGAGGCTCGACCTCAGCCCTCTTCAATCTCACGCGCTCCAAGAACATGAGCAAGGCGAAGGGGCAGTACGTATTTTTCGTAACCCCTTTGATCATTGAGAGCGCCTCGGATGGAACTGAGGATTTGAAGAAAAGCTTCAGGATGACCTCAAGCAACAGGTAGGAATCGGGGGAACGCGGCATGGGACACATCATCGCAGTGGTTGGAGGAAAGGGAGGTGTCGGGAAGAGCGTTTTTGCCGCAAACCTAGCGATCGCCTATCAATTGAACTCCAAACAGCGTCCGCTCATCATCGATCTTGATTTTCAGAGTCTCGGCGATCAGAACATCATTCTCGGTCTGAATCATCCCAAGACCATCATTGATGTCACCAAATCACAAGTCTCGGTGTGGGACCCGAAGGCAGTTGCCCCCTTCATGGTCAATTCCCCCCAGGGTTACAGTCTGATCGGGGCACCCCGTGAGGCGGCTTTGGCGCGTGATATCGATCTTGACGGTCTTGGTAAGTTCCTGAAGGCTGCTTCCCAGATTTTCCCCTGGATCGTTCTTGATTGCGGTAACGGCACCGAACCCCACGCACTCAAGGCGATGGAGCAGGCGACCTTGATCTTTGTGGTGACTACTCCCGATGTGATTGTAATCAATCAGACCAGGAGGATTCTTGCCAAGGTCCAGGAATTGCTATTTCCCCCTGAAATGATTCAAGTGGTGGTAAATCGATTTTCACAGAGCAATGTCATCAATCCCCAGATGATTCAGAAGAACCTAGGAAAGAATCCGTTTTTTGCGATTCCAGATGAACCCTTGACGTGCGAGGCAGCGCTTGCAAAAAGCCAACCCTTTACGATTGCGAACCCGGGTGCTGCTGTCTCCAGAGCCTATTCTGATCTTGTGCGACGGATGGAGTCGTCACGAATGCTCGATCAGCTATCGAAGCTGAACAAACCCACAGGCATCGCCCAAAAACTCCAGGTCATTCAAGGGGGGGCGAGTGCCGACATCGCGCCGGCAGGTGAGGGCAATGCCGCACTTTTGTCGCGGTCCAAGATCGGGGCGGTTGATCCGTGGACCAGCATGAAGCTCAGAATCCATCGCGGACTGATTGACGTGGTGGACATGAAGAAAATGAATGCGGACATGAGCGATCCGAAACAACGCGAAGTCATGAGGGAAAAAACCCAGAAAGCAATTCTCGATATTCTTGCCAAAGAGGATATTTCGACCCTTTGTCCAACACGGGAATTGCGAGCGCAGATTGTAAAGGAAGTGCTGGATGAGGCGTTGGGGCTTGGCCCCTTGGAAGACCTTCTTGCAGACGACACTGTGACGGAAATCATGGTGAATGCCCGTGACCAGATCTATGTGGAACAGGCGGGAAAACCCGGCCTTTCCAAGGTCACATTCTCAAGTGAGCAGCAAATGATGAATGTGATCGAGCGGATTGTCACGCCGCTTGGACGGCGGGTGGATGAAAAAACGCCTTATGTGGATGCACGGCTTGCAGATGGTTCCAGGGTTCATATCATCATTCCTCCTCTTGCGCTTCGGGGGCCGACCATCACGATACGTAAATTCCCGAAAAAACGGATCACGTCGGCCGATCTGGTGAAGTTCGGCTCCATGACGACTGAAATCGCCGATTTCTTGAGGGCCTGTGTCGAGGCGAAATTGAATATTGTGGTGTCCGGGGGAACAGGATCGGGAAAGACCACCCTTTTGAATGTTCTTTCCAACTTCATTCCGGCGACAGAGCGAATCATTACAGTGGAAGACGCAGCCGAACTTCAACTCGGGCAGGAGCACCTGGTACGCCTTGAGACACGTCCTAAGAACATCGAGGGCGAGGGAGAGGTTTCAATTCGTGATCTGATCAAGTGCTGTCTACGGATGCGCCCCGACCGGATTGTGGTGGGAGAGTGTCGGGGGGGAGAGGCGCTTGACATGCTGCAGGCGATGAACACGGGTCACTCAGGATCCCTTAC
>JAGWXK010000119.1 GCA_018969905.1 Bdellovibrionales bacterium
TGCTCCTCTTTATCTTCGCAGAAAAGACAATACACTACTACCGTCGGGTCCCTGTCTTTTCAGCTACTTATACGTTCAGTTGCACTACGAACTTTTTTTCGGGCCGAATCAAACCTGTTTTTTCGATCTGGTGAAGAGGTGTGCCCTTTCGAAAAACTTCGCGGTAACACTCAACCTGCGAGCTCGGCAATCCGTAACTCGTATGCATGGGATCCCCAATCACACCGCGAATGTTGAAAGTTCGAAAATAGGAATCCAATACGCATCCGAGAACGTGACAGGGATAATTCGCAAAGAAAAAATACTGTAGAATACTTGGGGCTTTCAAAAGGGTGGTGAGATAAGAGGACAACAGGGTATTGGATTTGCTACTTTCCCAATAAAGACCCTTATTGCTTCTGAAATCAGAAAGTTCACTGGCAAGAAGTGTGTCCAAACCAAAGTCAATGGTTCGCCTTTGGCCAACCACCCAATATCGTCCAAACCGATCAAAGGAAAGATCGCCCGACTCCCTAAGGTCCAAAACCGGAGAACTTCGCGATTGCACCTCACCATACGAAAAATTGTTGAAATTCAACCCAAGGCAGAGCAGAAACGCAGGCATTGCAATTCGGGCAATCCGAAATTCAATGCGCGTCACCACTACGCCAAGAACCAGTACACCCACCACTCCTAGACGGTAGTAATGAAATGCGGGCGCCCATTGTTGAACACCTAGAGGACTCCATTTGATCAAAAGAGGCAACAATCCCTGGCAAAGGAAAATCAGCAGAGAAAAGCCAAGCAGAGCCCGATCCAGTGCCGATCTCTTTTGAAGGATCAGAAGCCCCAAGGAAAAAGCCGCAAAACTCCAACAAGGACGCTCACCGCTGAAAACATTGGTGTTCTCCAAAAAATCCCGATGGGCAAGAAATGGAACCCAAAAGAACGCGCTGATTCCCGCACTCCAGAGCGCAATCATCAATATCTCACATCTACGATTGCGTTGAAAAACAAAGATGAAAACCAGAATGAGCGCAGCGCTCAATCCCATCACGATGTGGGAGAGAAAAGTGAGAGAGAACGCGGCAATGGATCCGACCAAGGGTCTTTCTTGAAGAATACTTCCAAGAAACCAAAAGAAAAACACTCCGGACAGAACCTGACTTGTAAGTCCCGTACTCCAAAAATCATAAAGCGAAAGGCCCTGAAGAGATATCTCCCCGCTTTTCGCCACCAAATCCAAAAACACCAGAATGGAAGCAAGAAAATTCCGTCTCAGTCCGGGGCGAAAAGCCATCACAAAACGCCATTGCGAAAACAAATACGCCCCGAAGATTGCACACAAATAGAAAGAGAATGATTGATATGGATCGATCGAAACCAGTGAAGTCAATTTAAACCAGGATGAAAGGATCCAATCCTCAAGAGGAGGATAAAAAAGACCGTGAATGTATCCTGCAAAAAATTGATCATTGAATCGGTGAAATTGTCCCTGATGCGAGCTCATCGCAGATGCAAAGTGCCCAGCCACATCTATGTTCAGAAGATCGAGGTGAAAAAGAAGCTTTTCGGCCGCGAATAAAAAAGCTCCCAGGAAGACAATCCCAGGGAACCCATTGATCCAAAGCCTGCTAGCCATGAATGAAATCACCTCATTGCCGTAGCTTCACGCGCTTACCTGACTCAAGGGCAAGGGACAAATCTCCCTTTAAAAACGCAAAAAGCCTTTGCATTCCCGCATCCCCGAGCTGGGGCGAAACCAAGCCGCTTGTTTGAAGAACCGCAACCGAGTCCGGATGAAGTCTCAGAAGAGGAAGGACATTCTGCGGTTGAACGATGTGTTTCGAGGCAATCGAGTACTGCTCCGACAGCAGCGAAAGAACAACCCGAAGAAGGTCAATTCCGAGGGACTCCTCGGAATTCGGCTGAAGAGTCTTGCGCTCCTTCAAATCCTTCGGAATCTCATCCTTGTTTTTTACCCCCTTCTCGATTGCGGAGAGAATCTTCTTTGCCTGTGGAAGCTTCGCCTCCCCCCGCGAGAGCCCGCGGAATCCCTGCAATTGCTCCACCGTTGTGGGCTTGATCTTTGCGAGATCAATGAGAACTCCGTCCTCGGCAAGCCAGCGCCTTGGGACATCAAGCTCGCGCACCCGGTCTTCGCGCCACTTCACCAGCTCCAGCAGGACTGCATAGTCGCGAACATGAAATTTGCCGGATTGAGCAAGTCTTCGCGCAATGTCCTCGGGCGGAACCTCATACAATTTTCGATCCCCAAATTTTGCAGAGAGTTCCATCGCCCAAGCCCGGCGCCCATTCTGATCGAGCCGCTCAAAAAGAATTCCAGCAACTTCGATCAAATGCTTCACATCAAGAAGCGCATATTCCAGCACAGGTTTTGGAAGCGGCCGCTTAGACCAATTGGTCCGCGCATAACCTTTTGGAAGTTCAATTCCAAGAACCGAGCGGATGAGATTTCCAAGCCCAATGTTGTCGCCGAGTCCGCACAGGGACGCCCCCACTGCGGTATCAAAAACGGGAGACGAAAGAATGTCGTAGGCAGAGAGCAAGCACTCCTGATCCCCATGGGCTGCGTGGACGATCTTCAGAATCTTCGGATCCTGAAATACGTCCAAGATTGGCTTCATCTCATTTTTTGAAAGCGCCTGACAATCAATCAACCAGGCGTCGGAAGGTGTTGCGATTTGAAGGATCTCGAGTTTGGGATAAAAAGTGCTTTCCCGAATGAATTCAGTATCAAAGGCAATCATCGTCGCTTGCGAAAGTGTCTTCGCAATGACGGCGACATCTTTGGAATTCTGAATCAACTCAAGTGATCGATCGGGCATGGGAGAGGAAGATTGTCACAGATCAAAAATCATTTCTAGGTAGCTTCGAAGAAAAACCATAAACGGTGCCATTGATCATGAGGTAGCCGTGAGGATGGGCGCCCCCGTCCCGGTCGCCCGGGTTGTAGTGAAGCCAGTGGATGATTGCACCCATAGGGGATGGAAGCCGGGACCTGGGACCTGCGGTGATGTAATCACCACAAGCAGCGACCTGCATTCCGGGCTTAAGAGCCGGAAGCTCGCCAAAGTCCTGGTTGTAGATGATTTCAATGTCCCCTGCGGGATCGGAGTCGAGATTCAAGGCAAAGTGCGCATGTCCCGTTTTTTCGGGGTAAATCTGGGTAATCACTCCTTGAACCAGCGCCCTCCCCTGATACTGATTGGGTGTGTTTTCACGCCAATCCAAAACCTGTCGATTGTTGATCTGTAGAAGCCTTCTTTTGGAGTCAAGACAATCGGGAGGGACGGGGCCTGCGTACGCTGAAATACCGAAGAGGACCCCGAATAAAACGCTCAAACCATGTTTTCCCATGGACCCATTGACTACGACACATTCGGTCGGTTACGCAATGAAAAAGGTTTAAGCAGCCTGATTTTCAGAGTAAGAGGTCAGATCGATCACGCGGATTCTCACTCGCGCCTTTGGTCCTGCGAGCATGAAATCCGTCTTCTTCGGATCCTCTGAAAACAATTGAAAGGCATAGCGTGCGATGACCGTAGATGCCTCGTCCTCGGCTTTCTGATAGGTTTCGATCTTGCCTCTGGACTTGAACCATTGGACCGCGTGCTCCTGCACCTCGGGCTTTAAAAAGGGCTGTGAGAGGATGCCTTCCACGAAATCGGCAAACTCTTCGTCTTCCGCTTTTTGTCGCTCCCGGAACTCATGCACCCGTTTTAAGGGCTCAGGCTCCTTGTTGATCAAGGCAAGCTCAAGCTCCAGAATCTCCTCTGCACTCGTAAGCGTTTCAGTTAGAACGGGTTCCCCCCCGGTCCGGGTCACTACGATTGCAATGGTTGGTTGTTCAGAACTCTTCATGACCTTCTTATCGGATTAATTTGGTCGGGCATTAGGCAAATCTTTCCTTACCTTTATAGATTCTTGTAATTATTGTGTTTTATATTCCAAACTCATCCAAAACCTGCTACCAATTCCCCATCGTGTCGGACTTCATTCATCAGCTCGAAGATCAGGTAAAGCGTCGCAGGACCTTTGCAATCATCTCCCACCCGGATGCAGGGAAGACCACCCTTACCGAGAAGTTGCTTCTCTACGGAGGAGCCATCCATTTGGCGGGAGCCGTACGGGCAAAAGCCAATCAACGTCACACGACTTCAGACTGGATGGAAATCGAAAAACAGCGGGGGATCTCGATCAGCACCTCCGTTCTTCAATTTGAATACAACGGGACGATCATCAATCTTCTCGACACCCCGGGCCACAAGGACTTCTCCGAGGACACCTATCGAACCCTCATGGCGGCCGACGCTGCGGTGATGCTGATGGATGCCGCAAAAGGGGTCGAGCCTCAGACGCGAAAACTCTTTGAGGTTTGTCGACTGCGCGGAATTCCGATTTTTACATTTATCAACAAAATGGACCGCCCCTCGCGTGAGCCTTTGGACCTTCTAGATGAACTCGAGAAAATTCTTGGAATTAGATCTTGCCCCCTCACTTGGCCCATCGGCTCGGGCGATCGATTCCGCGGCGTGTACGATCGTCAGTCGCAGGAAATCCACTTCTTTCAGCGGGATCAGGAATCCAAAGGGAAAAAAATCGAATCCAAAAAGATGTCCGGAGTCGATGACCCTGAATTTTTGAAGTCGCTCGGTGGCGAACGAAACGATACTTTCGAAGCAGAGGAACTTTATCACCAATTCAAAACGGAACTGGAGCTTCTGGAACTCGCGGGCGATGAGTTTGATTGGGATCGAATCCTGCGCGGCGAACTCACTCCGGTTTTTTTCGGTTCTGCAATGAACAACTTCGGAGTCGAACGATTTTTGAATCGCTTCATCGAGCTCGCGCCGACTCCGGCACCTCGAATTTCGGGCGATGCCGAAGTTCCGCCGACGGATCCGAAATTCTCGGCTTTTGTTTTCAAAATTCAGGCAAACATGGACCCTGCGCACCGAGATCGCGTTGCGTTCATCCGGATTTGCTCGGGTCACTTCTCGCGCAACATGATCGTAAAACACTCGCGCCTTGAAAAAGACCTGAAACTTGCCATGCCCGTGAGCTTTTTTGGGCAAGAGCGGGTCGTGGTCGAAGAGGCCTGGCCCGGGGATGTCATCGGACTTGTGGATACGCAAGGATCGCTTCGCATCGGGGACACGATCACAGAAAAGAAGGGCCTTGAGTACCGGGGCGTTCCGTCGTTTTCTCCCGAACATTTTTCGAGCGTCACCATTCTAGACCCCATGAAACGAAAGCAGCTCCAGAAAGGTCTTGAGCAGCTTTCAGAAGAAGGCGTCGTCCAGATCTACCGCCAACGCGGTTTTGGAGATCGCGATCCGATTTTGGGCGCGGTGGGAGCGCTTCAGTTTGAAGTCCTCCAGCACAGGCTTAAGGCTGAATATGCGGTGGATGTGAAAATCGACAAACTCCCCTACACCCACGCACGCTGGATTACAGGCGCAGGCCTTGACCCGGATGTGTTTGAGCGCCGCGAGGACTCCCGCTGCCTGCTCGATCGAGATGACAATCCCGTGATTCTGTTTAAGAGCGAGTGGGCCATGAGGTGGGCGATCGACAATCAGAAAACTTTGCAGTTTTTGACCACTGCCCCTCAGAAAAAATCCACCTAAAGCACCCGCCTTCTACTGTGGCCCATTCGGAGGTGGCTCTTTGAAACTCCACCTCACCCCTCTCGACCTTTCTGGGTGACCGAACCCTTGACTTCCCCTTTTTTGCTAGAATCATCAATGGGCGACGGAGATGGACTTGGCGATGGTTCGGGCGCAACTCTTGAGACAATGGGACTTGTAGATGTCTGAGTTGTACGATTCACAGCTCTTCTCCCATTATAGGCAGTACCAGCTCGTGCCACATTCTCCACTCCGATGGCCAAGGCAACCAAACCACACGCAAGGATCTGTAATTGAGAAACTCTCATCTGAAACACTTCCCCCTAATTTAACAATTAAATACAAAATTAATAAGGTCAAGAATTAAATATATCAATTAATTAACTCATAATAACAACCCCTTATGCGGTGTCCTCTTTGTGTGGGCAAGCCTTACTTGGATTTGGCTGTCAAACCTCCGAATTCACGCGGATTTGGCCTGCGTGATTCGACTAAATCTCCATGAATACAAAGGAATGACTTCGACCAGTTCCAAATACATGCCCATTCAAAGAGACCAGCTAAAAAGATTTACAGAAATATTTTGCTCCATTATCGTGCCGCCATGCGTTTTGGGGCCCGCTTTGCCATTTTTCACGTGCTGCTGCTTGGCTCGGAACTCCTATGCCCAACTTCAAGCCAAGCCC
>JAGWXK010000120.1 GCA_018969905.1 Bdellovibrionales bacterium
CATTCAGAAAACCCGCAGACCCCTCTCCGAAATTTTTCCGAAACTGCGCGGATTGGACGTAAATCGCTACCGTTTAGTAAGCCCCTCTCACTCCCTGAGCAAAAGAACGAGTGAGTTTTTTGTTTGCGGCCAGGACGGGAAGCGTCGCGCCCGTATGGACCTTGGAATTCTTCTCGCAGGCAGCGCCGTACCCGACCGTGGCTCAATCCTCGAAAATGCGGGGCTTCATGGAGATCCTGCCCTCTCGCAGATCCATTCAGCCGAAGTGCGGGATTGAGAGCCCGGTTCGCTTCGTTGACGTAGAAGCCGTTTCAGTGTAATTTTTGTCGGGTTTAAAAAGCCCCCTTGAAAGGAACTTCCATGTTTGGCATTTCATTTGAGCACCTTCTGATTGTAGGAGTCGTTCTCCTTTTGTTTGGGCCGCGCAGACTTCCTGAGCTTGGTCACACCATGGGCAAGGCGATCAAAAACTTCAAGGACTCCTTAAGCGGGGTGGAGGAAGCGTCCTTCAAGCGAATCCAGGAGAACGAAAAACCCGGGGGGCCGCAGCCCGACTCCAAGGTGGACGAATCCCGTGATCCTCATTCAAAAGCATGAGTCAGCCCGAAAATACCCTTCCCCTCGAATCGCGCTTTACACCGTACCTGAAAGAGGACGAGATCAGGGTTCTCGTTGCCGATCTTGCAGAAAAGATCCGTAAGGACTACGACGGAAAAACACTCCTTTTGGTTGGAGTATTGAAGGGTGCCTACGTGTTTCTATCCGACCTGATCCGTGAGCTCCGGATGGATGTCGAGATCGACTTCGTGAGGCTCTCCAGTTACGGAAAAGAGCGCGAGTCTTCCGGAACCGTCACTCTTCTCAAGGACATCTCCAGGGACATTCGTGGAAAACATGTATTGATTGTCGAGGAGATCGTGGACAGTGGTCGCTCGCTGAAGTTTCTGTATGACAGACTAAGCCACTCAGGACCAGCTTCGCTCGAAATCGTGACCCTTCTCGACAAACACGAAAAACGCGTCGTGAATGTGCCAGTGAAATATTCGGGGAAAAAAGTCGAAGACCAGTTCCTGATCGGTTACGGTCTCGACCTTGAGGAAAGGGTCAGAAACTGCCCCTCCATTCTCGCGCTTACTTATCCCAACTGAAATCGACACTCTCCTCCTTGAATTGAACCCACCTGACATCTGGAGTTCCGGAGTCCAGCTGTCCGCTCGGAGTTTCAATTTTGATTTTTATTCCCCTATCAAAGCTTGCCCGAAGCCTCACAAGTTTTCTCATCTCACGAAGCCGATAGGAGAAGGGTGAACCGTTCGCCCACTGGCTGCAGACAAATGCCCGTGGCTCCGCCTCCGTGATCGCAAAATCCGCCCTCGAAAACGGAAGCGGACCCTGGTTCGGAAATCCATAGCGCCGCCATGTTTGACATTCGGTCTGCCCCTGACCATCAAGCCTGCACTGAAAACTTGTGGGTTGCGGCTCAAAACACCAGGTACCCGGAGTGCATTTGACCGGATCCTTCAAGTAGGAGTTTCCAAGAAAGGCGAATCGCTCGCAGTACCGAATGAGCGGAAAAATCTCGACAATTTTCGAGTGAATCAGGGGAGTTGCGAGATGCTCCTGGAATTCATGGTCTACGAATGCCGCAAGCTCGGTTTTTTCTGCGCTTGAGGAGAGGAGAAACACGGGACTGTTTCTTGTGAGGTGCTCCTCGCTCCTCTGTTCGAAGGGCGCCCCCGGGGCAGACTTGATTTCTGTGACCTCAATTCTCTCGTCAAGCACCCCGACCTGTCCGAGAACCCTGGCAAGGTCGACCTCGCCTGAGTAAAGAGACAGCACTGTCGGCCCCAAACTGGTCTGTCCCCTCACCTCTCCCAGCTTTTGAGGAGGAAGCGACTGAAGTGCCCCCCCGCCCATATCCCTATTCTGTCCACATCCCAACAGGAGTCCCAATATCAAATACCCGATAATGATTCGCATTTTCCCTCTCCTTTTTCATTAGGTTTTGGTTTCCGCGGGTTTTTTTCAGCAGGAATAGTGCCATTCCCAAATAGTAAACAAATTTTATTGACACCCTGAAATGCCGCAGTGTAGCGTGCGCCCATGAAAAGAGGAGAAACCTTCATGAAAAAGCTTTTTACCGTTCCGGCCATGATCTTTGGCGCGCTGATGCTCGCAAATTGCGGAAGCAACGATGTGAGCTGCCCTCAAGGTCAGATTGCACAAAATGGAACCTGCGTGATGAATGGGGCCGGATTCGGCTATGGAAACGGATACAACGGGTACAACAACGGGTATAACAACGGCTATGGCCAAACCGGCTACAACAACTGTCAGAATGGTACATTCCCCACCCAGTATGGATGCCTTCAACGCGGGAACTGCCCTCAGAATCAAGCATTTTATCCGCAAAACAATCAATGCGTGCCTGTGACAAACACGTATGGAAACGGGACCAACGGCGGATTCCCGAACAATGGCTACCAAAATCAATGCCCTAACGGAATGGTTCCGACCTTCCTGGGCTGCTTGAATCAAGGAAACTGTCCGCAAGGATGGGCTTATTCCCCCCAATACAACACCTGCGTTGCAGCTCAATTCGGATTTGGAACCGGATTCAGCTATGGAATGAGCTTTGGTGTGGGCGCAACCTACGGCGGCTGCATGAACGGCTACGCAAACACTTCAAACGGGTGCCTACCGCAAGCGAACTGTCCATTTGGAATGGGCTTGTTTAACGGCTATTGCGTCCACTAAGGGGCAAAACGAGTAACTTTTGGGGCGTAAAGTCAGTGCCAAAATGACACGCCGCAAACAATCCTGACCTAAGTCCTTGAACACAAAAGAAACGAGCCAGATTCAAGACTGGCACAAAGCATGAAGTAAGAGGGGAGTGACCGATGCGGCCCGGAAGGTTCCGAAGCTCATCAAGATCTCCCCTCTCCACTTTGATGGCGACATCAAAGCTTGCGACCGGAGGCTTTAAGATGGCTCTTAAACCACTGGGTAATCCTTTCACCGCTCCTTCATTGGGGCTCACAGCCAATTCCCCGCTTTGGAATTTCGGGCCGCCGGTCAAAATCATTTGAACTTTCCCCTCTTATCCCATAAATCCTTGGCCCATGGGATTTCCGGCTCTTGCTTTGGTCCTAAACTTCCTTGTTTCCTTTGCGCCTCAGGCCTTTGCCAAGGAATTTCTCAATCAATCCTACGGACCCCACCCAAGGCAAATCTTCGATCTTTGGACTCCGCTTCAAAAAACAAAAAAAACTCCCACTCCCCTTGTGATCTACATTCATGGGGGTGGTTGGCAGGCCGGCACGAAGGATGAGCTCAGAAAAAATCCCCGACTCATTGATATCGCCCTAAAAAAAGGCCTAGCGATCGCATCGCTGGAGTACCGGTTCTTAAAGCACGCCCCCCTTCAAACCATCATGAAAGAGGACATTGGAGGATTTGTTCAATACATCCGCTCGCGGGCCTCAGGCTTTTCCCTGAATAAGGCTCTGATCTTTGCCTACGGAGTCAGTGCGGGCGGTTCCGCGAGCCTCTGGCTTGCCACTCATGATGATCTCGCGAATCCCGACTCCCCGGACCCCGTGAAGCGGGAATCCACCCGCATCTCTGGTGCCGGCCACTTGAATGCGCAAGTCTCGTATGACTTCATGGTTTGGTACGAGTTTTTTGGAAAAGAGGCAACGGACCGGTTCATGGGCGCTCAAGTATACTCCCGCTACCATCTCCATTCGATCGAAGATTTGTTTACAGCGAAGGGCGAGCAAATTCGGAAGGATCTCGATTCCTACGGGAACCTGAGTTCCGATGACCCGCCGCTGCTACTTTGGAACTCACTTCAAGACCGCTCAGAGCCGGATTACAACCATTTTGTCCATTCTCCCGATCACACCAGAATTCTTTCAAAACGGGCAAAAGAATTGGGAATCCCAACTCAAACCGAGATCAAGGCGGATGGGGCCGTGCTCCGCGAGAGTGGCGTTACCGCACTTCAGTTTTTTCAGGACCTCTTGAAAACACGCTGAACGCAAAAACCCCGGAAAGATTCGTTCTTTCCGGGGTTTCTGCAAAGGGTCTTACCGATCAATCCTTCGATCAAGCTTTAAGCTTTATCCAATCCGTTGGACAGACTCGACCGCAACCACACTTAGACTACATTCAGTAACTGTTGCCTCGTCCGTGAAGCGGATAATACCAACCGATGTAATTTAATGGTAACCGAGGATTCAGCACTGTCAATAAATCGATTAAAATAATTCAAAAAAAGATTACGAAAGCAAAACCTTAGATCTAACATCTAAGACCTTATGAACAAAGAGACCGCCTCCTTATGGAAAGGAAGCTCTGAGCCACTTCTAAAGGCCCTTCATATCCTGACTCGGGATGGAAAACTGAATGCGGACTCCAAACGCAAACTTAAACAGGTTCAACACCTAGTCCAATTGATTGAACCTTACCTGCAAAGGACCCTCGCGATCCGGAGCCACCTTCACGTCACGGACTTCGGAGCAGGAAAATCATATCTGGGATTTCTACTCTATGACCTCGTTTTACGGGGAATTCCGGATTCAAAACTCACCTCCATCGAACTTCGCGAGGAACTGGTCCAAAAATCGGTTCAACTGGCGAAAGATTCGGATTTTGACAGGATGGAATTCATTTCTTCCACCATCGAAAATGCGAAACTCAAAAGTCCGGTGGATGTGGTCTGCGCGCTTCACGCCTGCGATACCGCGACCGATGATGCGATACTCTTTGGAATCCGCGAGAATGCGCATGCTTTCGCCCTCGTGCCCTGTTGCCAGGCCGAAGTGGCGGCTCAACTGGATGACATTCCAGCACCCGAAAAATCACCGCTCTTTCGCCACCCCCTTCACCGCCGCGAATTCGGAAGTCACTTGACGAACGTCATCCGCGGACTCTTTTTGAACTCGCTTGGCTACGCGGTAACCGTGACGGAGCTTGTGGGCTTTGAACACGCGATGAAAAACGAGTTGATCTTGGCTGAGAAAAAATCCACTCCCGAACACCCCGAAAGCCTTCGCGCGAAGGACGCCCTGACACGAATCCTTCAGGAATACCGGCTTCAGCCGAAGCTTTTAAGCAGATTCAAATCGGATAACATCTAATTTCTTGGGATGAATTAAGAATAAACTCTTCCAATAAAAATTTAAATTAAAAAAAACAAATTCGAATTTAAGCTTTGGACCTATGAAAACATGTCTTTTTTCGCACTCCCTCGTAGATGGCGTGGATCGAACTGGTGAGTCTAGATTAGCGCGAACCAATCGTTGGATTAACGCCTACGCACTTCGACTTCAGGACCTTAATGCGTCGAAAATATTTTTGGTAGACGATGCCTCCTCTATTGTTAACTTGAGCCAGTTAGGAGGAAATATTTTCACTCCCAATTTTAGACTCTTTAGAAAATCTACATCCAGACCTTATTTAAATATCATTCGATTCCCTAACAAAATCCCCAAAACCGATGATTTGGACTATCCATACTATTGGAGAGGAATTCGATTCATACCTAAGATCATGCAAAAATATGGTTTCCAAAAAGTAATTAACAATGAAACGGATCTCTTTGTACTTTCCCCTGCGCTAATAAGATATTTAAGCGGTTTGAAAAAGGGCTGGACTGCTTTTTGGTGTCCTACCCATCAATTCCCGGAAACTGCTCTGAACGTAATTTGCACCGATGCAATCCCTCTACTGGAGCAGTTCAATAGGTATACCTATAAACAACTAGCGTCTGTGTGTGCCGAAAAGGCACTGCCCTTCACAAAAGTATGCAAGAAATTTACCGGAGACCGATATGGAGAGAAAAGCTTGGCTCAAACTCCTGATATGGATTTCTATGCACAGGCATCACCACTAATGCCACTAAAATATGATAACAAGGAGAGTATTTAATTGATCGATTATGCTTTAGAGATTTCGGATTTAGTCGCTCGTAAATCATAAGAACATCAAAGAGGAATCCTATGGTCCCTGCTGTTAGGCGGAAGTTTCAGCGCAGCTCGAACAGATTCCAACCCCTGAGAAATCTCCACTCTTTCGTCACCCTCTTTACCGACGGGAATTCGGAAGTCACCTCACTAACGTCATTCGCGGACTTTTTTTGAACTCCATGGGCTACGCGGTCACCGTCACGGAGCTAGTAGTTGACCTCCTCCCAAAAAACTGGAGAGTCAATCGGCATAGTTTTATGACCGCATGAGGCCCTAAAGAATCAGTTCGGGAGCGGAACTCCGCGGACT
>JAGWXK010000121.1 GCA_018969905.1 Bdellovibrionales bacterium
GTTTCCAAGGACTTTCCTGATTGCCATTCTGACTCCAAACCCAACCTTAGGGAGCAGTTTTGAGTGATTTTTACCAGGTGCAAAACATCCCCACCCCAGCCCCACTTTGCCCCTAAAAGGGGCAAGCGTCCGGAATCTTTATTGTAATTAAACGAAATTCGTTGGAACGCTCCTTGCAGTGCGAAATGGCAACAAAAGGAGATTTTCATGAAATTATTCGTTCTCGCAATCATCCTGTTCAGCAGCCCGACTCTTGCGCAAGTCCAAGCTCCAGCCTCCCAGGATTTTACCCTGAACCAGCCCGCACAGAGCCTAACCCTCGAGAGCCGGGAATTCGAGACGATCTATCGTACCGATTACGTGCCGGACACCTGCTACCGGAGCGAGGTCCAAGGAACCCGTCCTGAGTGTCGTACGGAATACGATCGGCAGTGCCATACCGAATATCAGCAACAATGTGGCTACCGGAACTATCCGGTTTGCCAAACTGTGCCCCGCAACGTGTGCAACACCCAGCAAGTTTGCAGGACTGTGAACGACCGTGTTTGCAACAGTAATGGATGCACCAATGTTCCAAGACGCGAATGTCGAATGGAAAACCGCTGCTACACCCGGATGGATCAGGTTTGCCATACCCAGCAACGCTATGAGTGCCAGACCATTCCTCAAACCTTTTGCCAGAACGTTCCTCGCCAGGTCTGCGTGAATGTACCGAATGTGGTGCAAGTGCCGTATTCTTGCCAGAAACCGGTTCAAGTGGCGATCGGGCAGAATCTGAAACTGAAGACGGTTGCCCGGGTGTCCATTCAATTCGTAAATTTCTCTGAAACCGGATCAAATGGCGATCGATTCACGGCAAAACTCGAAGGAGATCAGCTCAAGATCACAGCGCAATCGAGCAACTTCCTTTATCAGATCGTGGATCAGCAAAGAACTGAGCGCATGTTGAGTGCCAACGAGAAGTTGATTGAAGCAACTTTCTCGATCCAGGCTACCTCTACGAAGACCCTCTCTGATTTCAGCTCCATCCTTCTGAACGAAGGAAAGCTCGGATTTGATCGGGTGAGCTTCAAAATGAGCACCATGACTTCCGCCCCATTCAAAGGACACCTTAATCTGGTGCAACACAGAACCATTGGCCGGGATCTGGTGATCGTGGACCGGGATTTTGAATCCCGCGCGCTTGTCGGACAGGGAAACCTCCAGACCCTGATGCTGAGCCCGCTGGGCGCATCCTTGCTCAAGGACAAGACCCACTATGTGAAACTATCCCTCCGGCTGGATGGCGAGATTCTTCGAAAAGGTGCGATCAACCCTGAAATCCTGAATCAGATCAGAAATCAGCCGGTTGAGCTCAGTTTCGAGGCAAATCCAAACTAATGTCCTGAAACCAAGAAGATCTTACAGGCTCCGTGATTCGGTTCACGGGGCCTGTTTTTTTTGATACCATCAACGCACATGCAGTCCCCCCAAAGCAGCGAAATTTGCTACGTGCTAAAGACCTTTCCCTACAAGGAGCGGGATGTGATTGCCGTATTGCTCTCGGAAAAGCGGGGACGGTTCTCGGCCCTCGCCAGAAACGGTGTACAATCGAGGCGCTTTGGCGGATGCCTTGACCTCTTCACTTGTTCTGAATTTACCCTCGACCCGAAAACCATTCGTCTCTCCGACATCCAGGAAGACATCCTCGTTCAGGTCCTTTCCGCACAATTGAAACGCGGACCCGGGATTTCCGGGTCGTTTGAGAAACTGTCGGGCGCCTCGGCTTTGAATGAAATCATCCTTAAAGTCATTCCCGCCCAGAGGCCAGCTCCTGAAATTTTCAAGCTGTATTCAAACGCCATCCTTGCGATTGAGGAATTCCCCGCGGAGCAAACCCTCAAGGTAGTGAATGCCTTCATTCTGAAGATCACCCAGTGGCTCGGAGTTCAACCGAGCCTGACCCGTTGTTTGGCGTGTGAAAAACCTTTAAACGAGGTGCCGGGAAACACCGTTTGCGCCCAAGTTGCCCAAGGGGCCTGGATTTGCGACTCCTGCCGGCCCGATCGCGCGGGCATGGTTCTTTCGAAAGACACGATTCTCGATGCCTACCACTCGATGCTGAATCCCATCCGAAAAATCGAATTCACCGCGAGCACGAAAGAGCACGAAGAGATGCTCGAGTTTCTGGAAAAACATTTGCAATATTTCGTACCGGGACTCGATCGTGCGCCGATCGGTGCACTTAGATTTTTAAAATCGCCTCAATGGCAAGCCTGAACGAAGTCTCATCGCCCGGATCCACTTTGAAGGATTGACACAGATTTGCTCTGCGTCCAGCCTCCACGTCGCTATCACGATCCCCGATTAAAAAAGATTCTGCAGGATCAATTCCAAAAATTTTCACCGAGTCTTCGATCAGCTTAGGCTTCGGCTTCCGGCACTCACATCCGTCTTCAGGACGATGCGTACAGATCGCGAAATGATCGATCCGGATTCCCTCTGCCGCAAACAAGAGGTCATTCAACTTTTGATGAATCGAATCGAGTGCATCCATCCGGATCAATCCCCTTCCCACACCGGACTGATTGGACACCACAATCAAAAGAAATCCGGCCTTTTTCAACCGGGCTAGCTCTCTGGCCACCCAAGGGTAGAGCATGAAGACGGCCGGATCACTGATGTAGCCCGGATCCGGATTCAAAGTCTCATCGCGGTCGAGAAAAACGGCCTTTGCCATGGGGCGGAGCTTAGCATAAAGTGGGGGTCAATTTTATGTTTTCGCTTGGTTCCCTGAAATCCCTGAAACCCTACCTTTGGCCCCACAAAAAATGGCTCTTCGTTAGCCTTTTCATGGCAATTCCCTTGTCGGCACTTCGGTCAGGCCCCATTCCACTGGTAAAATACCTTGTGGATGACATCCTGGTAAAAAAAGATCCCGACAAACTCCTTTTGTTTCCGCTCGGATTTATCGGACTCTACTTTTTGAATTTATTTGTTCGTTTTACCCACTACTACTCGGTTCGGATTGCTGTGATCCGCACCAATCAAGCCGTTCGAGAAAAACTCCATCAACACCTTCTCTCCCTATCCTCGGACTTCTTCTCCGAAAAAAAGGCCGGGGAATTGATTTCTCGAGTCAATGCCGACCCGATCCACCTGGATCAAGGAATCTCCTCCATCAATGTCCTGATCCGGGAACCGATCACCTTTCTTGCACTCTTTGGCTACGCGCTTTACTCGAACTGGAAACTCACCATCCTCACGCTCACCATCGTTCCCGCTCTTGGATTCATTTTTGGCAAATCAGGTAAATTCATCAAGTCGCGGATATTGGAGTACCATTCAAAGAACGCGGAAAACTTTGGAATCGTTCAGGAGACCATTGGCGGAATCCGCGTACTTCAACTGTTCAATCTGCAAAACTCTCGAATTTCAAAATTCAACAAACAAATGAATCAAATTACAAGACTCCTTCTTCGCATCAGCCGAACGGAAGAGCTTGCAAGCCCCCTGATCGAACTGGTCACTTCGTTTGCCATTGCGCTCATTCTCTTCTTCGGCGGGCAGGCGGTTTTACGGGGTGAAATGACTTCGGGTGATCTATTGGCTTTTTTCGCTTCCTTTGGGCTCATGATAAATCCAATCCGCCAACTGACGGATATCAATTCAAAGCTCCACGCCGCGGCAGCAGCAATGGATCGCATCAATGATTTCCTCTCATGGACTCCAAAAATCCGATCCCCGGAAAATGCACTCAAGACCACTGCAATTCGAGAAGGCATTGAGTTCAAGGAAGTAAGCTTCCACTATCCGGATGCACCGGAAAGAAAAGTATTGGATTCGGTCAGCTTCCCCCTTCCTCTGGGAACAACCGTTGCCCTAGTGGGTCAAAGCGGCTCCGGAAAAAGCTCGGTGGTTCAGCTTTTGACCCGAATGTATGATGTGAGTTCGGGCGAAATCCTGGTGGACGGTCAAGACATACGAAAACTGGATTTAGTCTCATGGAGAAACCTCGTGTCGGTGGTAAGCCAGGATGTGTTTCTTTTTCATGACTCGATTTATGAAAACATCCTCATGGGAAGACCGGAAGCCACACGAGACGAAGTTGTGGCTGCCGCGAAAAAAGCCTATGCGCTAGACTTTATCCAAAGACTTCCCGAGGGCTTTGACACTTTGGTTGGCGATCGGGGAGTGAAGCTTTCAGGCGGTGAACGCCAAAGAATCTCAATCGCACGGGCATTCTTGAAAAACTCACCCTGCCTTATCCTTGATGAGGCGACCTCGAATCTCGACAATGAATCCGAAAAAATCGTGCAACAAAGCCTCGAGAGCCTGATGGAGCACCGAACGACTCTCATGATCGCCCACCGGCTTTCCACCATACGTAACGCCGATCAGATCATCGTACTGAAACAGGGGAAAATTTTGGAAACGGGAACCTACTCAAGCCTCATCAAAAATGGAGGAGAATTTCAGCGACTCCTTGCCTTCACCCAAAATGCCTAATTGAAATGAATGGGCTTTTCAGTCGAACGGATCGCCTCAAGGATCTCTTTTGCCCGACTGAGACTGATCCGCTTTTCGCGCGCAAGGGCCGTGCTCAGCTCCTCTCTGAGGAGAGGAAGCTCGCGCTCACTTGCGCCGGCTGCCATTGCAAGATTCGCAGCATGCAATCTCATGTGGCCCTTTACGATTCCGACCGTCGCAAGTGCCTTCAAGGCCCCAAGATTCTGCACGAGTCCCGTCGCAGCCAGGATCCGGGCCAGTCCTTCCGCGTTTTGAACCCCGAGAATCTTGAGTGCGAGACGTGCCGTTGGATGAAGCATGGTGACTCCCCCCACTGTTCCCACCGCAAGGGGAGCCAGGAATTCTCCCACGAGCGTGGTCCCGTCGAAGTGCCAATCGGTCACAGGCTGATATTTTCCGGATCGGGCAGCAAACGCATGCACCCCGGCTTCGACTGCGCGCCAGTCATTGCCGGTCGCAATCAAGGTGGGATCAATTCCGTTCAACACACCCTTGTTGTGAGTGCTCGCCCGATATGGATCGGTCTTTGCGAATTGGGCCGCTTCCTGGATTCCAAACCCGACTTCAGGATCAATTCCTGAAATCTCCACCCGGGCGTAGGTGAGTTTTCCATCCACAAGGTTCGAGAGGATGCAAAGGCCCACTTTTTCTTCGGTGATCATTTCGATCTCAGGCTTCAATCCCTCGCACACTTGGTTGATGAGGTTTGCCCCCATCGCATCTTTCGGATCACAAAGCACATGGATCACGAGCATGGTACCGTTCTGATCCTCACGGGGAAGCGAACGGAACAGGAGGTCTTTCACCCCTCCGCCGCGGGCAACCAGGCCCGGAACGATGGAGTTTGCCACTTGGATCAATTCGGTCTTTCGGGCCATCAGTCGTTGCACCGCAAGCTCAAGATCCCGGACTCTTGGAATCTGAACCTGGCCGATGATGAGATTCCCCCGGGTTTCGGTGGTGATCTTGCCGTTCATCTTGCGAATCCATTTTGCGGTGGCACTCACAGCCGCAATGATCGAAGTCTCCTCGACCGCCATCGGAATCAGTAGATCCTTTCCGTCGATATTGAAATAAGTGGCTACCCCCATCGGCATGGGGAAGACACCGATCACGTTTTCGATGAAATGTTCGGCGGTTTCGATGGGAAGTGCGTTTACTCCACGCAGAATCTGAAGTTCCTGGGGATCCAGATCGCACCACTTCGCCAAACGCTCCTGACGCTCCTCAAAGGGGATTCGATGGAACTCCGAAAGCAGATTCTCAAACCGTTCTTCCTTACCCATGATTCCTTCTCTCAATCTTATCCAGAGTCAATTCCGGAATGCTTTCAGCACCCGTGCAAAACATTGCGACCCTGAGTTCACTCTCAATTTTTTCCATCCACTGTTGCAAAGGCCGATCCCCCTGCAAGGCGGCCTCGAGCGCGGGCTTTGCAAAACCCACCGCATTTGCACCCAAGGCGAGGCATTTCGCCGCATCAAGCCCCGTGCGAATGCCGCCACTTGCAAGAATTGCCGTCTTTTTTGTGGCCGAAAAAGCTCCTTTGGCATTCAGAATCGACTCTGCCGCCGGCACACCCCAGTTTGCAAAAGCGGCTCCAAGTTCATGCGAAATCGTACCTTCGCCCGCACGCAAGCCTTCCACCCTGCCCCAGTGGGTTCCCCCAAGACCGCTCACATCCACCGCAGCGATCGGCAGAGAAGAAATGCGATCCAGGAAT
>JAGWXK010000122.1 GCA_018969905.1 Bdellovibrionales bacterium
CCAGGGGTTACACCCGAGCTTCCGCCCGAGCTTCCGCCCGTAGTTCCACCAGAAACAGAAACTGGATCCGGAATCGATCCGGATACAGTCGAAGGCTCTAGTTTGCTAAAAAACTGTTGGTTTTCACCAAACACACAGCCAGTTAAGAGACTTGCGACAGCAAGGTTCTGCGCAATCCTTTCAGAGAACAATTTAATCCTTGAGTTCAGCATACGTTCCACCTTTCAATAACCAAGAATTTTGGTCTACAAAGCTAAGAATAAACTCATCGCGTCAAAAATCAAATCAAATGTTAAGAAAATTTAGCAATCTAATGCAATAAGTCGAAATTAAATAAAATTAATTAAAAATTACACCATTTTACCCGATACGCGATCATAACGAATTTAATGCTCTTTACTGGAGATGCTTCCGTGAAAATGAACTTTAGAAACCGAATGCTCCTGACCATCGCCCTGGCCTGTGTGATTTGCACAGCTTCCGCGATATTCGTTTCCTCCGGGAAACTGAAAGAAAATGGGGAAAACGCCTTGGTCGAAAAATCACGCGCGATCCTCTCCAGACTTGAGGTCGGCGCAGGCTATGTCGCTCAGATGGACACCCTCGGCAATGTGGTAGAGGAGACTTTGAAAAAGTTTCCGGACGGAAAAATCTCTGATGAACAAAAACTCAAGGTTCTGAAAAGCGTCCCGATCTTCGCAGCTTTCCAGATTGGCGAGATCAATTCCGCTCAGGAAAACTACAAGTTCCGAGTTGCATCGGATGCCCCCAGAAACAAAGATCATCAGTCCACTCCCGAAGAAACTGCGATCATCAATTCGTTCCGGACGGACCCCTCAAAAAAAGAACACGTTGAAACCACTGAGGACGGGAAATTCATCAAAGTAAGCCGCCCAGTACGAATTTCCGAAAAGCAAGGGTGCCTCACTTGCCACGGTGCCCCTGCGACAAGCCCCTGGAAAAACGGAAAGGACATTCTCGGGTATGCAATGGAGGACATGAAGGATGGAGACCTTCGAGGAACCTTCACGATCATCTCAAGCCTTGAGCCCGTGCGGGCTTCCGTTGCAGCCTCCACCAAAACCATACTCTTTTGGGGGCTCCTCCTGACCACCTTCGCACTGACTCTGGCATTCCTTTTGATCAGAAATCCGATTGGGATCCTCGGTCGACTCGCAGCAAGTCTTTCCGTAACCGCAGACGAAGTGGCCTCCGCATCCAATCAGATCGCATCCACTTCGGTTCAACTTTCCTCGGGCGTGACCGAACAAGCCGCTGCCCTCGAGGAAACCTCCGCCTCCATGGAGGAAATGAACGCCATGGTCAATCGCAACTCCGAAAACGCCGCCCGCTCTCAGAGTTTTGCGGAAGGAAGCCAGAAAAATGCGGAAAAAGGGAAAAATGTGGTGCAGGAAATGATCAGCTCGATTCAGCAAATCGATCGAAGCAATGCTGACATTATGAACCAGATCGAGGAGAGCAATCGTCAGATGTCCGAGATCGTGAAATTGATCGGTGACATTGGGAATAAGACAAAGGTGATCAACGAGATTGTTTTCCAGACGAAACTCCTATCCTTCAATGCTTCTGTAGAGGCCGCCCGCGCGGGAGAGCACGGAAAAGGATTTGCGGTGGTCGCAGAAGAAGTGGGGAATCTTGCGCAAATGAGTGGCGGAGCCGCAGCCGAGATCACTCAAATTCTGGACAAGAGCATTGCACAGGTGGAGTCGATCGTGGAGGAAACCAAGTCAAAGGTTTCAGCCCTCGTCAGCGTGAGCAAGGACAAAGTCAATGCAGGAACCAGGGTCGCACGCCAATGCGGAGAAGTTCTTGAGGAAATCGTCGAAAGCACAATGAAAGTCAGTAAAATGGTGGAAGACATCACTGCCGGATCGAAAGAGCAGTCAAAGGGTGTGAGTGAAATCAACAAAGCGATGCTTCAGTTGAACCAGGTCACCCACCACAACACCCAGTCAGCGCAGGAATCATCGACTTCCGCGGATCGTCTCTCGCGACAGGCCAATGAACTTCGCGATTCCGTGGAGTCGCTGAAGGCCACGCTGAGTGGAGACAAGACAAGAGCTCATATTGCCGAGAAGTCCTCAAAGGCCGGAACAACGGGAAGGCCAAACGAGCAAGTGGCTCTCGCACCAAAATCCAAGGAAGACGACCATCTGCTTGGAACTCCATCGGCAGATCGCTTTGATGACAACAATCATCACGATGTTCTTTAGGCAGCTGCCTTACCGGCTCTTTCTGCACGAATTTGTGCAATGATCGCAAGCAGAACGCCTACGAGGCACAATACAACAGCAATGAGCTCACGGAAGTCGGGAAGTCTTGCCTGAAAGATCAGTGTGTAGAGAACTCCGAAGATCGTCTCAAAGACGAGAAGGGTCCCCGAAATCTCTGAAGGCAGGTGAACCGAGGCGACATTCCAAAGCCAGTTGGCAAACCAGGAGGATCCGACTCCAAGGAGCGCCGAAAAGCAAACATAGAGCAACGCCGACTCTCTCCCACCCCAGCTCGCCCCCAGAAGAGTTGGCACTGAAACCACCAAAAGACAACCAAAGGAGATCAAGCCCATGAGGCTTGAAAAATCCCGTCTCGAAATTTCCTTTCGATCCTGAAGGAACGCGGAATTCGAAATTGAAAACCAAGTCCACATTCCGAGACAGACAAACAGGCCAATGACCCCGGCGATCCGGTTTGTATGCTGCAGCGGGGAATCCAGGCCTCCCCCCCCCGCAAAAAGAAGCACCAAGCCCGCGGCGATCAAAAGGAGACCGGAATAGAAACCGACACCCCCACTTTTTTTCCCCGGGGTACACAGGGGTATGGTCACCGGCAGCATCCCCAGTACCAGCGAAGAGAGAATTCCATCCGTTTGCCTGATCGACCAAAAAAGCACACTCGAATAAAACCAGAAGCCGCTCGCGGAGAGCAAAAACACCCTGAAGCGCTCAACCGGAGAAAGGCTCCTTACAATCGAAAGCGCCCCCTTCGCAAAAAAAAACCCCATCAACCCGAAAAAGAAAAATCGTCCGAAGGCAATCTCAAAGGGAGAGTACCCCGGTAGAACCTGGGGCACCAAAAAGGGAACCCCCCAGAAAACTCCGGTCGATGCTCCGGCAAAAAGACCGAGAGCGGGACTTCGCTCTTTTTTGGATTTCATGCTCTTCGTTTACCTTCGGACTTCAAAAACGAAAAGCCCGTTTTGCGAAAAAACTGAACCCTCAGGTTCTGGAAAAAAACCCCATCCTGTGGTAGCCTTCGCCCCGCATGTCAGAAGACCTCCATCTCTCCGCCCTCTTGCAAGGAAAAGATCACTATGTGGATCCCGAGACCGGCTACCGGGTCTTCACCGAACTTTATCTGGTCCGCAGAGGCGAATGCTGCGGTTCCGGCTGTCGTCATTGCCCGTATTCTGAATCCTGGAAAAACAGCAGTAAAACCGCTACCATGAACTCATGCGCCTCTTAACCGGCTTTCCCGGATTTCTCGGCACCGAGTTTGTTTCCAGACTGCTTCAAACGACGGAGAGCAGATTTCTTCTTCTGATCCAGAAAAAATTTGAAGATCTGGCAATGGCACAGGTTCGAGCCTTGAATTCACGGATCCGGGGAGCTGAGTCCCGCATTGAAATCGTTTTCGGTGACATCACCCTCCCGGACCTGGGCATCAAGAATGACCCTCGACTGACTCAAATCACGGAGGTGGATCACTTTGCGGCAGTGTACGATCTCAACGTCCGCAAAGATCTGGCCAAAAAAGTCAATGTGGACGGCACCCGGAATGTGCTCGAGTTCATTTCACGACTTCCGTCTTTTCATTGTCTGCACTACGTGAGCACCTGTTACGTGAGTGGCCGATGGAACGGACGATTCATGGAGTCAGACCTTGAGCGTGGTCAGGATTTTAACAATCACTATGAATCCACCAAATATGAAGCAGAGGTGCTCGTTCGCTCTGCAATGAATTCCGGAATGCCGGCCGTGATTTATCGACCCGCAATCGTTGTGGGCGACAGCCGGACGGGGGAGACCAGAAAATACGATGGGCCCTACTTCGTACTTCAATGGCTCTTGCGACAGGGCACTTATGCAATCCTGCCCGAAATTGGCAATCCACGGGATTTCACGATCAATCTTGTGCCCAGCGATTTCGTTCTTGACGCAATGGCATTCCTCGCCCGTCAGGAGTCATCGATCGGAAACACCTTTCAGCTTGCCGACCCCTCTCCACTCACCATTCAGGAAGTTGTTGAGAGCTTTTCACATGTCCTTAAGAAGCATCTCCTCAGAATTCCACTCCCCAAAAGTCTTGCCAAAGCGGCTCTCGCCGGGATTCCGGGCTTGGAGGCCTGGCTAGGAATACCCCGAAGCTCTCTTGATTATTTTGTTCACCCGACCTCATATGACGTCAGCCAAACCATGCGCGCCCTCAGAGGCTCGGGAATCCAATGCCCGCTCTTTTCAAGCTACGTGAAGACCTTGGTGGATTATCGGGTCAAAAATCCGGATCTACGCACAAAAGCGATGATCTGAACTCAGATACCTCTGACAAAGCGGCCGACATTGATCCGACCGCATTGGACTCCGAAACCGTTGCGAACAGGATCCGCACTCGAACAAAGCGCACTCTTGATTGCCGAAGCTTGCAGCGACTTGTTCTTGCTGAGCGCAAGGGCGATCGCACCCGCAACTTGCGGGGTGGCCATCGAGGTTCCAGAGAGGGTCTTGTACCCCTGGCCCACAAAGGTGCTCAGGATCTGATCACCCGGAGCGGCAATCATCACAGCACTTGCGCCATAATTGCTGAAATAGGTTAGCTGATCATAGGAGTCCGTTGCAGCAACAGCAATCACGCCATCCAGATTGGCAGGATATGTGGGAAAGCGACTGATGTCCTTGCCCTCATTTCCAGCCGCGGCAACAAAAATAACCCCCGCCTTCTGGGCATCCTGGACCGCCTGATCCAGGAATGAACTGTACCCTCCCCCCCCCCAGGACGCGGAAATGATCTTTGCGCCCATCCGTGTGGCATAGCGAATGGCCGAAATGGCATCTGCGGTGGAGCCCTGCCCCTGTGGTCCGATGAACCGCAAAGCCATGAGCTTCACTTTTGGGGCGACACCTATCACTCCGACGCCATTTCGAATCGCTGCGATCGTACCAGCGGTGTGAGTCCCATGACCATTCTGATCCACAGGACTTCCGTTCTTGGCATAAAAATCATATCCATGAACATCATTCGCATATCCGTTTCCATCTCGATCCTGACCGGGAGGTGATCCCACCTCTTTTGCGTTCGTCCACAGATTGTCCTTGAGATCAGGATGGTCAAGATCAATCCCCGAGTCGATGTCGGCAACGATGACTTCGGGCGATCCCTCTGTCACACCCCACGCCTCAGGAGTGTTCATGAGTTGCTTTGCCACATCGACCACCTCGCTTGCAGGATCCACCGGATCCGGCTTGGGCGTGGGCCCTGCAAATGGTGGCGGAACCGGCAAGGGGCGAGAGGATCGCGGAGGGGAACGGCGGCGCAATCCGAAACTCTGATCAAGCAAATAATTGGGTTCGCAATACTGCTTTTTGCAGATTTCTTCCTGCAACCCGGACTCCCGGATCACCTCCACCTTGTCATCCACAAGAGTGATCACACCGTCCGATTCCGGCTCACCCCGGCCACAGGCGCTCAATGAAAACACTAGAACCAAGCCCAAGAAAAATCCGTTTTTCTTCACTCGACTTACCTTCGGTCCGAAATCATTTCGAACCTCTGAGTGAAAATTGTATCGAGAAATTCCGAAAAAACACCGCTTTTTTTAAATTTTTGACATTTAAAAAAGGCCGATCAAAATCATTCGGACAGGTGAATCGCAAAACCCCGCGAAATCATGCTATTTTAGGTCAAAATGAAAAGGCGCTTCGACAAAGTCAACATTGAAATCAGCAACATCTGCAACCTGCAGTGTTCTTTCTGCCCGGAGGTGATCCGGGCAAAAAAGACGATGACCCTGGAGCTTTTTGAAGCCATCACACGCCAGGTGGCACCTCTCACCTCCCAGGTGGCCTATCATCTGATGGGCGACCCCCTCGTTCATGGAAAACTTGCTGAGTTTCTCGAAGTCAGTGCCCGATACGGGACACCGGTTTTTTTGGTTACCAATGGCGTTCTTCTGAACGAGAAAAGAGTCAAAACCCTTTTGCATCCG
>JAGWXK010000123.1 GCA_018969905.1 Bdellovibrionales bacterium
CCGCATTGAAGGGTGCCGTTCACGGCATTCTTGATCAGGTGACGAATCTTCAGAATGTTGTGGTTTTGAAGCGAACGAATCAGGACACCCCAATGAAACAAGGAAGGGATCTTTGGTGGAATGACCTTCTTGCCGGCAGTTCAACGGAATGCAAGGCGGAGGGCTATGACAGTGAACATCCTTTGTTCATCTTGTACACAAGTGGCTCGACCGGGAAACCAAAGGGCATCCTTCATACCACAGGCGGCTACCTGACCCAGGCCCGATTCACCGCCCGACATGTTTTTGATCTCAGGGACGACGACATCTATTTCTGTACGGCCGACGTGGGCTGGATCACCGGACACTCTTATCTTGCCTATGGACCGCTCATGAATGGAGCGACACTTCTGATGTATGAGGGAGTTCCCACCCATCCCGCCCCGGATCGCCTCTGGTCGATGATCGATCGACACAAGGTTACAATCTTCTACACCGCACCCACCGCAATCCGCTCTTTCATGCGTCTCGGGGATGATTTTCCAAATCGCCATCGCTTAAGCTCACTCCGCTTGCTCGGTACAGTTGGAGAACCAATCAATCCGGAGGCATGGATGTGGTACCATCGCGTGATCGGAAAGAAGCGATGTCCGATTGTGGATACGTGGTGGCAAACTGAAACCGGCGCCATCATGATCTCGCCCATGCCGGGCGCCCTGCCCACCAAGCCGGGTTCCGCAACGCTCCCCCTCCCTGGTATTTTAGCCGATGTAGTGACCAAAGAAGGAAAATCATGCAAGACGAACGAAGGCGGCCTTCTGGTGGTAAAGCACCCCTGGCCCTCAATGCTTCGTACTGTTTACGGAGATTCCGAAAGATACACGAATACCTACTACTCAGACTTCAAGAAACAAAAATGGTATTTTACAGGGGATGGAGCGCGAAAGGACAAAGACGGGTATTTCTGGATCATGGGCCGCGTGGACGATGTGGTGAACGTAAGCGGGCATCGACTTGGAACCGCTGAGATCGAGAGCGCGCTGGTCGCACATCCAAAGGTGGCGGAATCCGCAGTGGTCGCAAGACCGGATGAACTGAAAGGAAGCGCGTTGGTTGCATTTGTTTCTCTCAAGGCCCAGACCCTCTCCGGAACTCCGGATCTTTCTGCGATTCAGGATGAATTGAAGGCATGGGTTTCCAAGGAAATTGGAGCGATCGCCCGACCCGATGAAATCAGATTCGCCGATTCACTTCCAAAAACCCGATCAGGCAAGATCATGCGCAGACTGCTCCGGGAAATGGTGACAACGGGAAAAACCTCGGGGGACACTTCAACACTCGAGGACTTCTCGGTACTCGAGCGTCTTCGCGCAAACGAGGAGGATTGACCCGAATGTCACACAAGGCGGCCATTCTTACCATCGGAGACGAGCTTCTCATCGGACAGGTGCTGAACTCCAACAGCCAGTGGATGAGTGAAAAACTCACGGAAATCGGCTGGGAGGTTGCATCGCAGCTCACAGTGGGAGATGACGAGAGCTCCATTCGTGATGCCTTGAATTTTCTGCTCAAAAAAAGTGACGCCATCATCATTGGAGGCGGGTTGGGCCCTACTCACGATGACATCACCCTCGAAACCCTATCACGATTTTTCAATACGCCCCTTGAACTGGATCCGGAATGGATCAAAACCCTTGAAGAACTTTTTCGAAGCCGCAACCGACAGATGACTGACAATAACAGAAAACAGGCATTGCTCTTGAAGGGAGCCACAAGAATCGACAATGACTGCGGAACAGCCGCTGGCCAGTATCTTGAAGAAGGCAAAACCTCCGTGTTTGTCGTACCGGGTGTTCCTCACGAGATGAAAAGCATGATGGAGCGATTCATCCTTCCATGCCTGGGCAAGAAATCCCTCGAATCAGGGGAGCGCATTTTGAAGACCACCCTTCTCACAACGGGGGTCGGCGAGAGCGCGCTTGCGGCGCGGCTTGATTCCTTTGTCAGGAAAGTCCAGACTCTTCCGGGGGTGACCCTTGCGTTTTTACCGAGCCCAACCAGTGTACGACTGCGCCTCCAGATGCGCTGTCGAACGAAAGAACAGGAATCCATCTTCGAGGAGCTGGCCTCGGAACTTCAAGCGGGATGTGGTGAGGATTTTTTTGGTCGTGAGACCGACATGATCGAGGCTCTCGTGATAAATCGCATGATCAAATTGCAACGGACTCTTGCACTTGCCGAGAGCTGTACCGGAGGTCTGATCACTCATCGCCTGACCGGAGTGCCAGGAGCATCAAAGGTACTGCGCGGCACACTTGTGCCGTATCAAGAAGAATTAAAGACCCTCGAGCTGGGAATTTCGAAGAGCCTGTTGGAGAGCCAGGGAGTGGTCTCTGAGAAGACCGTTCGTGCAATGGCGGAGGGGATCCGAAAAAAATGGAATTCCGATTACGGTCTTGCGACCACAGGCTACCTGGGACCAACCGGAGGAGATTCGCTTGCCGCTCTTGGAACCGTCTGGATCGCTCTCTCCCACTCCGGGGGAACTCTCGCACGCGAGTATAGGTATGAAAACCATCGCGAGCGGAGCAAAGAGAGGGCTGCTCAATCAGCGATTGATCTCATTCGTCGAAATCTTCGCCCCTGATGCCATGAACCCGAGTAAGTCAATTGACATGGCACTCATTTGGCGTAGGTGGGACATGAGAGTTTCGGATGATTTTTTCGCTCATTCCACCTAAAATATCTGGATGGAGCAGGCAAGGGAGTTTCTCACCCAATTTAGCGGTCCGGAAGGTTATCTTGCATTCTATCTGGTGCTTGTTTCGTGCGGCATGGGCGCACCGTTGAACTCGGACCTGATCCTGATCACCGCATCGATTCTTGCGGCTCTAGGATTCTTCAAGCTGCCTATCCTGATTCCGATCGCGTTCTTCGGGCTCCTGACCGGAGACTCCGTCAACTTTTTCATAGCGAGAAGATTCGGCCCCGCCATACTGAGAAAGGCTCCTTTTCGATGGATTCTATCCGAAACCCGGGTGAAACGGGCGGAAGAGCTACTTCAAAAACGGGGAAGAAGCCTCCTGTTTTGCATCCGATTTCTTCCCTTCGTACGCACAGCCCTTTTTTTCACTGCAGGGTCACTTCAGATCAGCCCAAAGGCATTTTACTTGTTGAATGGGATCTCTACCGTGATCTATCTTTCCTTGCTCATGAATCTTTCCTTCGCAGCAGGAGCAAATATTGAATTTCTCATCGCAGTCTTCAAGAAAATCCAACTTGTCATTCTCATCTTTGTGGTTTCGGTAGCGTTTCTTTTACTTCGTGGCAGCCGAAAAAAAAGGGGAACGGCCTCATGAGAAAAATTCCGCTTTGGACCCTCGCGATTCCGATCATTCTCACCGCCTCTACCTTGCAGATCACATCCGACCTTGGAGAGCAGGGAAAGCTTTCACCTTTTTTAAACGAAACCCTTTATCCGATCGCCCAATCCGTCAATGGACTCATGACCAACATCAAGTTCCGGCTACGAGGCCCGATGACTGCCCCCGAAAACATCGTGATCGTAGAAGCCGACGATGAATCGGTCTCGCTTCTGGGACGATGGCCTTGGTCCCGCAGCGTGTATGGAGACATCATACACACCATATTCAAACTCGGTGCAAAAACGCTGGCCCTCGATGTTTCCTTCTCGGAGCCCGAAAAAACGATTCCGGATGAACTTCTTGCCATGCTGAAGGGTCGCCAAGATCTATTCGAAAAAGCCAAGACGCTCGAGGGAGATCCAATCCTGGCCGAGGTGGTGCGCGCCTATCAAAAAAAACTCGTTCTGGGCTACGCCGCAGACCTATTCTGCCAGCCAAGATACAGCCCGCCCGAAGAATGTCCAATATACGATCAGGAATTCAATTCATCGATTGATGAAAGCATTTCGAAGTTTGCATATCCAGAGAGATATGATTTTCCAAAAGCCATCATGGAGCACAGTCCGTTTCAATTCATGATCCGTGTCTTTTCGAATATTCCGATACTGATGAACTCCGCAATCTACTCCGGCTCTTTTCATATCAGTCCGGATTCAGACAGCTACATTCGTCGATATGCGCTGGTTTCATTCGCCAACGGAAAAATGTATCCATCGCTCGGCCTCAAGCTCGCCGAGCTCGCTCGCGACGACAGAATGAAGTTTGAATTCTCAAGTGACGGACTGATCTCGAAGGCATATTTCGAGAAGGATCCGGACAATCCGGTAGCGGTCACTCCTGTGGGATTCATGAATTTGAACTTCAAGGGGAAGAGTCGTTCCTTCAGATACCTGAATGTCATCAACCTATTTCGCGCACTGGAATCGAAAGACCCATCTGAGCGAAATATCTTGAAAGACGCACATGTTTTTTTCGGTGTATCTGCGATAGGCATTTATGACATGAGGGCATTTCCTTTTGATTTCAATACCCCAGGAGTGGAAGGACATGCCACCGCCGCTGCGAACCTAATTGAACGCGATGAAATGCGGTCTGCCAGCGGAATTCGGATGCAATGGCTGCCGCTCGCGTCATTGATCACATTAGGCTTTCTTTTCGCGTTTGCATTCTCAACCCTTCAGGCCATCCCCAGCCTGGTTCTTTTTCTTGCCTTCATGGGGATCTTCGGATGGATCGACATTCATCTGCTGTTTTCAAATCACATCAATCTTCCAACGGCTTTTTTGATTCTGGAAATCCTTGCGATTTTCGGTCTGATCCTTTCCGTCCGTTACATTCTCGAGGAAAAAAAGAAGAAGTTCGTCCGCGATGCATTCTCCAAGTACCTTGCCCCCCAGGTGGTTGACCTGGTCCTGAAGGATCCGAGCAAACTTGCCGTCGGAGGGGAAAGAAAGGAGCTCACCGTGCTTTTCAGCGATCTAAGGGGATTCACTTCCTTTTCGGAAAATATGGATCCCAAAACCCTCACCCAGCTTTTGAATGAATATCTTTCCGAGATGACGGAAATCATTTTTGAGCATGGAGGAACCCTCGACAAGTACATTGGTGATGCGATCATGGCGTTTTGGGGAGCGCCCCTCGACCAACCCGACCATGTGGAACGGGCATGGACTGCAGCGGTAGCCATGACAAAACGCCTTAGGGAAATCGCACCTGATTTCAAAAAGCGCTATGGAATAGATGTGAGCGCAGGAATCGGAATCAACTCCGGCGTCGTCAGTGTCGGAAACATGGGGTCAAAACGGATCTTCGCCTACACCGTGATCGGAGATCATGTGAATCTTGCATCCCGTCTGGAGTCTCTCACCCGTCTCTATGGATGTGATATCCTGACCACTCAGGAGTGCCTCGATCAGATACCAGCTGCGAGGCGCGGGTCGTTTCAATGCCGAAACCTGGATTCAGTTAAAGTGAAGGGAAAGAAAAATGCCGTTGATTTGATCTCGGTATCGGATCAGCCGGTTCTTTCCCAGGTGGTTGAAAAATTCGAGCAGGGAAAAGCATCATTTCGCAATCGCCGGTGGGATGAGGCAGCGGCATTTTTTCGGGAAGCATCCCTCCTTGAAAAGGAAGGCCGGGGGGCACCTGATGAACCCTCTGAGGTCTACCTGGTGCGCTGTGAGGAGTTCAAGAGGAATCCACCCCCCGCCGAATGGAACGGCTCAATTGAGATGAGGAGTAAATGATATGGCTTCAAAAGAAATCACCCTGAAAGCAAAGGACATCCTTTTCGAAGAAGGCGACCAATCCAAAAGCATGTACCTGATCAAAGGAGGAGCGATCCGGATCTTCAAACGGAAGGGGGACGGCAAGATTGAGATCGAGACCCTTCGATCGGGACAAGTGGTGGGAGAACTTTCCTTCTTTGACGGTCAGGCCCGTTCTGCTTCCGCAGAATCTCTGGTGACAAGCGAGCTGATCGAGATCACCAGAAGCGCATTGGACTCAGCCCTGAATCAGTCTCCCGAATGGCTGGTCACACTGATCAAGACAATCACTGCGAGATTAAGGGCGGCGAATAACCGAATTCGAATTCTAGAGAGTGTTTCCACTGAGTACGATGTTGACAAACACGGCAACCGGACCAAGGAATACACCTTCATCACCATGTCGGAGCTGTTGCGATTCAGTAC
>JAGWXK010000124.1 GCA_018969905.1 Bdellovibrionales bacterium
TAGAGGCCAATCATGTGATTCACTACACCAGGGAATGGAACCCGGCTCTGGAAAATCAGGCGACTGCTAGATGTTATAGGATCGGGCAAGAGCGGGATGTTCAAGTTTATTATCCAACGACTTCAACTGGAGATAAAAACTCACTTAGTGCTGAGGAGCATCTCGCAGGGATTTTGAGATCAAAAAGGGACGTAATAGACGATTTTACAATATCGCTTGAAGACTTCGCAATCTCAGAGCAGGCATTTGCAGGTCTGAAGGGGGACGACCAAGAAACGCAAAAAATTCGTATTGATTTAGAAAAGGTCACTAGTCTGGATCCGATACAGTTCGAAAAACTTGTTACTTTGATTTTCACTAGGAGGGGATACCTTTCCAAGTGGCTTGGAACTTCAGGTGACAGAGGAGCAGATATTGCGGCGATGTCGGGGAATGAGAATTATTTAATTCAGACAAAGCACACCCAGCGCGGATTGATACAGCATGGTGAAGGAATTAATGAGGTGCGCGGTGCGCAATCAGTGTACGAGAAGCAGTTTGGGAAAAGGTTTAAGTTAGCGGTGGTTACAAACAGTCGGTTCTCAGAGCAGGCCATGATTCTTGCACATGCAGGAAGTGACGTGGCACTCTGGGATAGATCCTGGCTAAATGAGCAGTTAAATTGTTTTCCAATTTTTTTGAATGAACTTGATGGTGTCTCAAGATAAATTAGTGGCGTGTCTTGCGTTTGCTTCGTGAATATAGGGGGGGGTATGGGTGCGCTGATAAAAGGAAGAGTTGGGTGGTTTGATCGAAAAAAAGATTACGGATTTATTGAATCAGATGGCATGCCTTCTGTTTTCTTTAGAATATCAAAGGTTCCATTTGAGCTTCAGTGTGCGCTTGATCAGGCCGAAGTAGAGTTTGAAGTGGTTGAAAAGCGTGGGGATTTGATTGCATCCAAGGTTTATTTTTCTACAACAACCTCTGGGATCGCTTGATTTAACCGTGAAGGTATCTCGGATTCTTTATGAGTCTCAATTTTTATAAGCGTTAAGTGACTATTGGTAATCCACTCTGATACTCCCCTGATACTGATACTTTTCGAGACTTCGGTAAGACACTGAAATTCCACAAATTTCATCGTGAGGGGTTTTTGGCATCCCCTTGCATAAGAGCCCGGCATGAACTCGCGGCTCTGCTTTCTGATCATCACCTTCATACCAAGTACCAACTCTCGGGCCGATGACTACTCAGCAAGCGTCGATGCGCTGAAACGAAATCAAGCCGAGCTCAATCAGATGATCTCGCCCTACAAGGCGCTTGCCGGGTTCAAGAGTCCGGATTCCCTGTCCGCCTTGCCGGACCGCGAACGCCCCCCGGTGATCAAGGTTCACTCCTCCATGAGTCGCCTTCAGGCCCCGGCCGGAAAGCTCCTGTTTGGTAAAACCATCAATCGCCTTGTGGTCGGGGGTGAAGCCAGTCCTGCGATCATTCAACTGAGATCCAACCAGGGCCCGTTCAGCGATCTTAGGATCCTTGCTCAAGCAAGCCAGAGTTCAACCCCCGGCAGACTTGGGATCTCGGTTCAAAAGGTGATCTTCCGATCCGGATCAGCACAACCCCTTCAGGGCATCGTCTTGGATCAACAGGGAGCAAGCGGGGTCGAGGCCCAGGTGCTCTCTCAAAAAGCACTCAGCATTGCAGGAGCCCTTGGCTCAAGCTTCATCTCTGGTCTTGCCGCCTCCCAGCAGTCAATGACCTCAAACGCCTTCGGCTTTGAATCACCCACCCGAAACACCCGGAACTCAATCCTCGGAGGCCTTGCCCAGACTGCGGCCGACCAATCCAAGCGATTCATCGAAGAGGCCACGGAAGAGCGGCCCATCATGATTCTTGAAGCGGGAACTCAAGTGACCGTATTTTTGCAAGAGGAGGTCAGGTTTTGAAAGCAGGTCGAATCCTCCTTTTTGGAAGTTTTGTTTTGGCATCCTGTTCGACTCCCCAGAGTCGGACGGATCGAATGGTGGTTGGAGCCGGGATCGGTGTAGCCGTGGGGGCAGGAGGAGGAGCAATCCTCTCACCAAATGACGAGAGCAAAGGGTTGAATGCTCTCGTCTTTGGTTTGTCCGGAGCACTGATTGGCGGAATGATCGGAGTCCTGACCGGGAAGGAGCCCGAGAAAACTCCTGAGACTTTGACACTTGAGGAGCGAGAGGCAAAGGGCAATCCCAAACCCCAGGAGCTCGTTCTCCCGATCGAGGGATCATTGCCGCCTTATCTGAAGGAGCGCATCGCGCCCACGGTGGTGGAGGAGTTCATCGAAAAGGATCTGGTCGGGGAAGATGGCACTCTTCACGCGCCTCATAAGGTTTATCGAATCAAACGCCCTGCAGAGTTCATTGCAAAGCCTGAAGTGGATTCGGGAGGCAGAGCTCAATGACGAACGAATTCATCAGGCCAGTCGTCACCCGTCGCCCCCATTTCCTGTTTCATTCTCGATGTTTCTCAAATTCAGTGTGCTCTTCGCAAGGATCGACCCCGCCCCCACTACGTTGTGTGAGAGCGGGGTCGATCCTTGCTGATGAGCAGATGATGAAATTCAAATGGATTGATTCAGCAGGGAGTGGGGGCGACGGGTTTTGGATGGGGATGGGATTTGGGGAGGGAGAGGGTTCATGAAAGAATCACTGAGCGCCAGAGATCGGGAGATTTTGAGAATTGCCTACGAAGAGCAGTTCGTGGGCTTGGGCACCCTTGCAAAATTCCTGTTTGGAGGTTCGATCAAACTGGCATCAAGACGGGTGCTGAAGCTTGCGCACCTGAGACTCTTGAAACAGGAAATCCTGCGTCTGCCCTCAAGCCCCAAGGTGCTTCGATTGGCTCCCGTAGGCCAGAGAATGGCGAAAACCATTTCATCCTTTGAGATCCGTCAAAAGAGGCGCGTTCCCCTCTCGACCTTCGAGCACGACGCATCGGTGATTCATGCAAGGCTTGAACTCGGAAGAAGATTCGAGGGCCTTTGGGTGCCCGAGAAAGCGATCAAAGCCCACAACCTACGGAAGGTGCCGGATGGCATCCTTGTGTTCCCAAGCGGGAAACGAATCGCAATCGAAGTCGAGAACTCGCTTAAGTCAAAGTCCCGCTACCGGGACCTCTGGGAGACCTGGGGCTCTGAGGGGTTCATGGTGGTTCTCTACATTGCGACCCGAGGACCCATTGCGACATCGCTCAGGCGACTCATGACCGAGCTTTGCCCTGAGGGTGTGTTACTTGCGCTTGTGGAAATGGATGCACTCGGGCGCGATGAGGTTGAAACCGTATGGACTCCACACGGGCCCCTTCCACTCTTTTCAAAGAGGGCCTATTGATGAAGCTCCCGGTTGGCCTGACCCCCGAACAAGTAGTGATGCTCGCGGCGGTTCTGGGCGGTGGCATTTTGAGCCTGCTCCCGATGAGGATGCCCGATTTGAGGTGGCTCAAAAAAAGGCAACCAAAAGGGGGATCGATCTCTGTCGGGCCCATCACGCTCCGAGATGGGGACCGAATGCGGCATACGCACATTCTGGGTTCCACAGGATCAGGAAAAACAGTCCTGATCGAGCACCTTTTGTATCGGGATCTGGCGAGGGGCCTTGGCGCAATCATCATTGATGCCAAAGGGGAGCGGGATTTCTATGAACGCGTCCGGCGGTATTGCGAGCGCATTGGTCGCGCCCAGGATCTGCATTACCTCTCCTCGACCCAGATCGAGGAATCCGTGAGATGGAATCCCTGTCGTCTGGGAAGCTCATCCGAACTCCAGAGTAAGTTTTTCGGTTCCGCAAAATACGAAAACTCGTTTTATGCAAAAGCCTGTGAGCTTGCCTTGCTTCAGGCCTTTAACCGTCTATCAGACCAACAGTCCTTGAACCTTGGGGATTTGGTGCGGGAACTCGATCGGATCTCGAATGGAGGAAAAGACGAAAACCTGAAGGGCCTTTATTTTGACATCCAAAACCTTTCTTCAGGCGAGTGGGCCCCGGTCCTCGGTACCGCACCAAAGCCCGGCATTCAAAATGAGATCTCGCTTCTGAATGTCATTCGGAAGAACGAGATCCTCTTTCTTGATCTGCCAACCGAGGGCAAGGCGGTTCAAAGCTCGAGATTGGGAGCCCTGGTTTTGCAAGAGATCTCGCTGATCTCGGGGATCCGGAAGCGGAATCCTGGGATGAAGTCCGATCGCCCCTTCTCCGTCTATGTGGATGAGTTTGATGCCTTTGCGACGGATCCGTTCATCAGTTTTCTAAACAAGGGGCGATCCTCTGAGTTCATGATTCATTTGGCTCATCAGACCCTCTCAGACCTTAAAAAAGTCAGTCACACCTTCGAGGGGCAGCTGATGGGGAATATCAACAATCGTTTTATTTTTCGCCTCGATGTGCCAGAGGATGCCGAGCGACTCTCGAAGTTTTTTGGAACAAAGACCGTCACCAAACAAACTTTTCAAACCGAGGGCGGAAGTGTCACCGGCCGCGGGAGCGCTCGCGAGGTTCAGGAGTTCGAAGTGCATCCGGACTCCATTAAAACCCTGCCCACCGGCCAGTGTGTGGTCAGCATCAAGACCTCGGGGTTTTTATCGGTCGTTGGGATTCCACCTCTTCTGGATCGGAACCTCCCCTCTCCGAAACAACCGGTCGATCGGGAGCCACTTCGAATCGAGGCACCTCAAACCGAGGTGCCCCAAAGTGAAGCTCCCTCAAAAAGAACATCCAAGGGCGCAAGCATGTTCGATGAAATAACTCAACTCATACAAACGGAAAGGAAAGGAAACGTATGAAAACGATCATTTTGATTTTAATGGGGGCACTCTGGTTTGCGGGGTGTGCATTTAAAGAGGACTCTGGAATCGCAGGAGGCTCAGGCTATCGCCGCTATTCTGGCTTTGTTCCCAAGGACACCCGCATGAAAGAGGGTGCAACCGAGCTTGTGCTGATTGATGTGATTGATGTCCCTTCAGGCGAATACGAGCTTGATCAATCCAAGGCAATCAAGGGGCGCATCGAGTACCCGATCGAGTATCCGATCTTTGAGGACACGTGGTGCACGGGCCTTGGATACGCGGTCAGCTATGAGCCGAGGCGGCGCGGAATCGGGGAAAAGCTGAAGCTTGTGGCATTCAAGAATGGGCAGATCATCGGTGCTGAGCGCGCCAAGGTCGCTCCAAGCGATAAAATCCAGATTGCGGTCTATACAGATCGATCTCCGATTTCCGAGTTTTCGGATTCCGAGATTCTGCCCACCGAGTTCACAAAAAGCCTTCAGCCCTCCAATCGGTGTCGGTACATGTGCACCCAGGCTCGGGTAAAGCCAAATCGAAAGCTGAAAATTGTAGCCGGTCAGACGAACTGCAACTATTACATTTGGGGATACGCAAACAACTGGCCCACTGCAACAGTTACTGAGGATGCTCATTTTATTCCATACCAACTTGAAAGGAGTGAGTCACGGCCCTATCACATCAAGAATCTCATCGATTGCGAGGCAGTGAAGGACAATGAGGATTTGAGAAATTACTATGACCAGACTGAAAGCAAGCCGTGTATCGATAATACTCCCAAGGTTTTTATGCGGCAGTGGTACTTTGTGGAGCAAAAAATCAACTTCAAGCCTCCGATCTACTCCATCCTGAACTTTTCTGAGTATCTGAAATCAAAAGCCGAAGACCAGGCCCCTGGGATTTTGGATCGTCCGATTCACCCCTTTGTGGATTGGTCAAATTGAGCTCCCTCATTTTGGGGTTGCTCAATTTGAGTAGCCCCAAAATGAGCCGATTTCTTTATTTTTACGCATGATTGATACTGTTTTGAGGTACCTATGTTTGAAGCGATTTTGATGGATTTTGATACGAAGTTTCCCGGCAAGTCTTTCCTCACCATCGAGGAGGTGGCGGTTGCCCTCGATTGTCCGAAGCGAGTGGTCTACAACTGGTGGCGCAGAACTGATCCCGCAAAACGGCCCCCCTTCCTGCAAAGTGGCAAATGGATCCGGGTTCCGAAGCGACCCTTCATTCTTTGGCTCAT
>JAGWXK010000125.1 GCA_018969905.1 Bdellovibrionales bacterium
GAATCAGGATTTGTTTCACGGTCGGGGGAGCGGCAGTACCGACAGAGGCAACAGTGCAGTTGGCAGCGTTAAAACTTCCGCTCCCATCCCGACACCAATGCGCATAGTTCGGAGGGATGAAAATCGAAAAAGGCGTTAGGCTTGCGGAGGAAACCAGGGTTTGCCCCCAGAACACCTTCCAGAGCTGATCCAGGTTTTCCTCGGGATTGGGTAAGGTTCCATCAGAATTGGGACGAAGTCCCGTTGCACGGTATTCAACCTGCAACATCAGGTTCTCGCGGGTACCGAAAAAAGCAGTGTCACGATTCAAAATGATGCGAATGAACGTGGGCACCCCCAGATTCGATCCCGAGACCGCCTGACAATCCATCTCACTCACCCGGTAAAATCCATCAGAATCAAAAGGGCCATTTGCGGTTCGTCCAAAAGTGGCGCATCCCCCGGCACTGCCCGGCAATCCCGTGATCCCAAGCTGAACATCCGAAATCCAAGCCGGTTTCTGGACGGGAGTGGTACCATTTAAGTCAAAATACCTTGTCGGATTTGCAGAAATTCCAGGCAGGTAGAATCCCGAGCCCGAACCAGGATATCCAGGGGGAATCACAGTTGCCGTCGGTATGAGGACCGGAGTGCCAAAGCTTCCCGTGATTGAGTCGTCGCTCAGGATCAACTTCACGCCCTTGGTGCCAGACGCAAACTCTTTTCCTGCAGTTGAAAGAGCGACGGACGCCTCATCGGTCTGAGTCTGGGACTCACACCCCATCAGAAACCAAATGCAAAAAATCCAAAGCAGTCGTGGAAATCGAACTCTCACGCTTCCTTTATCGGAATTTTGACTAGGATCTTTACTCCCAGGCTCTTTTCTCCAGCAAACCCTCACATCCCTTATTTTGACGCACTGCGCCCAGTAAGGTCAAATCATGGAATAAAATCATTTGATTTCAAACACTTTCAAGCTTACCCCTTTGACTGGGCATCGCCATTGAACCACCGGGATTGAGCCGAACCTGGTTCGTATCAGCTAGAGCACCTCTCGGAGAATCTCTAGCCCAAGCCTCACTCCAAACCCCGTGGTCTCGGTGGGAACCAAACCAAGACCTCCGGTGTTTCCACTTGCTGCAAGATCGATGTGAACCCAGCGTACGCCCTTCTCCACAAATCGACTCAAAAAGGTGGCTGCATAAATGTGATCGGCGCACTTCGTCGTGGAAGCCTGCCTAACATCTGCGAAATCGGACTTGATGAAGTTTGCATAATCCTCGCCGATCGGGAAATTCCAAACCCGCTCTCCTGCCCGATCCCCGGCACGAACTGCTGCCTGGGACAGAGCCAGGTCATTTGAATACGCACCCGACCTTCGCGTATCCAGCGCCCGCACGACCGAACCAGTGAGTGTTGCATAATCGATGATCAAATCGGGCTTCTCACTTGAGGCGATCGCAAGGGCGTCGGCAAGACACATCCGTCCTTCGGCATCGGTGTTTTCGACCTCGATTGAAAGCCCATTGCTCGCAACAACGATGTCATTGGGGCGGTAGGCATCAAAGGCAATGAGATTTTCCGCGAGCGCAAGATATGCATTTACCTCATAAGGCACCTTCATCGTCACCAGAACCTGGAACAGGGACAACGCAACCGCAGAGCCTGTCATGTCCTGATGCATGCCGTGCATGAAATCACCGGTCTTTACATTGTAGCCTCCGGTATCAAAACAAAGGCCCTTGCCCACGATCGCAACCTTCTTACCGCCTTTTTTGGCGGGCGAATAATGAAGATGCACGATGCCCGCACGCTCATGATGATCTCCTTGGACGACGGCAAGGAAGGCTCCGGCTCCTCGCTTCAGCAGCTCTTTTTTTCCAATGAAATCGCACTTTACCTTGAGTTCTTTTGCCAGCTGCTCTGCCCGTTCCCGATAAGTTCCGGGATGAAGGACATTGCTTGGAAGCTCGGCAAGATGTCGGACTTGATTGTTTGCAAATCCAAGAAGCATGCCCTCTTCGATTGCGGTTTCTGCCGCTTTTTTTGCAATTCCGGAATCAAAATGCAGCACAAGACGACCCTGCGGCTTTTGGTCCTTTGCTTTCTTGCCAAAAACCGGCGGTCGATAGCGGGAAATCACCGAAAGGGATGCAAGCCAGTTCAGGACACCGGCTGCATGCTGGTCCTTGAGCCCCCGCAGACAAACCTGGACCTCGCGGTCCTCGTCCTCGTTCTTCAGGATCGATAAAAAGGCCTTCCTTAATGCCTCTTGGGTTGCAAAAGCACTCAGGGAACCCGGAAGAATCACGGCCGTAAGGCCACCCTTTCCTTCGAATGGAATGCGAACCGTTTGCGCTTCCTGGATTGCGTCGTCTTTTTTGATTTTTTTCAGCTCTTTGGAAAGCTCTTCTTTTGCCGCCGGGTGATCCTTCAGGATTTCCATCAACACCATCCGGCTCCCGAATTCCGTAACTGCAAGTTGATGGACCACAGAGGTCTTAAGACCGATCTTGAGTTCAAGGTTGTTTTGGTTCATGGTCCTGTTTCTATCACACCCCATTCCTGAAACAAGCAGATCGGAGCCGGGGTCCCATGGTCCCCCCCTTTTTTACCCGGGCCCTTTGCGCCGATAGGCGACAGGCGGCGCACACAGCGGGTCCTCGGGCCAGGAGTGCTTCGGGTACCGGGCTTTCAGTTCTTTCTTCACCTCGAAATAAGCGTTTGCCCAAAAGCTCCGAAGGTCCCGGGTCATCTGAATCGGCTTGAAACCCGGTGAGAGCAACTCCATCAGGAGTGGAACCCGTCCTCCCGCAATTCTCGGAGTATCAAGCAAACCGAAAACCTCCTGAAGCCTCACCGGCAATTTCGGTGGATCATTGTCATAATCCACACGGATCCGGTTTCCGCTTGGAACCTCGATTTGCTCGGGTGCATCCTCTTCGATTCGCCGCTTTGTTTCGCGATCCATACAGCCCTGGAGCATGGAGAGCACCTCAGACTCCTGGATGCCGGAAAGCTTGGTCCTTCCCTGAAGGAGAGCATCAAACACCGTATCCCAAGGAAGGCTCACAGCCTCCCCTCCCTCCACCCGGTTCAAAAAAGAGACTCGTTTCAGAAGGCCCGAAACCGAGGGAAAGTTCAAAAAAAAGGCCCCGGAGTTGCGCTCAAGGTAACGCTTCAACACAATGAACGACTCCTCGGGGGTCGCCTGGACATCGGTGACGGCCGAGACCTCCAAATCCTCGAAAAACAGGCCCTGAACAGCCCGGACCCGAAGCGAATCCTCCTCGAAAAACACCCTTCGCTTTTTCTCTGCAAACGATTCGAGGATTTTCCGGGATAGCGGCACAAAAGAGGAGACCACGAGATCTCCCTGATCCATGGCAATCAGCAAGAGGCATGCTTCCGGAAGACTCCCCTCGCGCATTCGAACCCGCCTTCGGCCCACCACCCGGTCTCCCACGCAGATTCTTCCGCGGCAGGATCGAATGAGCACCCTCGCGTAGCGGTCGAATTCCTGAAACTCCACCCTCGGCACCGCGCCTGCGTTAAGAATCGACCGGGCGATCCTCTCCTCGTTGAACCCCAATTGATTCAAGCGGCGAATGAATCCCTCTTCATCCCGAATCCGCTCTTCCTTTGAAATCGAATCAAGAAGCGCTCCGAAGCGCGCACCGAAATGAGGAACCCCCTCTTTTTCGGCTTCGATCACGACTGCAGAAACCGCCGGATCAAGGGGAAGTCGCAGGGCACGCCTCCCGGGTTCCGTCATTCCGCTTTCGTCCAGAAACCCAAGAAGCTTAAGCTCATTTCTCGCAAATTCGAGCATCGAGGACTTTGGCCGCTCAAACCAATCAAACGACGAAAAATCCTTCACTCCAAAT
Source organism: Bdellovibrionales bacterium (assembly GCA_018969905.1). Lineage (GTDB taxonomy): Bacteria > Bdellovibrionota > UBA1018 > UBA1018 > CAIMNF01 > CAIMNF01. The sequence continues at coordinate 3,867 of JAGWXK010000125.1, forward strand.
TCACTCAAAAACAATAGTGCGCGCGCCAGATTCACCCTCTGCACTTCCGGAGTTTCAAAGTGTCGAAGCTGTTCCTGCTCGCCCTTCTCCCAAAGCCGGAGAACGACTCCCTCGCTCACCCGGCCGGCTCGCCCGGCCCTTTGGTCTGCGGAAGCCCGACTGATCCGAAGGGTCTCAAGACGATCAAATCCAAGCGCAGGATCCATTCGCATGACTTTTTGAAGACCCGAATCGACCACGGCGCGAATTCCGGGAAGAGTGATCGAGGTTTCGGCAATGTTGGTGGCACAAATGATTTTTCTCCCGCCGGCCAAAAACACCTCTCTCTGTTTTTCTTCGGGAAGACTTGCATGAAGAGGAAACACCCGAAACCCGCTCATTGGCTCCGATAAAAGCCAATCTTCAAGCTCCCGGACCGCTTTTGCGATTTCAAAGGCACCAGGCAGGAAGACCAGAACATCCCCCGATTCGGGCAGTATTGACTTCACTGCCGGAACAATCCCGGGGTTTCCCGAATAACGCCGCTCTACCGGAAAGAGCCTGCCTGGAATTTCAAATAAAACGGCATTGGGCAGATAACGGAGAAGAGGGCCCGGGTCCAGAGTGGCCGACATCACGACGATCTTCAGATCAGGCCGAAAAGAGGACTGGATCTCCTTGAGAAGTGCCAAAGAGAGATCAAGATCAAGGCTCCTCTCGTGAAATTCATCCAGAATGACTCCGGCCACCCCCTTGAGCTCAGGATCCTCGACCATCTTTCGAAGCAAAATTCCCTCGGTCATCAGCAGGATTCTCGTGTTTTTCGAGCTGCGGTTCTCAAATCTCACCCGGTATCCCACCTCTTCCCCTAAACGGAAGTCATTTTCCTCTGCAATCCTCTGGGCGGTCAGACGGGCGGCCCAGCGCCTGGGCTGAAGCACAATCCAGACTCCCGGCATCACCCCTGAGAGTGCAACGGGAACACGCGTGGTCTTGCCCGCACCGGGTTCCGCAATGACCACGGCCGAGGAATGGGCTTGAAGCCCGGTGATCATCTGGGGTAGGAAAGAATCTACGGGAAGGTTTTGCTTTTTCACCACTTTTTACGAGATACTCCACAGGAAGCGGGGGACGCAACTCATATGAATCAATTTCGATCTGGCATTCTTGGCGCAATCTGTTTGATCCTGACACTTGGAGCGGGCGCGCAGGCCCAAGTCGCACCCACCCCATCAAAGACAAAGGCTTCCAGTCCAAACCTTAGAAACTCGGCTCCTCCCGCACCCATCATCCCAGCCCCGGTGGTCACGGCAAAAAAAGAAGAGGACCGAAAGTTCTACCAGAACCTGAGAATGGCCTACTTTCTCGATTATGATGGGCCCCGGTTTACCAATTTTGATTTGACCCAATCTCAAGGCCCGTTGGATGAAACCTCGAGCTTTGCAACGATTTTCCACACTTTCAGGGTTGGCTATGCAGTTTCTCCCAGAGTTACGATCCTCTTCCAGCTCGGGGGAACCGCATCCCTTGATCCGCAACAGCCCTTTACGCTCGGGGACCTGAGCAATATCGTGAATTGGTCGAAAATGGTGGAAACGGATGACCTTGAAATCCAAGGAGTTCTTCGACTGACCTACCCAACCACCGCCGCCTCTGTTGCCGCAGGAAAGCTGTTTGCCGTTCGAGCGCAAGGCAACTGGACCTTCAAGACTCCGCTTCGGAACTGGTCTTTCACCACTGCCACCAAATTCACATCAAGCTTTTTCAAAAGTCCGACCGGAAGCACCTCCGATTTTGTGGTTGAGCTCGCGCCTTACATCACCGTGGATCTTTCTCCGAACGTGCAGTGGCTATTTGAGGGAAGCTTTGATGCCAATCATCAATACGCGGATACTTCTTTCGATTTCAGACAGGGTGATCCGGATTCTTTTGACACCGGGCCGATTTTCACGATCAACTCCCATGCCAGCATCACCACCACGATCAAGTTCTACACCTCCAGGATCAGTTTCGAC
>JAGWXK010000126.1 GCA_018969905.1 Bdellovibrionales bacterium
CGTCAATAACGATGGTCACATAGGCCTTGAGCTTCTCTTCGCTGACTGGAAAAACCTTTACTTCGGTGATTTCCATTATTTTTCTCCTTCGCTCTTGACCGATTTCGTTGCAACATCCTTGTTGCCTCTGGAATCGGCTTCCAAGCTTCTCCCGTAATTCTTTATGGGAGTTGGTTGACCTTCCTACTCTGATGCCATTTTGGGTGCGTTGTCCAAGCCGACACAAAGTAAGACCTTGACTAATATTCTACGGGAAAATTTTACCATTGCAAATTTACTTCTTGACGAGGAAGTGCCCTTGACCCCCTTGCGGAGTTCAGTACATTCTGTTCTCAATGAAAAAAATCGACAGCTTTTTGACTGAGGTCGCAACCATCCTCTCTTCCGAACAAATACGCTCCGACCCTGACTCCATCCTGTTTCACGCTCAAGACTGGAGTCAGGTGCTGACCCCAAACGCGTCAGCAATCCTGTTCCCAACATCGACTGATGAGGTTTCGAAAATAGTGAAATCAGCAAGCAGACATCAGATCCCGATTGTTCCCTCCGGTGGCAGAACAGGTCTTTCCGGAGGAGCAGTGGCAACAAACGGCGAGGTTGTGCTTTCTCTCACAGGATTGAACTTCATCGGCCCCATTCACGAAGGCGCACTCACACTTCGGGCGGGAGCGGGAGCCATTACCGAAGCCGTACACAAGTTCTGCGAGCCCCAGGGACTCACATGGCCCGTGGATTTCGCATCAAAAGGATCATCCACCGTGGGCGGAAATATCGCGACAAACGCTGGAGGAATCCGCGTCATCCGGTATGGCAACACCCGGAATTGGGTTTTGGGACTGACGCTCGTGACAATGGATGGAACCATCCATACCTTCAACTCGGAGCTTGAGAAGAACAACACCGGTTATGATCTCCGGCAACTCATGATCGGAAGCGAAGGCACACTTGGAATCATCACTGAAGCGACACTGAAGCTCGCACCGATACCTCATGAAACCCAAGTTCTACTTTTCTCGCTCAAGGGATTTCCTGAACTGATCGAGTTCTTCAATGCCTGCCGAAAAAACTTTCCGGAGCTGAGTGCCTTTGAATGTATGGATCATGAATCTCTCGAGTCTGTCACGGAACACTTCAGGGTTCCCTTTCCGATGGCAACCAAAGGGACGGTGTATGCACTCATGGAGGTGGAGAACACAAGCATTCCTTCCCTAGAGGCGCGACTTGAAAAAATCATGGAAGCTGGATTGATCCTCGATGCTGTAATCGCACAAAATGGGCGCGAGAAGAAATCACTCTGGAAGTACCGAGAAGGAGTAGCAGAAAGCATCCTTCATGGTTCTTCTGTCCATCAGGAAGATGTATCAGTGCCGGTTGCAATGCTTCCGGAATTCTACTCCACCATTCAGAAACGGTATCAGGAAGCGCTCCCGGGTTGGTCTGTGTATTTTTTCGGACACATCGGAGACGGAAATCTTCATATCTTCATAAAAAAGCCTGAAAACATGTCGCTTACTGAGTTTCAGAAACATGCACGGAACTCTGATCATGAACTTTTCCAGATTCTAAAGCGATACAATGGTTCGGTTTCAGCAGAGCACGGAATCGGGATCCTGAAGCGCCATGCACTTCATTTCACAAGGTCCGAACCCGAACTTGAAATCATGAAGGGAATCAAAAAGACCTTCGACCCAAATGGGCTTCTCAATCCCGGAAAAATATTTTCGTGACACACCCCACTTGGCAGTAAAGCGTGTCCTGTCAAATCGCCCACATACAGATAATCCTGAATTTCAGGTGTGTAAGTTATGATTCGGGTCCATTTTTTGTCAGAGCGGACACATTCAGTCTGCTCAAGCACAATCAGCGGATTTCAGTGAAAAGCAAATCTTTCGTTCTTTCCATCATACTCCACCCGCACGCATTTCGGAGAGCCCGCCTCGGGCTTCACTCCGCCTGAAAGCAAACTCATCGCAAGCGGATCCTGAATTCGTTTTTGAAACACCCGCTTCATGGGGCGGGCTCCAAAGTCGGCATCATAGCCTTCCTCCAGTAGCTGCGAGCGCGCGGACTCGGCAAGTTCGAGAACCACTCCCCGATCCCGAAGCTGCGCGTTCAGCTTTTCAACATACAGGCCCACGATCTCGGCAAGGTCTGACTTTTCGAGCTGATTGAACACCACGATCTCATCGATCCGGTTTATGAGCTCTGGTTTCAATTGCGCCCGAATCATTTCCTGGATCTTCGCGTCCCGAATGACCGGGTTCTTTTCGCCCAAAATCAGGCTTGATCCGAGGTTCGAGGTCATGATGATGAGCGTATTTGAAAAGTTCACCGTGCGCCCCTGCCCGTCGGTCACCCGCCCGTCATCCAGAATCTGCAAGAACAGATTAAACACATCCGGATGCGCTTTTTCCATTTCATCGAGCAGAATCACCGAATAGGGCTTGCGCCGGATGGCTTCGGTCAAGACGCCCCCCTCTTCATAGCCCACATAGCCTGGAGGCGCTCCTATCAGACGCGCAACCGAGTGCTTTTCCATGAACTCACTCATGTCGATCCGGACCATCGAGCCTTCGGTATCAAACAAAAACTCGGCGAGCGCCTTGGCGGTCTCAGTCTTCCCGACGCCAGTCGGCCCAAGAAACAAAAAGCTTCCGATGGGACGATTCGCCTCTCTGAGCCCCGCGCGCGAGCGCCTGACCGCATTGGACACCGCTTCGAGTGCAGCCCTCTGGCCGATGACCCGCGTTGCGAGGCGCTCCTCCATGTGGACGAGCTTCTGGCCCTCACTCTCGACGAGCTTCGTGACAGGCACTCCAGTCTTTTTTGAAACGACTTCTGCGATGTCCTCTTCACTTACTTCCTGGCTTAAGAGCACCGTTTCCTGCGCGCCTGTGCGCGATGCCTTCAGTTCTGAGAACTGTTTTTCGAGCGCGGGTAGCTTTCCATACCTGAGTTCGGCCGCTTTCTCGAGTTCTCCCCGCCGCTCCGCGGCTTCAGATGCAAGCTTCACCTGCTCGAGCTGTTCTTTCAAACTCTTGACCTGGTCCACGACCCGTTTTTCTTCCTCCCAGATGGACTTCAGGCGAACGGATTCCTCCTTCAATCCAGAAAGTTCTTTTTCAACTACCGAGAGACGCGTCTGTGATGCGGGATCGGGTTCCTTTTTCAGTGCCTGGCGTTCGACCTCAAGCTGAATCAGCCTGCGCTCGATCTGATCGATCTTTTCGGGTCTGGAATCGAGCTCGATCCTGGTTTTTGAGGCGGCCTCATCCATCAGGTCGATCGCCTTATCCGGCAAAAAACGGTCCATGATGTAGCGATGCGAGAGTGTGGCTGCGGCAACGAGGGCCGCATCGCGAATGGTCACGCCATGATGGACCTCATAGCGTTCCTTCAGCCCCCGCAGGATTGAAATCGTATCCTCGACACTTGGCTCATCCACCTGTACGGGCTGGAATCTCCGCTCAAGGGCGGCATCTTTTTCGATGTATTTCCGGTACTCATCAAGGGTCGTAGCCCCGATGCAATGAAGTTCGCCGCGCGAAAGAGCTGGCTTTAAGAGGTTTGCCGCATCCATCGCGCCTTCGGTTGCGCCTGCTCCGACCAGGGTATGGATCTCATCAATGAACAAAATGATCTCGCCTGCGGATTCGGTCACTTCTTTCAGGACGCCCTTCAAGCGCTCCTCAAACTCCCCGCGGAATTTCGCTCCCGCAATGAGGGCTCCAAGATCAAGCACCAGCACTCGCTTGTTCTTTAGGCTCTCAGGAACATCCCCGTTTGCGATCCGAAGCGCAAGGCCTTCCGCGATTGCGGTTTTTCCGACCCCGGGCTCGCCGATCAGGACCGGATTGTTCTTGGTTCTGCGCGAAAGCACCTGCATCACCCGCCTGATCTCTTCATCCCGCCCGATGACCGGATCAAGTTTCTGATCACGCGCAAGAGTCGTCAGATCACGGCAGTATTTTTTCAGCACATTCATTTTGGATTCCGGCTCCTCATCCTCGATTCGGGAATTGCCTCGAACCTTCTTCAGGGCATCCATGAATTTGCTTTCACTCAGCCCCGCATCCTTCAGGATTTTTGCGGATTCAAACCCGGAAACGCTGGAGACAAAGTGGGCTAGGATAAAGTGCTCGGGCGCCACATACTCGTCTTTCAGCTTCTTGGCCTCAGCCTCGGAGAGTGCCAGGAGTTTCTGGAACTCAGGAGTGGGGTAAAGCTGGGCGCTTCCCGACAAAACCTTTGGAATGGTCTGAAGCTTTTGCTCAAGGCTTGCGCGCAGGGCTTTGAGATTCGTCCCGGCACTGCTGATCAAATTGGACACCGAGGATTCTTCCTCGCTACCCGCCCGAACCAGGACCTGGAGCAAATGGAGCGGGCTTAAGGCCTGATGCTCCCGCTGGTGGGCCTCGCTTTGGGCTGCCTGCAATGCACTCATCATGGACCGGGTATAATTTTGATTCATACGCTCTATCTCCCGTATTTGCTAATGGAGGCGCATTCGAGTGTGTCAAGGAGGCCCTGGAAACTCTTTTGAGATCATTTAAAAATCTTCAAAAACTCTTGAATCTTTAGAGAGTCCCCGCTGACACATTCCGGACCAAATCTGGCGATGAGACGGGTTTTCACGATCGACGAAGACTGATCTGGAGTGCTCCTGACTCCAAGAAACTGAGCCCTCGCGAGCTTTTGGATATTTTTGGAGTGTATTGGGATGAAGAACTCCACTCGCACACGAAGTTTTCCGAATCCCCATTTCCGAAGGGTGCTTTACCATGGAAACTTGGAAACCTGGGATTCCGGCCCTTGTTTGAGAACGGCATCTGGGTTGGCGGCCATGTCTGGAGAAAGCATGCGGGCAAGCCAGGATGGCCAAGAAGCAACTGATGGATTCAGCCCGGAGAATCAATCCGCCATAAATGCCCGCTATCGAATCAAAAACTCTCAGGTCTCGTAGCGCTGATCCATGTACTGGTACAAAAATTGATTCACCATCGTAGGATCAGGAATCTTCGCCACCATGCCGTACATTGCCGCCATTCCTTCGCCTGCAAGCTCAGGATGTGCCTTGGCCGTTTCAAAAGCCGCTTTCAGGTCTGTAAGGTATTCATTCAGCACCGGCTCATTTGCGGGAGTGATGGTCAGGTGAATTGAATCCGGATTCATCTGACGATCCAAAAACCAGCCCTTTGCGCTCATGAGATCGGCAATCACATGCATGTTCACCTCTTTGGAGGTGTACGCAAACAGCGTACCCACCGGATTTCCGACGATCGAAAACCCGATCTTCTCGATCCCCGTGCGATATGCATCCACGGTTTTCATGAGTTTTGAGTAAAGCGAGAGATAGCCCTCTTCTCCAAGCGCATTCATCGTGGCCCAGGCCGCTGCAATCGAACCCGCAGGCCTTGTGCCCGTGACCGAGGGAGATGCAAACAAGCCTCCCGGCCATTCCTTGCTGATGAAGAACTGGAATCTCCTAAGCTCCCTGTCGCGAAACAGGATGCAAGAGGCGCCCTTTGCCGTGAACCCGTACTTGTGAAGGTCCGCCGAAACAGATGTCACGCCGTCGACTGAAAAATCAAAGGGAGGGATGTCGCGACCAAGCTTTCGCAAAAATGGCAGCATGAATCCGCCCACACAAGCATCAACATGCATTCCAACTCCGTGGCTCTTGGCCAAGCTTGCCAGATCAATGATCGGATCCATCACGCCATGCGGATACTGAGGCGCGGAACCCACGATCAGGATCGTATTCCTGTTGATCATGTCCTTCA
>JAGWXK010000019.1 GCA_018969905.1 Bdellovibrionales bacterium
AAGGCAAAGATAGAATTACTATGCGTGATTGTTCTAATCTGTTATTTTCAACTAATGAGGAAATAGCCTTTACACAACATTGAAACGGTATATCGGCTTCAATATCGGGTTCGGGACCCACGGGCCGGATATTCACAAAGTATGGATACGTTGAAGTATGCAAAAAATTATGCACAAAAGAAATCCCGCACGCTTCATACCAAGAGTTCCATCATGCTGGGTCTTGGCGAGACCGGTTCTGAGCTCGAGGTGGCGTTTCAGGATCTAAGGGCCCATGAGGTCGATGTCCTGACTTTGGGGCAGTATCTGAGGCCCTCATTGAAGCATCTTCCAGTGGAAAAGTATTACACGCCAGATGAGTTTTCGGAGCTGGAGAAGATCGCAAAAGAGGCGGGTTTTTTATACGTGGCATCCGGGCCGATGGTTCGGTCGAGTTACAAGGCTGCAGAATTGTTTTTGGAAGGTTTGATCAGAAAGAAACAAGGTTGATAAAGGAGAACACCATGGAATTCAGATTACCAGAGCTCGGAGAAGGCGTTACAGAAGGCGAATTGATCAAGTGGAAGGTCAAGGAAGGTGACATCGTAAAAGATGATCAGCCGATCTGCGAAGTGATGACAGACAAGGCCACCATCGAGATTCCCTCCCCTTTCAGTGGAAAAATCAAACAACTCGTCGCCAAAGAGGGTGAGATTGTTAAGGTTCATCAATTGATGGTGGTTGCTGAAGTTGCGGGTGGGGCGGCAGCGGCTGCAACTCACGCCGCACCTGCTGCCCATTCAGCACCTGCAGCCCCGGCACCTGTGACCGCAACTGCCCCTGCAAAGGCGCAGACCTCGAATTCAAATGACGTGTTGGCTTCTCCTGCCACACGCAAACTCGCGCGAGAAAAAGGAATCGATCTTGGGGTGGTAGCTGCCAGCGGTCCTCATGGGCGGGTTCTTCTTCAGGATGTCGAGCAGGCGCTTTCCGGCGGCGGAGCGACCGGTGGAGTTGCGAAATCCCGGACCTTCTCTTCGGGGGAAGTGGAACGAACTCCTATTCGTGGCATGAGAAAGAAGATCGCAGAAAAAATGCGGCAATCGAAGGACAAAGCCGCACACTTCACCTATGTGGAGGAGGCGGATGCAACCGAGCTGGTTAAGCTCCGCGCCCAGGCCAAGGCGATCGCTGAAAAGAGGGGAATCAAGCTCACCTATCTGCCATTCATCCTGAAGGCGATGGTTGCGGCTCTTCGCCAGCACCCAAGGCTGAATTCCACCTTGGATGAAGCAAGCAATGAGATCATCACCCACCATACGTACAATATTTCCCTTTCCGTTCAGACCGAGGACGGACTGACTGTGCCTGTGGTGAAGCACGTGGAGCAAAAATCCATTTTTGAGCTTGCCCGTGAGATCGCAGACCTTGTGGATCGCGCACGAAAGAAGAAGCTGGTTATGGAGGATTTCCAGGGAAGCACCATTACGCTGACCAATGCCGGATCCATCGGCGGTCTTTTTGCGACTCCGATCATCAATTACCCGGAAGTGGCGATCCTCGGCTTCAACAAGATTTTCAGAAAGCCCGTCGTGATCAACAAGGGTGGAAAAGAAAAGCTCGCCATCCGCGATTGGACTTATTTCTCGATCAGCATGGATCATCGGATTCTGGATGGTGCGGAAGCCGCGGAATTCATGAAGACCTTTGTCTCGTACATTGAGAATCCATCACTCCTCCTTTTGGAGTCCCTCTAAGGGAAAGGAACTGAATCATGGCAACACATCAAACGGATGTAGTGGTAATTGGCGCGGGCCCCGCAGGATATGTTTGCGCGATCCGTCTGGCCCAGCTCGGAAAAAAAGTGATCGTCGTTGAGAAGGCGAATGTGGGCGGAGTATGCCTGAACGTGGGTTGCATTCCCTCAAAGGCCCTCATTCATGCCGGAACCGTGTTTGATCGCACCCAGCATGCGGACGAAATGGGGATCTCCATCAAAGGCGCTACTCTTGACATGAAGAAACTCATGACCTGGAAGGGAGAGGTGGTAAAGAAGCTTACCGGTGGAGTGGGCCAGCTGCTGAAGGCAAATGGCTGTACTCTTCTTGCGGGCGAGGCGAAATTCACTTCTGCAACCACTCTTGAAGTGAAGACTGCAAGCGGCACTGATTCCATTCAATTCAAACAAGCCGTAATTGCAACCGGCTCCAGGCCTGCAAAAATTCCGGGCTTTGATGTGGACCAGGAGCTGGTGCTTGATTCCACAGGCGGGCTTTCCCAGGATACGGTTCCTGCAACCATGCTTTGTGTGGGCGGCGGATACATCGGGCTTGAGCTTGGAACGTTTTATTCCAAGGTTGGCTCCAAGGTAACGGTGGTCGAGGCGAGTCCGTCGTTGCTTGGGATTGTGGATCCTGACCTCGTTCGGGTGGTTCAAAAGAATCTTCAAAAGCGTGGGGTCGAGATCATGACCTCCACAATGGTGAAGGGTGTGAAGAAGAATGCGAAGTCGGTTGAAGTTACCTTTTCCTCCGAAGGCGGCGAAAAAAAGCAGACCTTTGATCGTGTATTGGTAACCATCGGCAGGACCCCGAACACCGAGAATCTCGGCCTTGATCGAGCCGGTGTGAAGATCGATTCCAAAGGCTTCATTCCCGTCAATGAGCGAAGGCAAACTTCGGTTCCTTCCATCTATGCAATCGGAGATGTGGCGGGCCAGCCCCTTCTTGCGCACAAGGGTTCAAAAGAGGGAATGGTCGCAGCCGAAGCGATTGGTGGACTCAAAACGGTTTATGATGTGAAAGCCATGCCGGCGGTGGTGTTCACCGATCCTGAAATTGCAACAGTTGGCCTCACGGAAGCAGAAGCGAAGGCCAAAGGCCTCAGCGTAACGGTAGGCGTGTTTCCGTACGCGGCGAATGGCCGGGCCCTCTCGGTTGCGGAGCCGGACGGAATGGTAAAGCTCGTAAGCGACTCGAAGAAAGGCACTCTGCTTGGCTGCCATATCGTAGGGGCTGAGGCTTCCAATCTGATTGCGGAAGCGACTCTTGCCATTGAAATGGGTGCGCATGTTGAGGATCTCGCTCTTACGGTCCATGCCCATCCAACGCTCCCGGAGACGATCATGGAAGCGGCAGAGGTTGCGCTCGGGCATCCGATTCACATCTTCAAGCCTAAGAAGTAGTGCAAGAAGGCCTGCTGGAGGCGGGGTGCGGGCGGGTGTCGTTTTTTTTAACACCTGTGTACAGAATCAATGCACCCCGTGATCTATTGCTTTCGCTCTCAATGAAAAGCGTTTTGCGCGGGTGGATTTAATTCCATAAGATTCATGTGTTTATTCGGTGTCCGGGCCGGATGCGGGTCTTGGCATGGCTAGTGCATCACTCTGGGTATGCGGCACGTATGGTTCATTGAGAGTAAAAAAGGAGAGTTGATATGAAATTACTTACTGTATTGTCGCTGCTTATGGCTTTGAGCGCACCGGCTATTGCTGAAATGGTTTCAAGCAAAGGAAACAAACCGGTTTGCGGAAAGATGCGTGGAGATTCTGCGTTCAGTTCCACACCTTCGTCGGATAGAACCAAGACTTCCACTTTGGGTGCCGCGAAATAAGCGCGGACATTCATTCCAAGAGATTCGGAATAGGGCCGGCCCGTATGGGTCGGCCCTATTGTTTTCTTGAAGCCTGCGAATGTTCGATGACCCGGTCGAGGGCTTTCTGGTCCTCTGGAGTGACATCAGGATCAATACCCCTGATTTGCTCAAGGCGAGTCTTCAATGACCGGGAGTAGCCGTCTGTAATCTGATTGATTTTCACAGATGGAGTAAATCCAGATACTCTACCCATTCCATTCAAAACATGTTGTGAAAGGGTGACGCCCTTTATTTCAACGATGTGAGACAGAACCAGAATCAACAGAACCAGAAGGGAATACTTCAAGACCGATCCGATGAGCTTCAACATGACCTACTAAGCCGCTCCCCCTGCAATTCCTGTTGAGGATTGAGCAGGGCAGACGTGATTCATGACCTTCATGACCTCATCCGTTTGGAAAGGCTTTATGATGTAATCCTTTGCACCCGCCATGATCGCATCTGCCACAAGATTCTCCTGCATCATTGCAGATAGAATCACGATTCTCGCATCAGGATTGATGGCTAGAATCCGCTTCGTCGCATCCACCCCATTCATCACCGGCATTACGAGATCCATGGTTACGACATCCGGAAGCAGCTCTCCATAGAGACCCACTGCAATTTCGCCGTTTTCGGCCTCGCCCACTACCTTGAATCCCCTTGCGGAAAGAATCTGTTTCAAGGTCTTTCGGACGTAAGGAATATCATCCACAATCAAAACGGTCCTCATAGGGCTTTGCATAGAATCACCACCTCTATGAATTCTATGATTTCTTCGATGTTCTTTCAATGCTGACGCTCTCAATTCTTCTTCGAGTGGCATCCCGAATTGTGATTTTGAGCTGACTTTCCCGGGTGTCAAAAAAAAGCTCGTCTCCTGGATCCGGGATGCGGGAAAATTGACGGAGAAGGAACCCTCCTACGGTATCGTAATCCCCTTCTGGAATATCCAGCTTCAGCTCCTCGTTGAGTTGGGTTACCGGGGTTCTGGCCTTTACAAACCAGAGATTGGGGCGCACCTCACGAACGGGCCGTTTTTCAGGATCATCCTCATCTTCCAAGTCACCTACAATTTGTTCGAAGATGTCCTCACGGGTCAGAATGCCGACGGCCCCGCCGAACTCATCCACAACGATCGCAATCTGGTAATTTCCATCAATCATCTCGTTCAGGATCAACTCCAGTTTCTGATTCTCAGGTACATAGATTGCTGGCTTGATGAAACGATCGATCTTTTGCTTCAGATCCGTCTGACGGATGATGTGGTTGAGTTCAAGGATCCCGATCACGTTGTCGATCCGCTCTTCAAATACCGGAAGCCTCGAATGTTTTTTTCGAGCAAAGAGTTCGAATGCCTCATAAAGGGAGCTTTGCCGTTCGATTGCATCAACCTGGACGAGGGGGAGTAGGCCGTCTTTTGCTATTTTATCACGGAATTTCAGGATCTTCCTGATCAGAACGCGCTCATTGTTCTTGATCTGCGTGTCCTCCGGATCAGATGCAAGAAGCCCTTGGAGCTCGTCTTTGGGAGTCTCCTTCCGGCCGCTCCAGATCATTTCGATCGGTCCTACGACTTTCGCAATCTGGGAGGTATAAAGGGTGGTGAGATGAACCAGTGGTGAAAGCAGTTTCTGCGAAAAAAATACGGGTTTTGCAATTTTTGGCACAATGAACCCCGAGAATCTACGGTAGACGAACTTCGGGATCAGCTCTCCGAATAAAATGACAAGGAAGGAGCCGAGTGCGACCGCCTTCCATTCCCCATGTTCGGGATCAATGGCCCGAAATTCAAGAGTGAGCAGGACGGAAATTGCCATTACACACGAACTTGTCATGATCAAGGTGGTTGAAAGAATGCGGTCGGGTGATTTCAACAACTTCAAAGCAAGAAGGGCGCCTGCGTCTCCCTGTTTTCCCCGCCTTTTGAGGTAGATTCGATCCGCGGACAGTAGTGCAAGTTCGGACCCGGAAAAAAAACCTTCAATCATGAGTAAAATAAAGACAATCACTGGAGTCAACGGATTCATTCCTCGAAAGCCTCCTCTATCAGTAGATCCAGGATGTTCTGTAGGGTTACCATGCCGCTGATCTTTCCGAGGGAGTTCCTGGTAAACGCGACCTGTACTTTCCGATTCTTCATTTTTCGAAATAGAGCGTCAATGTTGAGATTTCCCTGCACGATCAGAGGCTCTGAGCAAAGACTCATGATGTTCTCTTTCCTGACCTCAGGATCGATCTTGACCTCAACAAAATCTTTTACATTCAGGATGCCGACGATTTCCTCCCGGCTGGAACCTGTGACAGGGATCCTCAGCAGGTCTTTTTCCTTGAGGATGGCCTGGTAGGCTTGTTCGAGAGTATAATGCGAGGGCAGGGTGAAGATCTTGCGAATCGGTGTTGCAATCTGTTCAACCCGGGTGTCGTCCATTTCAAACACATTCTTGATGAGTTCAAGTTCTGTCTCATGAAGATTCCCTGTCTCGGCCTGTTCTTCGGCAAGTACGATGAAGTCCTCCTCGTGGAGCTTGTGTAGCTCTTTGATTTGTGCTTCGGGAATGAGGAATCTGAAGAGTGAAACAAAGGGGCGGGAGATGAGATAGCAAGTATATAAAAAAGGTAAAAAAAGCGAAATTACCAGTTGGTTTGATTTCGTCGCAATCACCTTTGGTGTCAGCTCACAGCCGATCAGGATGATCGGGGTCGTGATCATCACGCCGAGAGCTGTGCTCAGTTTCCAATCCAGATCGAGAGGATCGACAATCTTCGAGGTGATAAGCGAGGCGAGGCTGATGTTCACGATTTCATTGAAAAAGAGTACCGTGATGAGGAGCCCCATCGAGTCTCCGATCAGGGTTCTGATTCTACGAAAAAGAGGTTCCGACTGATCCTTGATTTTTTTCAATTGCACTCGCGAAAGCGAGAAGATCGCGATTTCGCTTGAGGAGAGCACGAACGAACAGCAAATGAGGATCAAACAGACAAGAGTCGTTGACATGGAACTTCCGGTTGCTGTTCCTTTCTACACAAAGAAGCCCGGATCGGCAACCCGACCCCGGCTTCTTCATTTGAGTACTGCCTGTTCATCAAGCCGCTGGCTTGAGAGCTTTAGCCACCGCGGGTTCCGCCGCAGCAACCGGTTTTTGCTTTTTGCTTTTCGATGTCCTTGCTTCTCCGGACTCGCCCCCTGCTCCGGGCAGGATCGTGGCAAGTGGTTTCACTTTTCCCGAGAGGGCTACTTCGAGAACCTCGTCAATCGACTTGACGGGCACGAAGTTCAGAACTTTCCGATACTCTTCCGGAATCTCCTCAAGGTCTTTCCGGTTCTTTTCAGGAATGATGATGGTTTTGATACCATGCCTCATGGCGGCCAGGGATTTTTCCTTGAGCCCGCCGATCGGGAGTACCCGTCCGGTCAGGGTGATTTCCCCTGTCATCGCAACATCCTTTCTCACCGGAATTCCAGTGAGCCTCGAAATGATCGCCGTGGCCATGGTGATTCCTGCAGATGGTCCATCTTTTGGAACGGCTCCTTGAGGAAAGTGCACATGAATGTCGGTTTCGCTGAGCACATCGGAGTTGATTCCAAAATCAGCCGCTCTCCAGCGAATGAGACCCAAGGCCGCCTGGGCGGATTCCTTCATCACATCCCCGAGTTGTCCTGTGAGCAGCATTCCGCCTTTTCCGCGCGTGGTTGCAGTTTCAACATAAAGGATCTCACCGCCCACTGAAGTCCAGGCGAGACCTGTCGAAATCCCCACTTCATCCTTCTCCTGCTCGTCTTCGCGGGAGTAAACAGCTGGCCCGAGGTACTTTGCCACCACTTCTTTGGTGATTGTGGTGATCTCTGACCGCCCTTCTGCTACAAAACGAGCGGTTTTGCGGCAGACGGTGCCTACGAGGCGCTCGAGGTTCCGGAGGCCGGCTTCCCGGGTGTAGTTCTCGACAATGGCTTGGATTCCTTCATCAGTGAACTCGATTTGTTCGGGAGTAAGACCGTTTTCAGTCACCTGTTTCGGGATCAGATATCTGCGGGAGATAAAGTGTTTCTCCTCCTGGGTGTAGCCGGAAAGCTGGATCACTTCCATCCGGTCGCGCAGTGGAGCAGGGATCTGCTCAAGAGCGTTACAGGTGGTGATGAACATTACGTTGGTCAGATCCATTGCCACATTCAGGTAATGATCCCGGAATGCATAGTTTTGCTCAGGATCGAGTACCTCAAGAAGTGCCGCGGATGGATCGCCTTTGTAGTCGCTTCCCATCTTGTCGAGCTCATCCAGGATGAAAACAGGATTATTGGTTCCAGCCTGTTTCAAGCCTTGAATGATGCGACCGGGAAGGGCTCCGACGTAAGTGCGTCGGTGACCGCGGATTTCAGCCTCATCTTTCACTCCGCCGAGAGAAATTCTCACGAACTCACGGCCAAGTGCTTTTGCAATGGATTTTCCGAGTGAGGTTTTACCGACACCTGGCGGTCCGGAGAAACAAAGAATCGGGCCCTTCATGTTCTTGCCCTTAAGTTTTCGTACCGCGAGGAACTCAATGATGCGCTCCTTGATTTTCTCGAGTTTGTAGTGGTCATCATCAAGAATTTCCATCGCGT
The DNA here is from genome assembly GCA_018969905.1 of Bdellovibrionales bacterium. GTDB lineage: Bacteria > Bdellovibrionota > UBA1018 > UBA1018 > CAIMNF01 > CAIMNF01. The sequence goes on from JAGWXK010000019.1 coordinate 8,216, forward strand.
GGTCGAGATCAAGGTTGTCCTGGCTCGTTTTCGACCAAGGGGTGTCGATCATCCATTCAACATAAGTCCGCATCATCGAAGCTTCGGAACTTTCAGGATGCATGCGCTCCAAACGCTGAAGCTGTTTCATGGTTTCCTGCTCCACGTTTGCTGGCATCTTGGCAGCAAGGACCTTTTCACGCAGCTCGTTCATCTCCTCGGATTTCGGATCATTGTCACCAAGCTCGCTTTTGATCTGTTTCATTTGCTCGCGGAGGAAATACTCTTTCTGTGACTTCGTGATTTCCTCTTTGGTTTGGGAGCGGATCTTCGCCTGGATTGAAAGAACTTCCGTCTCCTTGTTCAAAAGTTCGTTGATCTTTTGAAGTTTCGCGAATGGATCATGGGTTTCAAGTACTTCCTGGGCAAGGCTTACTTTCAGTCCGAGATTTGAAGCCACGAGGTCCGCCATTCGGCTTGGATCCTGGATGTCTTCGAGGACCATCATGATGTCCGGCGCAAGGACCTTGCCGAGGCTGATCATGCGCTCGAGTTGTTCCTTGATCGTGCGCATGAGCGCTTCGCATTCGGACTTTTTGTCGGTCTGAAATTCCTGGATCTGATCCACCTGAACTTCATAGAAGGGCTGAGTCTGGGTGAACTTCTTCACTCTGGCCTTGCATAGACCCTGGGTAAGAATTTTGATTCGCCCATCCGGAAGCTTGCGCATGCGGATGATCATGGCAACTGTTCCGGTCTCGTAAATTCCATCCGGAGTGGGCTGCTCATCGGCGATGTTCTTCTGTGAAGAGAGGAAGATCAGTTTGTCGGTTTTCGCAAGAGCCTCTTCCACACTTCGAATGGAAGAATCGCGTCCCACGAACAAAGGAATGATCATGTAAGGAAACACAACAATGTCTCGTACTGGCAGCATTGGGAGTGTGCTAGGAATCTCGATTTGTTCGCCGTCGTAATTAGTTACCATTTAGCCTCCAACAGGTTGTACTCAAGGAACAGTTCGGCGAACGGCTTCGGCACCTTTAGGGTTTTGTTTTCGTTGAATTTTAAAAGCGATTTTGTCAGGTAATATTCAAAATGATTTCAATGTGTCAAATAGCTTTTGAAGTTCCGGAAAGAGCGGGGCTTCGAAGTGGAGATTTTCGCCGGTAATCGGGTGTTTGAAGCCAAGAATTCTTGCATGAAGAGCCTGGCCCGGAAGCATTTTTACTGCGTTACGAACCGGTTCCGGAATTGCCTTCCATTTGGGCTGGTTTTCCGTGGGGGTACCGTAGGTCGGGTCCCCAAGCAAAGAGTGGCCCAAGTGGGTCAAGTGAACCCGAACCTGGTGGGTTCGTCCGGTCTCGAGTGTGGCTTCGATCCACGAGCAAAAGGGGTTTTTCCCCGATAATTGAAAGGATCTTTGTAGTCTGAACCGGGAAATCGAGTTCTTCCCGCCCTCCTCGAGCACAGCCATTTTTTTGCGATCGTTCGGGTTTCTTCCAATCGCAGATTGAAAGACAAACTCGTCCTCCCATCGAGGAGATCCATGGCAAAAAGCCCAGTACTTGCGTTCAATCGCATGGGTCGAGAAAAGTCTTGAGAGTCCGGCATGAGCATCATCCGTCTTCGAAATTACGAGTGCCCCGGAAGTGTCTTTGTCGATCCGATGAACAATCCCGGGTCTCAACTTCCCACCGATTCCGCTCAGATCCTTGATGTGATGAAGAAGGGCGTTCACAAGAGTTCCTGATTTTTGAGTCTCAGAAGGGTGAACCGTCATGCCCGGCGCCTTGTTGACCACGATCAGGTGGGAATCCTCAAAAAGCACCTCAAGTGGAAGGTTCTCCGGTTCAAGAGAAATCTCGGTCGGGGCCGGAACCGTGAGCTCAATCGAGGCGCATTCAGGAATCCTATCCTTTGGTTTTACGGGTGCGCCGTTGACAAGAATCAGACCTTGATCCATGAGTTTTTGAATTTGGGAGCGAGAAAGCAGTGGAATTTCCTCAAATTCGTCGAAAAGATCATGAAGGTAGCGGTCTGCCCGGTCATCAATGGAAGATCCGGAAAAAAGCGTGAACTTACGGCCGGACATCAGGTTTTTTCCGGAGCAGCCATTCTCATTCGATCAAGATACTGGCGGGAAACAAGGTCGTGGGGCAGTTTGAGCCGGCGACTGACCTGTTGTAGAAAACCGCGAACGTAAACCACGGCCGGGAGTTTGCCGTAGTTTTCCTCCTCAAGAGCATGAAGGTAGGATCGCGAGATGCGGGTGTAATCCGACAAATCCTCAAGACTGATCCGTTTTGCTTCCCGAATTCTGCGGATGGCAGGGCCACTCCACATTTGTTCGGTCCGGATCACATGATCGATGTCATTCATTACCGAATCGAGGGAGTTCTGTAGATTCTGAATGGTCGAGGAGGGCGTGGGGGTGGCAATGGGACTTGGTGTAATCGTAAATGGATCCTGAAACTCACGACCTGAGGCAGTGGGGCTCGTTGTGATCGAGACGGATGTCATGCCCGCCAATTGAGCGCTGCTCATCGCGGAAGGAGTAGGGGATCCGAAAAGATCCAGCGACTGGGTGGTATTCGGAGCTCTGAAGCCCTGGTTTTCGTCATAGGAACGTCGTTTTTCCGGGTTGGATAACACCATATAGGCATTTTCCACATTCTGAAGCATTTGCTCGGTTTCATCCCTTGAGAAAACGCTGTAATGCGCGATGTTGTCCTTGCCGTAGGCGGACTTCAGACGAAGATAGGCCGAGCGGATCTCCTGCGGCGTTGCGTCCGGGGTGAGTTCGAGTATGTCATAAAGGCTCAGCGGTTCATCATTCAGATGCATAGCTCTATTCGGTAAGCGTATGCTCGATTCGAGCCTGTTTCAACAGATAATTGACGATCCTCTCAAGGTGGGTCGCGATTCTTGAATTGGGAAACTCTGCAAGAATCGGCTTCATGCGCCTTACGGACTGCCAGACGTTGGGCTCGTACTCGATGTAGCCAAGATAATCCAAATCGATGCCAAAGTATTTTTTTGCCACACTCTTCATCGAAAAGCCCACATCCACATCGGTTTGTGAGCGGGACTGGTTGATGACAAGGCTGACCTTCCAGTCGCGGATGATTCGTTTGAGCTCGTTGGCAACAGCAGGATTCTGGAAGTTGACTTCGGTGAGAAGCTGCTGGGGCGAAAGGATTCCCAACTTGTGGTTTGGCACCATTGCGGACTCTATCAGAGGGCGAATGGATTGAAGCTCAGGGTGTTGAAGCAACTGCTGATAATAGCTTGCCTTCAGAAACCGGTACGCATTTTCAATGGAGGTGGGTTCGGGAAGGGCTGTGATGATTCGGACCTGGGCAAAATTGAAGAAATCCAGGGTGAATTTGCTCGTTCCGGCACCAAGGTCAAGAATGATGAATTGGGCATTGAGATTTCGGATCTGCTGTAAAAGAGAGGTGATCTTTTGGTCGTCAATCTGGGTGATTTTAAGGTCGTCTTTGGCGCCGCCGATGATCTGAAGGTGGGGATATTGGGTTGGGGTGATGCAAGATGAAAGCTCCATCGTGTTTCCGTTCAGAAAATCCGAGATGCAGCGCTGAGGCGGGCCCTGTCCAAGAACGGTATGAAGATTGGCACCCCCAAGATCAAGATCAATCGCAATGGTGCTGTGTCCTTGCTTGGCAAGACAAAAAGCGAGTGAGGACGAAAGAAGGCTTTTTCCCACACCGCCTTTGCCGCCGCCGATCGCCCAAACCTGCTTGTGCATCTGATGTCCGCGATACAACGAATGGGATTGCTCGGTCATGATTCGGTTATCTCTACGGGGTGTGTTTGTTTCCACTGCGGAAACCTTCTCTTTTCTAGCCTAAATTACAAGGTTTTATTGTCAAGTAAGAAGCGTTGGGTATAATGGTGGGGCTCATGAAAAAGGACCACGATTCGTCACCCTCTTGGCGGTTGCGATTGAGAAACGACCTTCACTTGGCACGCAAGGTATGGCATTGCGCGATGGGTGTCTTCATGGCTTTGGTGTATGGGCTGGGAACTCCGAAAATCATCTGCGTTTTGCTCCTCACCCTGGGGCTCGGCTTTTTTCTGGTGGCAGAGTACGCCCGCCTTTTGCTCCCCAAAGTGAATGCTTTTGCGATTCGAGTGATGGGACCAATCATGCGGAAAAGCGAGGTCAATCGGGTGAGTGGAACTCCATTTTATGTGGGATCCGTGCTGTTATCGGTTGCCGTGTTTCCGAAGGCCATTGCCATCCTCTCCATTCTTTTTCTGGCAGTGGGGGATCCGATGTCGTCAATCTTCGGAATCACCTGGGGACATCTGGGACCGAGGTTCTCCAATGGCAAGTCCCTGATCGGAACCGCCGCAGGGATGGGTGTTTGCTGTATCATTGCTTTTGTTTACCTTGTGACGCTGAATGTCCCGGCAATTCCCTCTCTTTTCATCGCTCTTGCCGGAGGGATTGCGGGGGGTGGAGCGGAGATGATTCCATTGGAGATTGACGACAATTTCTCCATCCCGATCGTGAGCGGTCTTGCGCTTTGGATTTCTTTTTTGGTCTTTAACGTCTGAATGAATCTCTTAAAGCAAACCGCATTGATCCTCGGGCTTGCAAGCCTTTCTCTGGGAGGTTGGACTTTGGTCCGAGACTGGCGAAACAAAATCTCGATCCTGTTCTCCCTTTTGTGCTTTGCTGTTGCGGTATGGTCATTGAGTTTTGTGGCTCATGCCACTCTTTTCGGGAGGTTGTCATACGACATTCATTTGTTTTGCAACGTCCTGCTGGTTCCTCTCACCATCGAATTGATTACAAGAATTTTCCTTAGGGAAAAAGATCGATTCAGTTCTCTTCTTGTTGCGGTATCCCTGGCTGGTAGCGGGATTCTCGGGTTCATGATTCTTTTTTCTCTTGGAAGCGGAAGCGCATTCAGGGAGTTCGTGTTTTTTTGGCCAACGCTGATTTTGGTCCATTACCTTCATGTAATTCGACTCGAGTTTCTTGGGACAGGAAGACTCCGTGGTGATTCGATTTCACCTGCAAGAAAGCTGCTTCTTTATGTGGGTTTGGGACTGACGCTTTCGCTATGTACCTTCGACCATATTCCACAGTACGGCTACACCCTGCCGGCGATTGGAAATTTGCTTTTCACACTGTATCTGTTTTTCGCGAATCAGGTGATTGTTCCTGAAAAGTTGCCTGGACTGGAGGCGTTGGCTTCCCGGTTTCTTGCGGTTCTGACCCTTTCCCTTGTCATTACCGGTTTCTTCGCTCTGCTTTATTCCTATATCAGTGCGACCTTTCCTCTTTTTCTTCTGAATTCATTCCTGATTTCTTTTGCAGTTCTCGCGCTCTGGGCACCCCTGCTTACTTTTTTCCGTTATCTTACATCAAGAGTCTTCACCTCGACGAGAGTTGATCATGGTGCCCGTCTGGAGCTATTCAAGATCCAATCCGGTGCGATCACCGATCAGAACTCTCTTTTCGAGGCCGCCCGCGCATTTGCAAAAAACATCATGGGCATCGGCTCGGTCGAAATGGAGTTCCTTCCCGCTGATTCGATTTTGCCTGAGTCCGTGACCGCCCATTTTTCGGAGGCCATCGCGCAAAAGCAGACTCCGTTTCTGTATAGGGCCTTTCTGGAGCAGGAAAGGGATCAGGTGTTGACCCAGGATCGGAAGCGGGAACTCGAATTGCAGTTGGAGTATCTTCGATTGCTTGAGTGCGATCTTCTATCTGTGGTGAGAGTGGATGAGGAGCGGGCGCTTCAGGTGAGGATCCGGGAGAATGGATCGGGAGGTGCGGGAGCAGTGACCGGATTCAATCGTGTTTTGGATTTTATCTCTCACCTTGCAGCCCAGTCCGCACGGGTGGGGCAAATTGAGCGAGCTCGTGAAAATGATCGATTGATCCTACTTGGCGAAATGGCGGCAGGGCTTGCCCATGAGATCCGAAATCCCTTGGGGTCGATCCGGGGTGCAGTGAATCTCATCGAACCGGATCCAGGCCCCTGGGGCGGAGTGATCCGGGAAGAAGTTGACCGTTTGAACCGATTGGTTTCCCAGTTTCTGGACTTTTCGAGGAGTCATGAGGAAAAAAGGGAAAAAGTGAATCCGGGGGAGCTGGTTGAACGGGTGGTGAACCAAATGAGAGCTGGAATGCCCCGAGGAATACGGTTGGAGGTTCGAAGTCTTGCATCCGGAGGAGTGGTGTGGGCGGTGCCCGATTCGGTCCGACAGGTGATATCGAACCTGATGAATAACTCCGTGAAAGCACTTGAAGGAACACGAGAACCCGAAATCGTAGTCACCATTCATCCCACTGGTTTTGAAGTGAAAGATAATGGAATCGGGATGGACGAGGAGACTCTCGGAAAGGTGTTTCAGCCATTCTTCACAACTTTCAAGGAGGGCTCGGGACTTGGCTTGTCGATCTGCGAGAAGCTCGTTCGTGCGGATCGTGGTAGGATTTTGATTCATTCTGCGCCGGGGAAGGGAACCCGTGTGAATGTGGAGTATCCGGATGCGCGATAAGATTCTTGTGATAGATGACGAAACGAATCTTCGAAAGATTCTGGAAGCCACGCTGATCCGTGCGGGTTATGAGGTCCTCTCTCACGAGGGCTTTGACTCCGCCAAGCTCTCTCTCAATACGGAGGCGGTTGATGTTGTGATCACGGATCTTCAAATGCCGGGCGCCTCGGGCATGGATGTCCTGAATTACTGCAAGCAGTACGCACCTGATCTTCCAGTAGTCATGATCACGGCGTTTGGGACAATCGAAAAGGCGGTTGCCGCCATGCAGGCAGGTGCTTTTGACTTCGTATTGAAACCTTTTCAGAATGAAGAGCTTTTTCGAATCATCGAGAAAGCGATTCAGAGTAGGATCCGGAGGCGACGTGAGCCCGCTACCGAGATGATGAGTGCGGTGGGGGTCGGAGCCGTTCCCATTCCCTTGTTCGGAAGAAGTGAGGAAGCCGTTGCATTCCGGGCGGAAGTCGAGCGTATCTCAAAGTCTGCAGGCCCTGTTTTGATGACGGGTGAAATAGGAACCGGAAAACGAAGTGTTGCGCGTGAGATTCATCGTAAGTCCGATCGATCGCGAGGTCCGTTCATTCAGATCAATCTTGATGCGATCCCGCCTGTTTTTCAGGAGGCCGAATTGTTCGGGGTCGAGAAGGGGGCGACTCCACTGAGTTTTTTTACAAAACCTGGAGCTTTTGAGCTTGCGCAAGGCGGGATTCTCTTTCTTGAGGAGATCGACAGTCTTTCGATTGAGGCCCAGAACCGTTTTTTTGTGGCGCTCGAGATGGAGTATTTTACTAGAACAGGCGGAGTCAATCGGATTCCAATGGAATTCAGAATCATTGCTACGAGTTCCCGTGATCCGGGTGTCGCCTTCCGGGAGGGAAGTTTTCATATCGAACTCCAACAAAGATTGAGTACCGAGATTCTCGGGTTCGCTCCGCTTCGAAATCGAAGAGAAGATCTGATCAGTGATTTCATTCCTTATTTTATTGAAAAGGCATCGAGAGTGAGGGGAATTCCAGCGCCCAAATGCAGTGAGACAGTTCTTCAGGAGCTGAGTGCCCGGGAGTGGAGAGGCAATCTCGGAGAACTAGAGAGGGTCATCACCAGGGCGATCAATCGCTGTGATGGAAACATCCTTGATCTTCATTTTTTCAGTCCCCCGGGGGGCTGATGACCGGCTCATCTCATGCTTTGGTTTCCAAGGAGCCATTCGCATGTTTTTGGATGCGACCCTCACGGATTTCGATTTCGAGTTCCCGAAAATGCGTTGATGGCGGTGTGCCCGCTTCAAGATCAGCCTGCATCAGGGCGATTCCGTGACAAATTCCGAATTCGGACTGGATGGACAGGACCATTTCCTGAAGCCGGGTGCGCTCACAACGCGGAAAGTTAAGGTTCGTTTGAGTGTCTCGATTCAGTGGCATCTCGGGCCAGGTACAGGCAAGGCTTTGCGGTCCGAAAAACGGATGAGCGACCGGATAACGATCCGGCTGGCTTTGGCTCAGGATTTTTTGATTGCCTTGGAAAAACGGGTCATCTGGAAAACAACTTGTTGCATAAAGGTCACGATTGAATTTTTGTGCCCAAGAAGCGGTGTTCAGGGTGCCGGAGACGCCTGCCGCCTCAACGACCCACACGGCTTTTGAAAACCCGGCAATCATTCCGTTGCGTTGATGAAAGGCATGCGGAAGTGGGGGGCTTCCCCGATCAAAAGAAGAAAGAATCATGCCGCCTTCGAGTAGAATTTGATCTCTCAATCGGCGGTTCTCTTTGGGATAATCGACATCAATTCCACATCCGAGGATCGCGATGGTCCTGAGTCCATGTCTTAAGGCCAGTTCATGTGCGGCAGAATCCACTCCTCTGGCGAATCCCGAAATGATGATCAATCCGCTTCCGCTCAGCTTTTCAACCGTTCTTGCGAGAATCCGCAAAGAACGGTTTTGGGGGTGACGGGTACCGACTATGGCAAGACCGAGATGGGGGAGGTCCTCCAGTAAATCGGGGCTCATGGACTGGGTTTGTATATCCAGGAACTCCGGAGCACGGTACCCGTCAAAGGTTTTGAACACGCCAAGCGAGCAAGCATCAATGCGAAGCACATTCATGCATCCTTGATATTCAATGTTCGTGCCAGGGAAAGCGCCGGTTCAAGCGTTGAGGAGCTGTCCAAGAAATGCACGGGCCCGTTCATGGGTCGGATTCCGGAAAAAAATATCTGGGTGCCCTTCTTCCACAATCCGTCCCTGATCGAAAAACACAACGCGATCGGCGACTTCGCGGGCAAAGCCCATTTCGTGGGTCACCACGATCATGGTCATACCCGAGAGCGCCAGCTCCTTCATCACATTCAGGACTTCATTGACCATTTCCGGATCCAGTGCCGAGGTTGGCTCGTCGAAAAGCATGACTTTTGGCTGCATTGCGAGTGCCCGCGCAATTGCCACTCTTTGTTGCTGCCCGCCTGAGAGGCTGGAGGGATATTTTTGAGCCTGTTCTGCAATGCCAACCCGCCTTAAAAGATCAAGAGCGGTCTTTTCTGCCTCTCCAGGATCTATGCCCCTTACCTTCATGGGGGCCAGGGTGATGTTTTGGAGAACGGTCAGGTGGGGAAAGAGGTTGAAGCTCTGAAACACCATTCCCACCTCTTTTCGGATCACGTTCAAACTGGGCCCGTCCTCCAGAAGAACTCCGTCGATCATGATCGAGCCCCCCTCGAAGTTTTCCAGCCGGTTCAATGTCCGGATGAATGTACTTTTTCCGGACCCTGAGGGGCCGATGATCACCACTACCTCGCCCTTTTTCACAGTCAGACTGACATCCCGAAGGGCTTCGAAAGACGCGAAAGACTTTACTATGTTTTTTGCCACCACGATCTCAATGGATCGATCGATGTTCTGTTCAAAAGGGGCCATTTGGGGGACGTTATAGACGCTTTTTCCAATGAATGAAATGGATTTTTCATGCGATCCGCTCAATGGATAAGGTGGAAGGGCGGCTGCTATGGTACCCTTGCCTGATGCCTGATTCAAGTTTGGAATGGATCCCTTTTTGGGGGCTTCTCGCTCTCGTAATTTATTTTGTAAGTCTTCTTGCGCTTTCCTTTTATCGGGCAAGATCTGCCACGCTCGCGGATTACTACATTGGGAGCAGAAAATCCACTTGGTGGTTGATCACGCTTGGAATGATCAGCGATTCGGTATCGGGCGTAACCTTTGTCTCTGTCCCGGGTTCTGTTTTTTCACAGGGATATTCCTATTTTCAGATCGTTCTTGGATACTTTCTTGGATACCTGATCATCGCCAGGGTTCTTCTCCCCATCTATTACGATCGAAACCTGATTTCCATTTATGCGTACCTTGGCGAGCGATTCGGTGCTTTTGCTCAAAAAACCGCGTCGATTCTTTTTATTTCTTCGCGCACCTTCGGGTCCGCAGCCCGTCTTTACATTTCGGTAATGATTCTGCACCAGGTGATCTTTTCTGGAATCGGACTTACTCCGGCACTCTCGTTCACCATATCGGTTGCCTTGATCGTGCTCTATACCTATAAGGGCGGAATCAAGAGTCTTGTTTGGACGGAGGCCTATCAGTCGGTGATTCTACTTACTGCGATTGGATTTCTTTTTGCTGCCCTCTGGGGTTCTGCACCTGACCCAGTGTCTGCGATCAGCGAACCACAGCTGTTTTTTACGGATCCATCGAAGCCGAGTTTTTTCCTGAAACAGATTTTTGGGGGCATGCTCATCACATGCGCCATGAATGGACTCGACCAGAATATCATGCAAATGAACCTGAGTTGCCCGAAGCTTGGTGATGCGCAAAAGAACATGTACACTCTGGCCTTTGTAATGGTGGCAGTGAACTTTGTCTTTGTGGCGCTTGGGGCACTTGTGCATCAGCACTATTTAACCTCTCCACTTGCTCCTCCCTTGAACGAAGCTGGGATGATCGCCTTTGATCAAACACTCTCCCGACTCACATTGACCACACTCGGCAAGTCGGCAGTGATGATGTTTATCATCGGACTTTCCGCCGCGACCTTCAGTAGTGCGGGCACCATTCTCCCGGCGATCGCTTCTTCGATCGAGATAGATCTTCTTCCTGCCCGCCTTCGAAACCGGGTTCCGGTGCGCATGGTGCATGGTCTGGCGGCTCTTTTGATCCTGGGACTTATCTTTTTCATTCACTGGATTGGAACCAAATCACTGATCGATTTGGTTCTTCGATGTTCCGGGTATACATATGGTCCCTTGATCGGCCTTTTTGGAATCGGGATCTTTACCAGGATCCGGCTTCGCCACCGTCATGTTCCCATTTTGGCAACTGCCGCGATCGGAATCACCGCGTGGATTGATTTTTCACTCCCACGGTGGTGGGGTGGCTACCGTCTGGGTGTCGAGCTAATTGCAGTCAATGCAATGCTGTTTACTGTTCTTGCGCTGCTATTCTCAAAAGAGCGGCACTCCGGCCACGAAGCATTTTCTGCCAGTACCTGACATTGGTTCTGCGGGCGATCGAGCATTGGGCGGAACCCAGTCCTGATGTGAAGGGACCGATGAAAGAATTCATCAGGTTTTTCTTGTTTCGAAGGTGATAGAGCCCTTGGTAGTGTCCAAGTTCATGTCCGACTGTAAGCGCGTTTTTGGAATATTTTTCCGAAACTAACACTCCGAATGGTCCCTTTCCCGGCATCTGCGCTACGGCAATGGTGGCATTCGTCCATGGACCCACTGCGACCACCAGGAACCTGCTTTCCTCGTCAAAGCGGGCACGAATGGTGTCGGAGTCCCTTTTCCAATCCGGGCTGTAGGGAAGTCCCTGGCTTTGCGGCTGAAGGGATTCATATTTTTCGAGCTGAAATCCGATTTTACAGGTCTTCCAGACCTGGTTCATTTCGGCAACCAGTTTCAAGGATTCGGATTCCTTGAGTACTGCAGAACCGTTTTCGTTCTCAAAAGAAACAATCTTCAATCCAAGACATTGGAACTCCGGATCATTCGAATCACAGCTCGAGGAGTAGGTTTGGGCGGAGGAATCCGGATCGGGATTCGCGCCCGGAGTTTGGACCCCGGTTTGATTTGGAATTCCACTTACTGCGGAACCACAGGCGGAGAGGATGACGAATGAAAGCAGTACTGCGAGAGATCTCATTTATGTGCCTTTCTTCCATGAAGGGTTGATGAGGTCTTGTTGCCCAGGATTCCCGAGCATTTTTTTGATTATCAAGGGGAGTGAAGACGCTAAGAATTCATTATCTTTTGACGCTAAAGCTTGGTTTGGCTTTTTAAGGAGTGATTCAACTTATATTGTTGAAAATACTGGGAAGATTTCAATTTCCTGACCGTTTTAATTTGCTTTTAAATAAAAAGTGTGTAATAGTGCATAGCATGAAATTTCAGGTCCTTGTTCCCCTGATGTTCGGTTTTTTTTCACCGTACATTGCGCTCTCCGCGGTGTTGCCGATCTTCTCTCAAGAAAAGCAACTTGTGAGACCGGAGGGTTTCACCATGTGGATCAATCGCGCATCCTCCATTTACGTCTCGCAGAACGATCCTGCGCTAAAAGATTTTTTTGTGAAATTCAATGCGGATGGGAATGGAGCATCGAATCTGTGTGTACCCGCGGCAATCGGGAACGCACTGATCCACGAGTACTCAAGAACAAGTCCAAGGGCGAGTGCATTAAAATTTCCCGGACTTTCTCCAGACGGACAAAGTGTAGATACATCAATTTTGGTGCGGGAGCTCGCAAGTCGATGCAGCTATGAAGAGTCGAAAAATACCTTCGATCCTTGGAGCTCAGTGATGTGCATCATTCGGCTCCTTCGGGAGTCCGGATACCGAGATTCCTCGGTAAAGCTCATCCGGGAAGATGTGGATAGCACCGTTGAGCCAGGGGTCGTGTATTTGGATAAAAAGCCCACCTTGCAGGATTTGGTGAGCGCGATTCAAAAAGGATACCAGGTACTTGCGTCTTTTGCCCACATGAAGTGGGATGAGCTAAAGAAACAGTGGGTGAAAACATCCGGTCATTCGGTAGGTGTAATGGGTTTTGGAAAGAAGATTGATTCCGACGATTCCTCATTGGTTCTTTATGTGCAAAACCCTACCGGAGCCTACGAGATGAATTTGGTTGATCCGGTATTTGATCAGATTGACCTAAAGGTCAGGGATGATCTTGGAGTCTTCCCTCAAAAGTATTCGAACATCGAAGCAAAAGGCGGTGGGAGAATCAAGCTCAATTATCCTAACAGGACGGCATTTTTGGCGGGATTGATCTTGTTCAATGCTGATCCTGAATCCCTTCAGGAAGACCAAAGGCAATGATGCCTGACCCACTCTTCCAGTCGTTTGGCAGAAGGGCTCTCGTTGGTGATTCCCCTCGCGCAATCCCGGATTTCAATAACAGGAAATGAGCCTTTGCCTGAGCTTCCCCGAATGAGGAGGTCGCCTGTATCACAAATAGCAGGTTCTTCCCGGAATGGTCCGTTTTGAGAGGCCTGTACAAGGGCAATGACTTCCTTTGTTTCAGTGAAGGTCAGGAGAATCTTAATCTTTTTTTGGGAGATCCAACCGCCTGATTCGGTTCGGCCCCGTCGAAGAATTCCAGAGAGTTTACCCGAGGAATTCAAATGGCATTCAGATTCAAACGCATCGGCCATCGTGGTAAACCCCGAGGTCTGACGGCTATCCAGTAAGAAGTATTTTTCAGAAAAAGCCGGAGTTGATGAAATCAGCGCAGTTGAAACAAGGATAAATCGCAAAAACATCGGAGCCTTTATATCAGATAAAGATCCCAAGTGCCTCACAAAGTTTCACCCACCGATGCTCAGGATCCACTTCGCGCGGCTCCCCTTGAATGTCAGAAAGGGGAGCGTCAGTCACGATTCCATTTCGATATACCACGGCGCGGTTCCATTGGTGGGTAAGAGCGAGGGTCGCAGCTTTCGCGCCCATGGAGGCAGTCAGGAATCGATCCGTTGTGGTCGGGTAGCGGGCGCGTTGGAGATGGCCTAGCACAACGTGGCGGGCCTCCCAGGGGGAATTTTGCTCAATCCAGCGCGCAAGGCGCTCGCCAATTCCGCCAAAACGAATGCCGGTGGAGTGGGGTGAGGTTGAAAAGATCGGATCCTCACCAATGGCCTTTGCGGCCTCTGACACAACCACTACCATGCCGGGTTTTCCGGCAGCATGAGCGTTGGTCAAGAACTTTGAAAGTTTTGGCCTGGAAAAAGGGCGCTCCGGAATCAGGATCACATCTGCATACGAGGACAAACCTCCGCCCAAAGCAATCCATCCTGCAGACCTGCCCATGGTTTCAATCACCATCACTCTATGATGAGCATTCGCAGTAGCCCGAAGAGAGTCAACTGACTCAGAGACCACAGAACAAGCTGTATCGTATCCAAAGGTGATTTCAGTGCCTTGAAGGTCATTGTCGATGGTCTTTGGAACTCCGATGACTTTCACATCGGGAGCAAGCTCACGGATTCCCTTGAAGGTTCCGTCTCCGCCTGCTGCGATCAATCCATCGAGCTTAAGTGACCGGAATCCGGTTTGGAATTCTTCGCTTCGACCGTGGAGTTTTGATTTGTTGGAGGTGCCAAGATAGGTCCCCGCCACCGCATGGATTCCATTGATCGAATCGCGAGTGATGGGTTTGGTTCTGCCGGAAAAGATTCCCTCAAAGCCGTCACAAATCCCGATCACTTCCGCACCATGGCTCAGAAGTACGCGGGATGCGGATTCGATGATTCCGTTCAAACCGGGAGCATCTCCCCCTCCGGTCATGATCCCGATTCGCATTAGAGATGAATCCTTCGATTGTCGACTGCAAGAGCCGCCTCTTTCACGGCTTCTGCCAGAGTCGGATGCGCATGACAGGTGCGTGCCACATCTTCAGCGGATCCGCCGTACTCAAGGACGGTTGATCCTTCTGCGATGAGGTCGGAAGCGCGGGGACCAAAAATGTGCATGCCAAGAAGCTTGTCGGTATTCTTGTCGGCTAGCAATTTGACCAGGCCTTCGCTTTCATCCATGGCTTTTGCGCGACCATTGGCAAGGAAAGGAAACGTTCCGACCTTGTATTCGATGCCCTTGGTCTTCAGCTCTTCCTCGGTATACCCAACGCCTGCGATTTCGGGCCAAGTGTACACGATCCAAGGAATGGTGTGGTAGTTCACATGTCCCGCCTGGCCCGCCATGATTTCAACCGCGGCCATGCCCTCTTCTTCCGCTTTGTGGGCAAGCATCGGTCCTTGAACACAATCTCCGATCGCATATACGCCTTTGATCTTGGTCTCAAAGTGATCGTCGATGTCGATTCGGCCCTTGTCGTTTGCCGAAAGTCCGATGGTTTCAAGCTTAAGGCCATCGGTGAAAGGGCGGCGGCCGGTCGCCACCAAAATGATGTCGCACTCGATGGTTTCGCGGGCCTGGGTGGCGCGGTCCATGACCTCGATGTGCATCTTATCGCCCACTTTTTTCGCGCCCATGGCTTGGGTATTCATTTTGAATTCGAGACCTTGTTTTGTGAGGCTCTTTTTGGCTTCCGCTGCAATCTGCTGGTCCATGACAGACAGGATCTTGTCTGCAAACTCAATTACGGTCACTTTCGAGCCGATCCGGCTCCACACCGAGCCCATCTCAAGCCCGATGACTCCGCCACCCACTACGACCATGTGTCCGGGAGCCGAGGCGAGTTCGAGTGCATCGGTCGAGGAAATGATGTTTTTGCCGTCAAACTTGAGGGTAGGAAGCTCAATCACTTCGCTCCCCGTTGCGATCAGGATTTTTTCGGCTTTCAGTTTGCGAGGAGTGGGGCCATCGACTTCGACGATCTTGAAAGACCCATCCGTTCCGGCAAACCGTCCGTATCCTTGCGCCCACTCGACCTTGTTCTTTTTGAAGAGTCCTGCGATCCCTTGGGTGAGTTGTTTCACCACCTCGTTTTTGCGCGAGATCATCTGAGGCACGTTCATGGTGAGATCACTCATCTCGATTCCGTGTTTGCGGAACTTGTGCTTCGCAAGCGAGAAGTGCTCGCTTGAATCAAGGAGTGCTTTAGACGGAATGCAGCCCACATTGAGGCAGGTTCCGCCTAGTGTAGCGCGCTTTTCCACGCACACCACTTTCATGCCGAGCTGGGAGGCCCGAATTGCAGCCACATATCCCGCAGGTCCACCGCCAATTACGATCAGATCAAATTGTTCCATAATGGTTTCTTTTCCTAGGTTCAGGCGAAATCAAGGCCAAGTTTGGTTGGGTTCTCGAGCAAATCCTTAAGCGTCACAAGGAAGGTCACTGCCTCTTTTCCATCAATGATCCTGTGATCATACGAGAGTGCCAGATACATCATCGGCCGGATCTCAACTTTGCCATTGATCGCAACCGGTCGATCCATGATCTTGTGCATTCCGAGAATTCCGCTCTGAGGAGGATTCAAAATCGGAGTCGAGAGAAGTGATCCGTAGGTGCCGCCATTCGAGATGGTAAAGGTGCCTCCGGTCATGTCCGCAATCGAGAGTTTGTTGGAGCGGGCCTTTAGCGCAAGATCGCCGATTGCTTTTTCAATTTGGGCAAAGCTCAAGGATTCGGCACCCCGAACGACCGGCACCACAAGACCCCGCTCGGTGCCTACGGCCACACCGACATCGCAATAATCGTGGTAGACGATATCGTTTCCGTCGATCGATGCGTTTACGGCAGGAAGTTGCTTCAGGGCAAGCGTGCAGGCGCGGGTGAAGAACGACATGAAGGAAAGCTTCACACCGAATTTTTTCTCGAAGGCGTCCTTGAACTGGGCGCGGACATCCTGAACTGGTTTCATGTCCACTTCGTTGAATGTGGTAAGGATCGCAGCCGTGTGCTGGGCAAATACGAGTCTTTCTGCGATTCGCTTCCGGATGCCCGGCATCGGAACGCGGCGATCGCCCGGTTTATCTTGAATCGTCGGCATGGAAGACACCGTGGGAGCGGATCTTGCGCCACCGGAGGCGATGAAAGCCATCACGTCACCCTTCAAGATTCTTCCGTCCTTGCCGGAGCCATGGATTTGGGCCGGATTGATCTGGTTCTCCACCACGGCCTTCCTCACGGCCGGGCTCAGGGTTTCAAGCTGGGCATTCGTGGCTTGAGCTGCTGAGGAAGGAGTGGGAGGCGGGCTCTTTGGAGCAGGACTTCCAGCGCCAGGAGGCGGGGGCGGAGCCTTTAGAGCGCCTGCGGATGCGGTACCCTTTGCGGAATCGTCGATGAAAGCGATTACGGATTTCACGGCCACGCGTTCGCCGTCTTGCTTCAAGATGGTGAGCGCGCCCGAATGCTCCGCTACGATTTCGACCGTAGCCTTGTCCGACTCAATCTCCAAAAGCTTGTCGCCAGCCTTTACAGCCTCTCCATTTGCTTTGGACCACTTCAAAATGCTCACTTCAGTGATGGATTCTCCAACCAGTGGAGCAAGGATCTCGTGTTTCATGGTGTCTCCTAATCTTGAAAAGCTTTTAAAATGATTTCCTGTTGTTCCTTATCGTGGAGTTTTTTCGATCCCACGGCAGGAGACGCGCAGATCTCGCGACCGACATAAGTAAGGCCCAGTTTCGGGAATCTTGCGCCGAAATTCGAGAGCGCACCGCCCCACATTCCCTGGAAATGCATCCAGGCACCCATGTTTCTTGGTTCTTCTTGCACAAAGAATACTTCTTTTGCGTTTCCGTACTTTTCGATCACGGAGGCAAGCATGGTTTCAGGCCATGGGTAGAGCTGCTCCAGTCGGAGCAGTGCAATGTGGTGCGCGTTTCTTTTTTCGCGTTCCTCGAGAAGTTCGTAATAGATCTTTCCGCTGCAAAGCATGAGGCGCTTTACGCCGCCTGCGGCTCTCGGATCTTTGAAGTGGTGATCATCGAGCACTTCGAAAAACGAATGATCGGTAAGGTCTGAGAGTTCCGAAACCGCTTTCGGATGACGAAGCAGGCTTTTTGGAGTCATGACCACGAGTGGTTTTCGGAATGGACGCTTTACCTGGCGCCGGAGCAGATGGAAAATTTGTGCTGGCGTAGTGGGGTAGGCCACGGTCATGTTGTTCTTTCCACAAAGCTGAAGAAAGCGCTCCAAGCGGGCAGAGGAGTGTTCCGGTCCTTGGCCCTCAAATCCGTGAGGAAGGAGAAGGGTGAGGCCGGAAGCCCGATGCCACTTGGACTCGGAGGTCGCAAGAAACTGATCGATGATCACCTGCGCGCCATTCGAGAAGTCTCCGAATTGGGCCTCCCAGATCACGAGTGAATCCGGATCTGAGACCGAATATCCGAACTCGATTCCCATGGCTGCGGTTTCAGAGAGATGCGAGTTGAATATGGAAAGCTTCGCATCCGGGTGGAGGTGGTTGATCGCAATGTGGGCTGCGTTAGTGTTGAAATCAAAGACCGCCGCGTGACGGTGGGTGAAGGTTCCGCGCTTCACATCCTGCCCAGACATGCGAACCGGAATTCCCTCATGAACCAGGGTTGCATAGGCAAGCACCTCCGCATTCCCCCAATCGATTCCCTTTCCTTGTTCCATGGTGCTGATGCGGCTTTCAAACAGGCGCTCGAGCTTTGGATGAACCTTAAAGCCTTCCGGGAAGCGATTGATCTTTTTTGAGAGCGTGATGAGTTCGTTTGCGCTCACTTCGGTTTTTACGGCTTTGAAAAGGTCGTCGCCATGGGCGGAGTGGTACTTCGACCAATAAGGGCCTTGGTATTCCGAATAGGAAGGTTCGGGCTTTTCAGCGCGCACCTTTTCTAGAGCCTTGATGAGTGGGGCTTGCGCTTGCTCGACCAGAAGCTTCGAGTCCTCGATCGAAATTACTCCTTCAGTGGCAAGTCTTTCCGCATAGACTTCGCGAGGGGTCTGGTGGGCCGTGATCTTCTTGTAGAGCGCGGGCTGAGTGAAGGAGGGCTCATCGCCTTCGTTGTGGCCATAGCGACGATAGCAGACGAGGTCCACGAACACATCTTTCTGGAAGCGATACCGGAACGCGGTTGCGATCCTGAGTGCGTGCCAAACCGCTTCGGGGTCATCGCCATTCACATGAAAGATAGGGGCATCAAAGGCCTTTGCAAGATCGCTGCAGTAGCGGGTCGAGCGCGAGTCTGCTGGATCGGTCGTAAAACCCACTTGATTGTTTGAAATGATGTGAATGCTCCCGCCCACGGAATAGCCCTCGAGCTTTGAGGCCTGAAGGCTCTCATACACCACGCCTTGCCCTGAAAAAGCGGCATCCCCATGCATAAGGACTGACAGGACACCGTTTTTCGATTCATCGCCGCGAAGACGCTGCTTTGCGCGAGCCATTCCCATCACGACCGGATTGATGAATTCGAGGTGCGAGGGATTGAAGCCCATCGAAAGATGCACGGATTTTCCCTGGCGGGTCACGTGATCGAGCGAGTGGCCCTTGTGGTACTTCACGTCACCCTCGCCATGGTCGGTGGACAACCGATAGTTGTCATCAAACTCCGCAAACAGCGTTTCCGGATTTTTTCGAAGGGTGTTGATCAGGACGTTCAATCGCCCGCGATGGGCCATTCCAAGAACCACTTCTTCCGCACCAAGGGAAGCGGCAGTTTCAATCACGGCATCAAGTCCCGGAATCAGCGCCTCTCCGCCCTCGATCGAGAAGCGTTTTTGAGCGACATAGCGGGTATGTATGAATCTCTCGAGAGTTTCGCTCTCGGTTACCCTACGCAGGATGAATTTCTTGTCATCCGTTGAAACCGAATAGTTGCCGGAGAGAGCTTCGATAGAGCTCTGAATGAAATCCCGCTCCGCCGCGGTCTGGAGCTGTGCAAGTTCCACTCCGATCGGGCCGCAATACATCTTCTGCAAAGTCTCGATCAGGGATCGGAGTGTGCCTGCGGGGAGTCCTGCGAAGCCTGCCGCCTGAACTGTTTGCTCAAGATCGGTCGCGCTCAGACCAAAGATTTCAAGATCCGGGTAGTTTGCCGGAAGGGATGGATCAAAAAGCGGATTGATTCTGGCCAGCGAGTGACCCTGTTCCCGGTAAAACTGTATTGCCTTCAGGGCACCTATTTCGAGCTTGAGGTTTGCGGAAACTCCGGAGGTCGCTCCGGTTGCGGCAACTGCGGAAGCGGCCTCCACCAGTGTGGTGACCTCGCCCAGATAAACTCCATCAAAGAAATATCTCCATGACGGATCAATCGAGCCCGGATCCTTCAGGTAACTTTCATAGAGGGTTTCGATGTAGTCCGCGTTGATACTTTTGAGGTACTCAAAGTTCCGCAAATCAGGTTGGATTTCAGGATTCACGCCGGATTTTTCCTTTTATTACACCGTAGTTGTTGTAAACGTTTTCGTCAATCGGTAGAGTATCCCGATATGGGTCAAAAGAGAACGAATCGAACGCACACCTGCGGTGAACTGGGAGTCAATCAATTGGGTCAGGAAGTCCAACTCTGCGGTTGGGTTTCCAAGCGTCGGGATCATGGCGGGCTCATCTTTATCGATTTACGTGACCGTTACGGTCTGACTCAGATCGTATTTGATCCGGCCTTGCCTGGCGGTGGTCCGTCTCATGAGCTTGCCGGCAAGCTGCGTTCCGAGTTTGTCCTTTGGTGCAAGGGCAAGGTCCGGGCGCGACCCGAGGGAATGACCAATTCCAAGCTTGCAACTGGATCCATTGAAGTCGCTTGTACGGATCTCATGATCCTCTCGGAAGCAAAAACACCTCCATTTCCGATTGAGGACGACATTGATGTGGCAGAGTCGCTTCGGCTTGAGTACCGATACCTTGATCTGAGACGGCCGTATCTCCAAAAAAATCTTCTGACGCGCCACCGTATGCTTCAGATCGTGCGGCAGCACCTCGATCAGCACCGTTTTGTGGAAGTGGAAACTCCGATTCTTTACAAGAGCACCCCCGAGGGAGCGCGGGACTTCATCGTTCCCTCGCGCGTTCATCCGGGCTCTTTCTATGCGCTCCCTCAGTCTCCTCAAACCTTGAAACAACTTCTCATGATCTCCGGAATGGATCGGTATTTTCAGATTGCCCGATGCTTCCGGGATGAGGATCTCCGGGCGGATCGTCAGCCCGAGTTCTCCCAGATCGACATTGAAACCTCTTTCCTCGATGAAGAGGATCTGTTTCCAATTCTCGAGGAGATGATTCAGAAGCTCTGGAAAGATATTTTGAATGTCGACATTCCGAGGCCCTTTCCCAGAATGGCTTATGCAGAAGCCATGAACCGCTTTGGAAGTGACAAGCCGGATGTGCGTTTCGGTCTTGAGCTTCAGGATTTGTCTGAAATTTTCAAAGCCTCTGCATTCCAGGTTTTCTCGAATGCGCTGACTCCGAACGCCCGGGGCATTCGCGGATCCGTGCGCGCGCTGGTGGTGCACGAAAAAGCGGATCAGTTTTCGCGCAAGGATCTTGATGATCTCACCAAGACTGCGGGTTCCTATGGCGCCCGGGGGCTCCTTTGGATCAAGATCACGCCCGAGGGCGAGATGCAAAGTCCTGCGGCCAAGTTCTTCTCTGCAGAGGAAAAGGCGGCTCTCACTGCGAGACTCAATTTGAAGCCGGGCTCCTTGGTGTTGATCGTGGCCGACAAGAACAAAGTGGTGTTTGATGCGCTCGGGGCGATCCGACTTGAACTCGGACACAGGCTTGGAGTGATTCCGAAGCCCGAAGACAAGAAGTTCGCATTTTTGTGGGTGGTGAACTTTCCGCTGCTTGAGTTTGATGACAAAGAGGGACGCTTCTTTGCCTGCCACCACCCGTTTACCTCGCCGCGGCCCCAGTTTTTCGAGGATTTCATCCAAGGCAAAAATCTCGATCACATCGAGGCTTCCGCCTATGACATGGTTTTGAACGGCGTTGAGGTCGGAGGGGGCTCGCTTCGAATCTACCGCTCGGATGTTCAAGCGGCCATGTTCAAGCTCCTGGGACTCACTCCGGAAGAAGCAAAAGAGAAGTTCGGTTTCTTCATCGAGGCGCTTCAGTACGGAACGCCTCCGCACGGGGGGCTTGCCTTCGGTGTGGATCGCCTTGCGGCACTTTTGTGCGGGGTCGGTCCGATCCGGGATGTGATGGCCTTTCCAAAAACGCAGAAGGGCACCGACATCATGGCGGGAACACCGTCTGCCGTGACTCCGCAACAGCTTCAGGAATTGAATGTGATGGTGGTCAAGCCAAAGACCACCTGAAGAGAAATTGGGGGATAGGGAATGTATACGACTCCAGAGTTTTCGCACCGGACGCGAGCAAAGAACCTTGAACGGTTGACCTCGGAGGAGTTTGATTTCCTGATCATTGGCGGGGGAATCACGGGTGCCGGAGTCGCTTGGGATGCATCTTCGCGAGGCTACAAGGTTGCACTGATCGAGAAGGATGACTTCGCGCACGGAACATCTTCCCGTTCCTCGAAACTGGTTCATGGCGGGCTTCGATATCTTGAAAACTACGAGTTCCCGCTGGTTTTTGAGGCCTTAAGTGAGCGTACGTATCTGCTTCAGTCGGCCCCGCATCTGGTACGGCCCCTGCCGTTTTTCATGCCTGTGTACGACGACAGTCCCCATTCTGCGACCCTTCTGAGCGCCGGAATGTGGTTCTATGATCTCCTTTCGCTATTTCGGGCGCCGGCGCTTCATCAGAGATTTTCAGGAGGGGTATCCGCACGCATGATCCCCGGGATCAGGAAAAAGGGATTGAAGTGCACGTTCAAATATTATGACGCCTCGATGTGGGATGATGCTCTCGTGATTGATGTGCTCCTGAAGGCGCATGAAAACGGCGCTTGCATCACCTCCCAGACCAAGGCCTTGACTTCAAGCAGGGACGCCGCGGGTAATATCACCAGGGTGGGCTTCCGGGACATGATGAGTGGGCGTGATCATGAGGTTCGCTTCAAAAAGCTCATCGTTTGCGCCGGCGTTTGGACCGATGAGGTCGGAGCGCTTCTGGATGGAAAGGCCTGGAAACCCTGGATTGCCCCTTCCCGCGGCTTGCACCTGGTGTTTGACTGGAAGCGCTTTCCGGTTCCAGGTGCGGTCACCATGCAGATCGATGACGGCCGGATCGCATTTGCGATTCCAAGACATGACTATGGTCCCGGCATCACCATCGTCGGAACGACCGACGGGCCGTGTACACTTCCACCGGATCAAATTGAAGAAGAAAATGAAGCGATCTCGAAGGATCGCGCGTATTTGATCGAGCTTTTGTCCAAATATTTCCCCTCGCTCAGCCTTACGGATTCGGATGTGATCAATCATTACATCGGCATCAGACCGCTGGTGAATCCGGATCGGAATCAGGACGAGGGCTCAAAGAGCCTTCAGAAGGTTTCACGCGAACACACGATTGATCATGGTCCCGGAGGATCAGTCCTGGTTGCGGGTGGAAAATATACGACCTTTCGAAAGATGGCCGAAGAGATCGTGGATTTTGCAACCGAGGGTCAAGAGTACCGGGAGCCGGATACTGAAATTTCCCTGTTTGAAGCGGCCCTTCCGGGAGAAGTTCAAAGGGCCCGTGAAGCCGCGCGGGCGCGGGGATTGAAGGTTCCGGATCCACTTTTTGAGCGCTATGGTGCCGATGCGCTTGAGATTTGCAGGATCCATGAGGAGGTTTGCGATCAAACGGTGGAGGATCCCGAAGGGTTCCCCCGGCTTGAGGCCCAATTCCGATACTCGGTCCGGCACCAGATGGTTCTGTCGGTGGAGGATTTCGTGAGACGCCGTCAGCCCCTCTATCTTTGCAGAAAGG